>DBNU01000063.1 GCA_002299125.1 Proteobacteria bacterium UBA664
CCATAATGATCCCGCCCTGGCCGGGATGCGACATCCATGTCGTCCATGAACTTGTAGATGAGTGCGATAGTGATCTGTTCGACCTAGCTCTTGGGATCGGGCACCTTGCCGACCAGGATGTCGCGGGCGGTGTCGATGCGGCGCTTGGTGTCGGTATCGAGCACGACTCAGCCTTTGAGTTGCTTGATGGCCGTCGCGCCGGTGAGCACCTGCATCTGGCGGATGGCGATTGCATTGAGGCGCTTGAGGCGCTCGCCTTGCGGCAACGCCATATGGATCAGCTCGGCGTTCATTCCCTCGATATTGGCCAGCACCAGCAACTGTTCGACGCTGGCGTATTCACGCAGGTTGCCGTCCAGCCTGGGGTTGGCGTCGCGCCACTGTTTGGCCGTGTCAGCCATGGGAGCGGAGGAGTTTTGCAAGAAGCTCTCTGATGAGAAGATCGGCCGCGCGATCGAACAGGGCCAGCATCTCACCTGCCCGTTGTGGGTCGCCCTCGCCCTCGGGCACCTCGGGAGATGGCGCGCCTTGATCCAGCAAGTCGAAGAACGTCGCCAAGTCCGCCGCCGCGCGCCACGGGTTCGGGCTCGATGACTTCGGATCAATGATCGGAAACTGGACGCTCGTCTTGTGAGCGTCGATGAGTCGGCGCATCACCCGCAGCGAGGCGGGAAGGATCGATGCGCAGGCGACGACAGAGAGGAAAACCTCGTCACCGCGCGCGGCCTCAAGGTCATCCGCGCCTGGTTTATGCTTGTCAGCAGCCACGGCACCCTCTATCGGTGAACACGGACAGGCCCCGGAGGCGATTGCTGTCGCCCTAGGGCCGCTCTTCTCCGCTAGATCGGCGGCAATCATCCCATCCCAGTGCTCCTGCCGCGCTACTTCCTCCTCTTCCGCTTGCTCAATGGCACTCATGCTTCTCCAGTGCTGCCGCCGCGCTGCTTCCTCCTCTTGCGCTAGCTCGGCGGCCAAGAACCGTTGCCAGCGGTCCTCCCACATTTCCGCCAGTTGGTCCTGCTCAACCTGGAGCTGATAGGCCAGTATCTCCTCCTCTTCCGCCAGCTCGGCCTCACTCATGCTTCTCCAGCGCGCGCGCTGCTCCATTTCCGCGATTACATCCTCTTCCGCTAACTCGGCGGCACTCATCCCTCCTAGGTAGCTCTCCTGCTCCTCCGCTAGCTCGGCGTCTACGAACTGTCCCCAGCGATCCGACAGCGCTGCTGCCACCGCTTCCCCTGCCTCGGCGGTACTCATTCCCTGCCAGTGATCCTGCAGCGCTGCTTCCTGCTCTTGCGCTAGCTCGGCGGCACTCCTGCTCCTCCAGTGCGCACGCTTCGCTGCTTCATCCTCCTCCACAATCTCTGCGGCACTCATGCTTCTCCAGCACTCCTGCCCCGCTGCATCTTTTTGCTGCTCGCTCATTGTTCGATCCTCCCGCCGTTCTTGCACGTGATGACCCTTCGTTTTTCCTCTATCGTTCGATTTAGGCCTTACAACCGTGGCGCAACGTCAAGACATTGGCCCGGCCCTCACTCAGCGCGTCCAGGTAATCAGACCACGCCTGCATCATCCGCACACGCTCGGGCAAAAAGCTCGTTCTGTTGAGCTTCTTGCAAAACTCCTCCGCTCCCATGGCTGACACGGCCAGTACTCCCTGCAGGAGCGGTTTTTCAACGCTGCGCAGTCCGTTTCCGGCTCCTACGGCGGCATGAGAGCTCCTTTTGCCGGCGGCAGGCAATAGGCCGCCCGACCCAGCAGGCAGCGGGGTGTCACCAGGGGTCGGTAGCGCGCGGCACTCACTGCAAGAGGCGCAACAACTGATCGGCGCTCAAGACCAGCACGCCAAACATCAGATGGCTCATCACCTTGGTCGCGCCCCGCACCCGCACCTGCCGGCCACCGAACTCATCCCCCCGCCTACCCCACGCGGGGGCAGGCTTGAGTCGAGCATTCATGCGCTCGGCGACCGTGCGCTCTTGGTAGCGCAGCGCGTCCAGCGGCTCGAACTCAATCTTCTCGCCCCCACGCGGGTTGTGGTCGATCAGCGGCACATGCCCAAGACTGCGGCTGTGCTCGTGCAGATCCAGGCTGCAATAGGCCGCGTCCATCAGATCGTAGAGGTTGGTGACACGCGCCCGGCTCTTCAGCGACAACGGGATCGCCGCCCGACTGTCGTGCATCGACGCCGACGACAGCAGCGCCGTGATCGGCACCCCGCAATCGGCGGTGTCCAAGTGCAGCTTGTAGCCGTTCCAACTCGTCTTGTAGCCCTGCGCATTGCACTGGGTGCCACGGTCGCAGGCCGTGGGGATCTCCGCCAGCATGTCCGCCAGGCTTTGCTGGCGTTGCCGCTGAATCGGCGCTCCGCTGCACGCGTCCGCTTTACCGCGCCGCGGCCGACCGCGCTTCTTGCCCGGGCCCTTCTGGCTCGGCGTGGCTACGGCCGTCGGCGTCGTAGTCTGCTGCGTGGCCCACACCGGGCGCTCACGTGCTTCGATGGCGGTGCCGTCGCGGCTCAGGTGCCCGATCAACTGCTCTCCCAGATGTGTCTTGATCAACGTCTCGTGCACACGCTCCGCCAGTTGCGCCTGCGCGAACTCGCCGAAGGCACGCGAGAAGGTGGCTTCCGAGGGCAACCGCCGATGCAGTGAAAAGCCGCAGATGCGACGCAGTGCCCGATCAATCGCCAGACGCTCGAGCAACGCCGCCGTGCTCGGCAGCCCCAACACGGCCTTGGCGACGAAGCCTGCCCCCGCGTGGGGTAGGCGGGGGGCATTCGCCAGCCACGCCCGCTCATGCGGTGGACGCCCCACGCCGCACCAGGACGCGGCAATGAACTCCTCGACGCGCACCCATTCGAGGATCTGAATGACCCGCTCCAGCTTCGGCGTGAGCACACCCAGTTCGGACTTCAGATCCGGGATCAGTTCACGCTGAGTGACGTGCCACCGTTGCATGATGAGGGCGCGTTGCGTAGCTGTCTGGTCCCGGATGATTCGTTACGCGCTTATGGAACAGGTGTGGGTGTGATCCCTGCCATCGTTTCATCGCCTCGATGGGGGAGATGTGGTCCAGGGCGCTCTGCGGCAGATGGTGATTGTAGAGCCAGGCGTAACGCTGCAGGGTGGCTTCCAGCTCTTCACCCGATCGGAAATGGTGCGTGGCCA
>DBNU01000245.1 GCA_002299125.1 Proteobacteria bacterium UBA664
AGGAGACCCGCCTGCGCCGCTACGTGCACCTGGGCACCGGTAACTACCACGTGCGCACAGCACGCCTGTACACCGATTTCTCGCTGATGACCTGTGATCGCGGCATCGGCGAGGACGTCCACCGCATCTTCCTGCAGCTCACCTCGGTGGGCCGCGCCGGCAAGCTCCGCAAGCTCCTGCAGTCGCCCTTCACCCTGCACCGCGGCCTGCTCGCGATGGTTGCGCGGGAGGCCGCCCATGCCAGGGCCGGGCGACCGGCGCGCATCATCGCCAAGATGAATGCGCTCATCGAGCCGCAGATGATCCAGGCGCTCTACGAGGCCTCTCAGGCCGGCGTGCAGATCGACCTGCTCGTGCGGGGCGTGTGCGCGCTGCGCCCGGGCGTGGCGGGCGTCTCGGAGAACATCCGCGTGCGCTCGATCATCGGGCGCTTCCTCGAGCACGCGCGGGTGTTCTGGTTCGCCAATGAGGGCGACGAAGCCCTCTACCTCTCGAGTGCGGACTGGATGGGGCGCAACTTCTTCAACCGGGTCGAGGCCTGTGCCCCGGTGGAGGATCGTCGCCTGCGCGCACGGGTGCTGAACGAATGTCTGATGGCCCAGCTCGCCGACAACACGGCTGCCTGGCTGTTGCAGTCGGATGGCCGCTGGGAGCGTGTGCAGCCGGATGAAGGGATGTTGCCGCGCAATGCCCAGCGCGAACTGCTGGAGCTGCACTGCGACCTCCCCTGGCCCTGAGGGCGACTGAAGACAGATCCACCACGCCCATCTCGCCTCGTGCAAACGGGCCGAGTCTTCGGACCCTTCCCCGGGGGGCTGTCTCCTCAGCACATATTTTTGCGCGACGACCACAATGCCCTGGAATCTTCCCGCACCTGTCCCATAAACGCGTAAACAGTCATCCGGGATCTGGTATTTAGCGAGGCAAAAACATGCAGCGGCACTTTACTCTGGAATACTGGATCGACGACGGTTGGTATGTCGGAAAATTGAAAGAGGTACCTGGCGTATTCAGCCAAGGCGAGTCACTGGATGAATTGCAAGCCAATATTCAGGACGCCTATGCATTGATGACGGAAGAGAGCGGCGCGCCAGCTCATCCAGGATCGCAGACGAAAGAAATTGCCCTGGATGTGGCGTGAAGCGTGGCGAATTCATCCGGGAGTTGGTGGCAGCAGGCTGCTATCTGAAGCGCCACGGCAAAAAGCACGATGTTTATGCTAATCCACGCACTGGCAAGCAAGCTCCTGTGCCTCGGCATTCAGAGTTGAAGGATAGTCTTTGCACGCTCATCAGGAAGCAAATGGGTATTTGATGGACGAATAGGCAGCGCCAGGAGAAACCCACGTAGCATCCTTCCTGCTATCGGTTTGTGCCCGGGGGAACTCAGGTTCCTGGGCAGGGGGCCGGGGTGCGGGTCGCAACCTGCCATGCCTCTGCCCGCCCGCCGGGCTGCTGGTGCCTCTGCAGAGCCGGCATCAGCCCACCGTGCCGCTGACCCGTTCGCCACAGCGCAGTCGCAGATCGGCGTCACGCACGCGCTCGGATTCCTCGCTGAGGTCCATGGCCGTCAGCGGGTGAATCGTGAGCCATCCCGGCGGAAATTCGATCCGTAGCTGATCCTCTCCAGCCTGGACCGTGAGTGGCGGCAGCGGCTGTTCGGAGCGCGAGCGGTGCAGCAGCACGGCGAGCCGGAGCAGCACGGACAGCGCCCGTGCCGTGCGTCGCTGCCCCAGGAACAGTTCGCGTCGGTCGTCCTCGGGGTAGCGGCGCCGATGGGCGCGCACCAGAAAGGCGAGCAGTCGCTGCTCACCACGGGCGAAGCCCGGCATGTCCATGTGCTTCAGCAGGTAACCGCCGTGCTTGTGGTACTGGTTGTGCGCGATGGCGAGGCCGATCTCGTGCAGACGCGCGGCCCATTCGAGCACCCGTCGCGCCGGACCGTCGAGTTGCCAGTCGCTGGCCACGGCGTCGAAGAGTTGCGTGGCCGTGGCCGCCACGCGCGTGGCGTGCGTCACATCGACCCGGAAGCGCTGCATGAGATGGGCGACGGTGCGTTCGCGCACGTCCTCGGTCTCCGCCCGGCCGACGAGGTCGTAGAGCAAACCTTCGCGAAGCGCCCACTCGGAAACCTGCAAGTGTTCGAGCCCAAGTGCCTCGAAACAGGCCTCGAGGATGGCGAAGCCACCGGCAAAGACCGGCACCCGATCCGGTTGCAGGCCGGGCAGGGTCTCCACGTCCACGCGGCCTCGTTCGAGCAGAGCACGCCGGATGCGGGCCAGGCCGTCCCGGACGATGTAGTCCTGTGCCCGACATCCCAGACCCTGGCTCACGTCGCGTACCGCCTGGATGGTGCCGGAGGAACCGATGGACGCACCCCAGCCGGCGCCGCGGAACAGGCTCTGTACCGGTTCCAGTTCCTGCAGGGCGGCCAGGCGCGCTGCTTCCAGGCGATCGATGGTGACGAGCCCATCGCCGAAGTGGCGGACGGTGAAGTTCACGCAGCCCATGTGCAGGCTCTCCAGCACCTCGGGCTCGAAGTGCGAGCCGACGATGATCTCGGTGCTGCCACCGCCGATGTCGAGGACCAGGCGGCGGTGGTGGTCATCCTGCAGGTCGTGTGCGACTCCCAGATAGATGAGTCGCGCCTCTTCACGCCCGGCGATGACGTCGATGGAGTGCCCCAGCGCCTCTTCGGCCAGCGCCAGCACGGTGTCGGCGTTCTTCGCCTGCCGCAGGGCATTGGTGCCGGCGACCCGGATACGTTCCGGCGGGATACCGCGCAGGCGCTGGCGGAAGCGCTGCAGGCAGGCCAGCGCACGCTCGAGTGCGGCACCGGTGAGGCGCCCGCGCTGATCGAGGCCACTGGCCAACCGCACCGGATCCTTGATGCGATCCACCGTGGTGAGGCGGCCGCCCTCCAGGTGGGCCACCAGCAGATGGAAGCTGTTGGAGCCGAGGTCGACCGCGGCGTAGTGTGGGGCCGAGTCGGCGGTGGATTCGGCGATGGTGCCGGCCGGACTGGAGGGCGCGGGCTGCTGCATGCGCGGTAGTATGCCGGCAACCGCTGCACGAGCGTTCGTTCCGCAACCAGAGGGATCCCACATGACCATCATCCGCCTCGATCCGGGCGCTGCCCAGGCGCGCCTCAGCGACGACGAACGCGCCGTCCTCATCGATGTCCGTTCGCGCGTCGAGCACGAGTTCGTGGGCCACCCACCGGGAGCGCTGCATGTGGCCTGGAGCGAATGGCCAGACTGGCGACCCTTCCCGGATTTCGCCGCGCGCGTGCGCGCCGCGCTTGGCGCACAGGGTCATGCCGAACCGGAGACCTTGCCGGTGTTTTTGCTCTGCCGCAGCGGTGGGCGATCACTCGCGGCCGCCGAGGCCCTGGTGGCCGCTGGCTTCGTCAGCGTGCACAACATCGAGGAGGGTTTCGAGGGCGCAAGGGACGCCGAGGGACATCGCAACACCCTCGACGGTTGGCGTGCCCGCGGGCTGCCCTGGGTCCAGACCTGATGCCGATGCAGTGTGGGCGAGGTGGGGCGGGGTTGCCGCGCTCAGGGCTGGAGCCAGTCCCTGCCCCTGTCGCCCCGGGGCGGAAAGCCCGCCGCGGTGGCTGGCTTCGGCGCTGCGCGGCCCTGCTCCTGCTGCTCCCGCAGGCGGGTCCACCCGTGCTGGCGGAGGGCCCCGCCGGGGGCGTTCTGACCGGGCCGCAGCCAACGGCAGCGCCAGCCTTCCACCCGCCTGACCTCGCCGGGATCGCGCTGCCTCCACTCGCACCGCAACCGCCCGCGGCCGCCATCGCAAGTGCACATCCGGCCGCTACGGCGGCCGGTCACGCCATGCTGGCCGCAGGTGGCAACGCCTTCGATGCAGCGATTGCCGTGGCGGCCGCTCTGGCGGTAGTGGAACCAGCCAGCTCCGGCCTCGGCGGCGGCGGCTTCTTCCTGGTGCACCGCGCCGCCGATGGCTGGGAGGGCATGCTCGATGCCCGCGAGACCGCCCCCGGGGCCGCGCTGCGCGACATGTATCTCGGCCCCGATGGCGAGGCCATCGCCGCCCTCTCGCGTGATGGCGCGCTCGCCGCCGCCATCCCCGGACTGCCGGATGGGCTCGCGCGGCTGGCGACGGATCTGGGCCGCTTGCCGCTGGCCGTGAGTCTCGCCCCCGCCATCCGGTTGGCGGAGGAAGGCTTTGCCGTCACCGCCCGCACGGCGAAGATGGCAGCTTATCGGCACGCGGCGCTGGCCCGCTCCGAGGCGGCCGCTGCCCTGTTTCTGCCCGGGGGCGAACTGCCGGTGCAGGGTGCCATCCTGCGTCAGCCCGACCTTGCCGCCACCCTGCGCGCCCTCGCCAGTGAGGGCGCGCAGGGCTTCTATGCGGGATCCGTCGCCGAGAGACTCGTGGCCGGTGTGCGTGCGGCCGGCGGGATCTGGACGCAGGACGATCTGGTTGGTTATCGAAGCCTGTGGCGACGCCCGGTGGTGGGTAGCCACCGGGGTGTCAGGGTGGTGTCGGCCCCGCTGCCTTCCTCCGGCGGCATCGTGCTCATCCAGGCGCTCAATATCCTCGAGGCCGAGCCCCTGCCGCCGCACGGCTCCGTGGAACGGGTGCATCGGGTGACCGAGGCCCTGCGCCGCGCCTATCGGGAGCGTGCGGCCTGGCTCGGCGACCCCGATTTCGTCCAGGCCCCGGTCGCGCGGTTGCTCGACAAGGACTTCGCGGCAGCCCTCGCGGCAGGCATCGAAGCGGGTCGCGCCACCCCCTCTTCTGAACTGCCGCCCCTGCCACAGGCCAGCGACGGCTACCCCAACACCACGCACTTCTCGGTGCTGGATCAGACCGGCAACCGCGTCGCCGCCACGCTCAGCATCAATCTGCCCTTCGGCAGCGCCTTCGTGCCGCCCGGCACCGGCGTGCTGCTGAACGACGAAATGGACGATTTCGCCGTCCGGCCCTTGACGCCCAATGCCTATGGTCTGGTGGGCGTGGACGCCAATGCCATCGCGCCGGGCAAGCGGCCCCTCTCCAGCATGACACCGACCTTCCTCGAGGCCCCCGGCCGGGTCGGCATCCTCGGCACCCCCGGCGGCAGCCGCATCATCAGCATGGTGCTGCTCGGCACCCTCGCCTTCCTGGATGGGACCGGCCCCGAGGAGTGGGTCGCACGGCCACGCTTCCACCACCAGTACCTGCCGGATCGGCTGTTCTTCGAAGCGGCCGCCTTCGACGAGGCCGCCCGCGAGGCATTGGCGCGCCTCGGTCATGATCTCGAGCAGAGCGGCCGCGACTACGGCGACATGCACGCCGTGCTGTGGCGGGTGGCGGAGGGCACGGTGGAGGCGGCCAGCGATCCGCGCGGCGAAGGCGAGGCGAAGGTGACGACCGTCAGCCCCGAACGTCCCCCCTTGAGTGCCGCCCCCGGACGAGCAGGCCTCCGGCGAGCAGGCCTCCGGCGAGCAGGCCCCGAACGAGCAGGTGGACCCCGAACCCGGCCAGTACCCAGAGCGGCAGGGCCGGGACCTCGCGCGGCGGTGGCTGGCCGGCGCTGACCGCCAGGCCGATGACGGCGCTGTTGTTGGCCGGGTTCGCGTCGGTTTCCGAGGTGCTCACCGTGCCCTGAAGGCTGTGGAGGCCAGGTTGACCCGCCACCACTCCAAGCACCACCGCGGCCGGGCCAGACTCGCCGGCGAGTGCGCCGAGATGGCATTCGACCAGCCCGCCCGCCTGACTGCACTGGCCGTTGCTGCCGCTGAACCAGACCGCCGGTGGCAGGGAGATCCGAAGCCGGATATCGCTGGCCGCGCCGCCACCGGTGTTCATGACCTGCGCACGCAGGCCCGAGCCGGCGACGCCGGGCGGGGGTGCTGCCGCAGCAAGCGTGAGCGCGAGATCGGGCAGGTCGACCACGCTGCCGACCGTGGTGGCGCTGTCGTTCCCGGGGACGGGGTCCACGATGCCGGAACTGATGGTGGCCGCCACGCTGAGCGGTCCCGCGGCGAAGGCGAAAAGCGCCCATTCCTGCTGCAGGGAGGCACCTGCTGCCAGGTCGCCCAGTGTGCAGGTCCACCGGCCCGCCCCCTGGGCCGTGCAGCCCGCTGGGGCCGTGCTCACGCCGCCGCCGCCGCTCACCTGCAAGCTGAGTACGGCCCCCGTGGCCACACCGGGTCCGGCGTTGCTCAGTTGCACGCTGCTGCTGAACTGGCCGCCGTTGGGGATGCTGGCCGGCAGCGAACTCAGGCCCACGCCGAGGTCGGCGGCGATCTGTGCCACCAGCGGGGCGGTTGCCTGATTGTCCTGGCTGCGAAGGTCAGGGGTCGCGCTGCTGATCTGGGCCGCGGGCGAGAACGTGCCCGCGGCAGTGGCCAGGAGCGTCACATCCAGCACCCATTCACTGCCGGTCGGTAGTGCTCCCAGATTGCACAGCAGGCCCGGGCCCCCGGCCGTGCAGCCGGCCGGCCAAGGGCTGGCCGCAGTGAGGCCGGCGGGCAGGGTGAGGCCGAGTTGCGTGTTCAAGGCCGTGGCCGGTCCGGCGTTGCGGACACTGAGCCGGGCCTGGCTCGAGGCCCCGACCGCGACCCGGCCCGGGGTGAGGGCGAGCGTAACCGCGAGATCCGCGCTGTCGAGCGGGGCGAGCTCGAGCAGCAGACTGCCGCGCGCGCCGGCCTTGCCGTCGACGGCGATGCGATAGACCTGGCCGGCCACCGCGTCCAGCAGCAGTTGCGACTGGCCACCGCCGGCACTATCGTCGTCGCTCACCAGCGGAGCGAGCCCCCCTACCGTGTCGCCCTGATAGACCGCGAGCAGGGTGTCGAAGGTGGAGCCGGTGGTGCGGATGCGGAAGCCGCGGCTGGTCGCGGGGGTCCAGGTGAACCACACCGACCCTGCCCCGTTGATGCCCGCGTGCAGCGGTTCACCCGCTTCGCGGGTGGCGAAGAGGTTGTTGCC
>DBNU01000200.1 GCA_002299125.1 Proteobacteria bacterium UBA664
CGGAGGGTGCTACCAGATCGGCACCCGCGGCCGCATGCGACAGCGCCTGCCGCACCAGCACCGCCACCGTGGCGTCGTTCAGCACGTATCCGGTGGCATCGGTCAGGCCGTCCTGGCCATCGAGGGTGTAGGGGTCGAGCGCCACGTCGGTGATGACGAGCAGACCGGGATGCGTGGCCTTCAAGGCCCGCACGGCGCGTTGCACCAGCCCCGCCGGATCCCAGGCCGCATGCGCATCGGCGCTCTTCACCGTTGCATCGGGCACCGGGAAGAGGGCGATGGCAGGCACGCCCAGCGCCAGCAGCTCACCGGCCTCGGCGAGCAACTCATCGATGCTGAGCCGCTCGACGCCCGGCATGCTGGCGATCGCCTCACGCCGGTTCGTTCCTTCGATGACGAACAGGGGCTGGATGAGGTCAGCCGCCGAAAGTACATGCTCGCGCAGCAGCCGACGCGCGCCCTCGGTCCGACGCAGGCGGCGCGGGCGCAGGGCGGGGAAGGTGGCGGGAGGGAGGTGCGGATCGGCGGGCATACGGGGCTCCGGCAAGCCCCCTCTCCCCCGGGAGAGGGGTTGGGGTGAGGATTCGGTCTCCAGCGGGCTGCAGGTCACCACTGGATCCCCGCCTGCGCGGGGATGACGAGGTGCGCCCCCGAGCCCCCTCTCCCCCGGGAGAGGGGGCTCGGGTGAAGGTCTGGAGAGCCTGTGCCCTAAAAGCGGATCAGGCTCTGAGTGTAGAAGTAATCCACGTCTCCCCGTTCCGGCGCCCCCGGCGCTTGCAGCGCGAACTCGCCGCGGGCCAGGCGCGTCCAGCCGGCGTCGAGGGTCAGGCTGGCGTTCACGTCCCAGCGCGCCGACAGTTCGAACATGTGCCCGATGAAATCGCCCGAGCGACCGGTGCGGTCCTGCAGACCCGTGCCCACCCATTCATCCCGTGCAGTCGCCAGCCACAACGGCCGGTGCTGGAAGAAGGCCGTGACGCCGTTACGCGGTGCCACCGACAGGCGGTAGCCCGGCGTCTCGAGGTTGGCGCGGGCAACGGCACCGAAGATACCGGTGGGGCCGAGTTCCCAGCGCCGCGCGCCGTAGAGCGTATCGAAGCGGTTGTTCTGGCCGTCGCGGGCGTCGGCGTCGCCGCTGGCGTAGTCGTACATCACGTGGAAACGCGGTGCCCAGGGCAGGTCGAAGGTATAGCCCAGCGCCCAGTGGTGGAACCAGGCCCGATGCTCCAGATCGCGGGTATCACGCGCCCCGGCGGATGCACGCGATGACCCCGTCTGCCCGATGATTTCCACCTCGAGGTCCCACTGTCCCACGGCCGGCTGGATGTAGGCACGTATGCCCGGCGTGAAGAAGCGGCGGTTGGCGGTCGCGCCGCCCGGCCGATCATCCTCGCTGAGGTGCAACAGGTAGACCTCGGCATGCAGGGTGGGCACGACGTTGAACCATTCCACATGCCCGCCCGAGAAGAAGGTGCGAGTCTCCTGTTCGTCGAAGGTGTGCACCTCGCGCAGGATGTCCTCGGCACCGGACGGCAGACGCACCACCGGCTGAAAGCCGAAGAACTTGGCCTGCCAGCGGTCGCCATGATCACGCAGGCGCAGCAGGCCGCCAGTGAAGGCGTTGACGGTGTTGCGGAACACGTTGCGCGCCACCAGTCGGCGCCCGTTCATGTAGCCGAGGTCGAGCGTCTGCCGGCCCAGTTTCACTTCTGCGTCCACGCCGCTTCCGCCGATGTTCTCGCCCGCCCAGGCGGCATAGACCTGCAGGAAATCCGCCGCGTTGACCTGGCTGTTGGTGATGGGGATGCGGGAACCGACCCGGGCGAAGTTGGCAGACCCCTCATCGGACAGGAATTGCCGGGCGTCGAGGAACTCCACGCCCGCGCGGAAGCCCTGGTGATGCAGCTCGATCCAGGTGCAGCTCTGAACGGGCACGGCCTGATCGCCGCCCTCGGCCCCGAAGCGGTAGGAGCCGTCCTGGCCCTCGTAGCGGGAACGATGTTCGACCGCGAACGACAGCCACTCGGGCAGCTTCATGGCGTCGTGCAGACTGTAGACCGGCTTGTATGGATTGCGTCTGCCAATCCAGTCGTCTTGCACCGCCGCGTTGCAGTGGATGGGTCTGCCCGCGCCTGGAACCGCTGCTCCGCCGTTGCCCGCCTGGGCGCCGGGAGTCAGCAGCAGAGCGAGCGCGCCCATGAGCAGCAGGACCGGATGCCAGCGGTGTGAGTCGCGTCGGGCGCGATGAAGCAACTGCATTGGCGAGGGGGGGTTCACGAGAGGCATCCGGTTATGAAGGCGCGCGGAGAGTAGGCGTGACGCGTCCACGGCGTGAAGGAAGCATTTCTGGTTTGCTTCTGACATTTGCTGCTTTGGGGGGCTTTGAGGCATGCGCATCGATCACTGCGCAGCGAGATAGTCATGCGGACATAACGGTCGGTGCAACAGGAAGGTCGGAGCCTATTGGGGGGTGCGCCGCCGGCGGTGTGCCCGGGGCGGGGTAGGGTGTGAGGCCCGTAGGGCCCCAAATCGGGGCAGTGGTCGCAAGGTCCGGCTCGCGACGCCAGGACGAGGCGATCAGGGGAAAACAAGCCGTTGCAACGCAGACCGGCCCATGCATTCCCTCTCAGTCGGGAGCGGCCAGTGCTTCCTTTCGCCTCTCGGTAGTACCGATCCGCAGCGGTGCGAGCGAGCGCGTGCCGCCGTCATCAGGGATGCACAGGCCGATGAAGCTGTGGACGAAGTCGCGCAGACGCCGACCCTCATGCACGGCAAGCCAGGCCTGGTTCTCGCCGAAGAGATGGCGCACGGAGCGTGTTGCAAGACCTGCCCCGGCGACGGATTCGAGTGCCATGGAGGCCACGAGCCCGACACCGAGCCCGAGCTTCACGTAGGTGCCGATGACGTCAGCGTCCAGGGCCGAGAGCACGATGTCGGGGCGGAGGCCCGATTGGGCGAAGGTGGCGTCGATACGCGCGCGCCCGGTGAAGCCCTCGTGGTAGGTGACGATGGGCCACTCCGCCAGGGCCTGCAAGGTGATGTCTTCCTGCGCCGCCAGCGGATGATCCTGCGGCAGGATGAGCGCGTGGTGCCAGCGGTAGTAGGGCAGTGACACCAACAGTGGGTTGTCGGTCATGGATTCGGTGGCGATGGCGAGATCGGCGTCGCCGCGCATGACGCGCAGGGCGATCTCCTGCGGGCTGCCCTGGTGCAGGCTCAGATGTACGCGTGGATAGAGCACCCGGAACTGCCGCACCACCTCGGGCAGCACGTAGCGCGCCTGGGTGTGGGTGGTGGCGATACTCAGTGAGCCTTCATCGCAGCGGCTGAAGTGCTCGGCCACGCGCTTGATGTTCTCGGCGTCCACCAGCATCCGTTCGACCAGTGGCATGACCTCCTTGCCCGGATCGGTCAGCCCGGTGAGGCGTTTGCCCTCGCGGATGAAGAGCTCCACTCCCAGCTCTTCCTCGAGATCGCGGATGTGCCGGGAGACGCCCGATTGGCTCGTGTGCAGCCGTTCGGCCGCCTCGGTGAGATTGAAGCCGTGGCGCGTGGCGG
>DBNU01000242.1 GCA_002299125.1 Proteobacteria bacterium UBA664
CGCCATCGGGGTGGAAGAAGATGACGCTGCCGGTCGGGAAGAGGCGGGTGCTCGGGACGCGGCCGGGGTCGGCCTGGGTGGCGGTCGCGGTGAGGGCGAACGCGACGGCGCTGGCCAGTGCGAGACGGGTGCTGGTGTACATGTGGATCACCTCGAGGTTGCTCGTGGAGAGAGGGCGGACACCGCCCCATTTGCCACGGCAGCCCGGTCGAACCTGCCCTTGGGGACGGTGGTGCCGGGTTCCGATGGACCCCTGCACACCACCGAGGCTCGCACGCGCGGATGACAGGCGTGTTACAGGGTCGTTAACGTTTTGTGACAAGCCGTGACGGTCATCGGGACGCGCGCACCGTGTCCTCCCGCCCGCGTCGACCGGGCGATGGCAGCCAGCGCAGCAGAAATCCCAGGCCCAGGATCGTCGCGTAGAGCAGGGGCTCGAAGAGGTCTGCTTTCACCAGCCAGGAAAAGTGCAAAACGGCCAGCACCCCGGCCAGATACGCACCCCGATGCAGCCGCTTCCAGCGCTGGCCGCCCAGGCGCCGTGCCACCGAACGGGCGGAGGTGAGCGCAAGCGGCAGCAGCACGAGCAGGGTGGCAAAACCCACCGTGATCCAGGGGCGCTTCAGCACATCGCTGAGCATGCTGGCCGGGTTGAGACCGTGATCGAAGAGCCACCAGACGCTGAAATGCAGACAGCCGTAGCCGAAGGCCCAGAGCCCGAGGTCGCGGCGCAGCCGCAGGGGCCAGGTCCAGCCCGCCACCCGACTCAAGGGCGTCATCGACAGGCACAGGATGAGACAGCGCAAGGCCCATTCGCCGGTGACATGGGTGAGTGTCTCGACCGGATTGGTGCCGAGCCGACCGGTCAGCAGCCCGACGACGAGCCCGGCCAGGGGCAGGACGAGCAACAGCGAGAGCAGCCAGCCCGGCCAGCGCCCGCGAAGGCCGGTCAGCGCAGCCACGTCAATCCATCGTCTCCGCGCAAGCGGTGGGGGTGGGGGACGGGGCCAGCCGCCACACGCTCAGTAATCGACATGCAGATCCTGCCCGGCATAGAGGCCGGCTACCTCTTCGGCGTAGCCGTTGAAGGGCAGGGTGGGCCGCCGGAAGAACTCGCCGATGCGTCGCTCCCTGGCTTGACTCCAGCGCGGATGGTCGTGGGCCGGATTCACATTGGCGTAGAAGCCGTACTCCTGCGGAGCGAAGTCGTTCCAGGTCGTGTTCGGGCGGGTGGCGGCGAACTCAATCGCCACCAGCGACTTGATGCTCTTGAAGCCGTACTTCCAGGGGACGACCAGCCGGATGGGGGCACCGTTCTGGTTGGGCAATGTGCGCCCGTACATGCCGATGGCGAGAATCGTGAGCGGATGCATGGCCTCGTCGAGGCGCAGGCCCTCCTGGTAGGGCCACTCGAGGATCGGGCGGCGCTGACCCGGCATCTGTTCCGGATCGTGCAGCGTACGGAAGACGACGAATTCGGCGTCCGCATGCGGACGCAGCCGCGCGATGACCTGCGACAACGGCACGCCGAGCCACGGGATCACCATCGACCAGCCCTCCACACAGCGCAGTCGGTAGATGCGCTCCTCCAGTTGCGAGTCACGGATGAGGTCGTCCACGGCGTAGCTGCCCGGCTTCGCACAGGCCCCCGATACCTCCACCGTCCAGGGTTTGGTGACGAGGGTCCCGGCGTGTGCGGCCGGGTCGGCCTTGCCGGTACCGAATTCATAGAAGTTGTTGTAGGTGCTGGCGTCCTCGAAGGCGGTCTGCGGCTCGTCGGTGGAACGGTCGCTCGGTGTGAACTCCGTGATCGTGGTCAGCACGGTGTTCGCGTTCGCAGCGGCGATCGCCGGGCCGGCACTCGCCCCGGTCAGGACGCCGAGACCGGCCAGGATACCGTCCCGCATGAAGCGTCTTCGTGCGATCCATACCGCCTCGGGCGTGATCTCGGAGGCGCGGATCCGGGGGGGGCATCGGCTCGACATGCAAGCTCCTCGCTGGCAGAACAGGGTCTCGGGCAGGCCGACGGGGCCGGTGTTCCTCTCGCGCGTGCCGCGCCGCGTTCGAATGAGCACGGGAAGCGGCAGGCGGCGGATTTGCTTGCGCCCGGTCAGCGTCCCGGCTGCCGTCCGGCGAGCCAGTCCCGCGCCGCGGTGAACAGCGCGAGCCACGGCCCGGCCGGGGTATTCCATTCCGGCGGCAGCCACGACCACTGCAGGGCCCGGAAGCAGCGCTCCGGGTGTGGCATGAGGATGGTGGCGCGCCCGTCCGTGCTGGTGAAGCCGGTGAGTCCGCCGGCAGAGCCGTTGGGGTTCTGCGGGTAGCGCGTGGCGACGGTGCCGGTATCGTCCACGTAGCGCAGGGTCGCCCGAGCGTGGGTCGCGTGCGCGGGTTCCCGGAAGGCGACGCGACCCTCGCCATGCGCCACCACCACCGGCAGGCGCGCACCCGTGAGCCCGGAAAGGAACACGGACGGGCTGTCGAGTACCTCCACGTTCACCCAGCGCGCCTCGAAGCGGCCCGAGCGGTTGCCGAGGAAGCGCGGCCAGGCTTCGGCACCTGGGATGAGTGCGTGCAGTTGCGCGAGCATCTGGCAGCCGTTGCAGACGCCGAGGCTCAGGGTATCGCTGCGCGCAAAGAAGGCGGTGAAGGCTTCGCGGAGCCCATCCGCATGCAGGATCCCGTGGGCCCAGCCGGTGCCGGCACCGAGTACGTCGCCATAGGAGAAGCCGCCGCAGGCGGCGAGCACGTCGAAGCGGGCCAGGTCTTGTCGCCCGCTCTCGAGGTCGCTCATGTGCACATCCACGGCCTCGAAACCGGCAGCGTCGAAGGCCGCCGCCATCTCGAGATGGCCGTTCACGCCCTGCTCACGCAGCACGGCCACCTTTGGTCGGGCACCGATGGTCGCGGGGGCCTTGAGGCTCGGCCGGGCGCGGCCAGCGGGCCAGTGCAGCGACAGGCCGGCACTGCGGAGGTCGGAGCGAGCCGCGTACTCCTCGTCGGCGCAGTCGCTGTCGTCACGCTGGCGGCGCATGAGCCAGGAGAGTTTCGACCATCGACGTTGCAGATCCGCGAGCGGCAGATCGAGCACGTTGCGCCCCGCCTGCTGGACCGTGATGCGGGCCGGCACTTGTGGTGTGCCGAGCACCACGGCATCGAAGGCACGCCCGCGACAGGCCAGCAGCACCGTCTCCAGTTGGTCGCGGGCCACCTGCAGCACGGCGCCGGGCTCTTCGGCGAACAGGGTCGCAGCGGCATTGATCCCGGCGGGCAGTTCGAGGTGCAGACCCACCCGGCTGACCAGCGCCATCTCGGTGAGCGTGGCGGCGAGGCCGCCGTCGCTGACATCGTGATAGGCGAGCAACTGGCCCTGCTCATTCAGCGCCTGCACCACGCGGAAGAAATCGACCAGCGACTGCGGCTCGTCGAGATCTGCGGGCGGTACATCGAGCCCGCCCACGATCTGCGCGAGGATGCTGCCACCGAGCCGCGTGCGGGCCCGGTTGAGCCGCAAGTGCACGAGCACGCTCGTCTGGCCATCGTCGAGCAGCGGAGTGAGATGGCGACGCACGTCGAGCACCG
>DBNU01000159.1 GCA_002299125.1 Proteobacteria bacterium UBA664
GTTGCATCGGCAAGCGGCTGAGCGCTACCCCGCGGGCACCGGTAAAGGCAACCACGGCTTGCAGCGAAGGAAAGGTAATCCAGCGCGCCACGCCATGCAAGGTATTTTTCGGCATTCCCGCCACAGACTGAAGCCGGGATGGGCCTGGCCTGTGGCGTTCACACAACGAAGGCATGGCAATCTGGCATCCGGATGACCGCAGACCTGCCCTATCGGAGGCCCCCTGCCGCCCCCTGCCGCCCCGCCGCCAGACGCGGGACCGCCGGGGACAGCATCGGAAAACTTCCCGTGTCAGCGGCGCTAGTATCCTTGAGGTCAGGGGAACCTTGCCCACTGTCGGGCGCCCGAGCTTCGAGGCCATCGCCATGGCCGGGAAGCCCCAGTCCCTGCACAGCCAGCGTCGCCGCCGTCATCAGGAAGGGAGCGGAATGCAGCCAGAAAAGAGCCACCATGGGCCCCGCCAGTCCGCGTTGAGGCAGGCGCTCGCCCTGCTCTGCCTGGGTCTCGGCGCGAGCGCTGCGGCCCACGCGGCCGAGCCCATGGAGGTCGCCATCGGCTGGGTCGGCGACGCGGGAGGGGCCGGCTTTCGCGGTGCCGAACAGGGCATCGAGGAGGCCAATCGCCAGGGCCGCTTCCTCGGTCAGCGCTATCGGCTCGTGCCCCTGGCCGAGCCCGCCGCCGTGGCCAGCGCGGGGGTCGCGGCCGTGCTGACCAACAGCGACAGCCAGGGCCTGCCGGGGCTTGCCGCCGCCGCCGGGGCACGGCCCGTGTTCAATGTGGGCACCACCGCCGACGCCGATCGGGCACTCTGCCTGCCCAACCTCTTCCACCTTCAGCCGAGCGATGCCATGCGCGCGGCTGCGCTGGCCCAGTGGCAGGCCGCGTCCACGCCGGACACTCCCACCGACGGTGCCCGCGCCGTGGCCTGGAACGCCGGTTTCGAGCGCTACGCCGCCCTGCAACTCAACAAGCGCTTTGCGGAGACCCATGGCGGGGCGCGCATGGACGACGCCGCCTGGGCCGGCTGGGCGGCGGTCAGGCTCTACGCGGACGCCGTCGCCCGCGTCGGTACGGAGCCGGCGCGCATGCAAAGCTTCCTGCGTGAAGACCTGGCCTTCGACGGCCAGAAAGGCATCGAGATGGATTTCCGCTCCTCGGGGCAGCTCCGGCAGGTGATCCTGATCGAGCGCGCGGGCGTGGTGGTGGGCGAGACCCCGGTGCGCGGCCAGGATCTGGAGAGCCTGGGCGGGGGCGACTGCCCGGCACCCTGAGGCTCGAATGATGGGTGACCGCAGCGCCCCCCCGGATCGGGCAACATCGGACTGCAAGCCAATGTGGAGAAACCCAGCATGAACCCCTGCACACGTGCCCTGCTGCTCGGCCTCGGGCTGGCCGTATCCGGTCTGGCCGAGGCCACCGCCACCGGGCGCCTGTTCGTGACCAACGAGAAGGACGGCACGGTGTCCGTCATCGATGGCACCACACTCACGGTGGAGGCCACGGTGAAGGTGGGCAACATGCCGCGCGGGATCGGTATTTCGCCCGACGGCAAGCAGGTGTACGTCGCGCTCGGCCAGGACAACGCCATCGCCGTGCTGGACCCGCAGACCCTCACCATCATCGGGCGCCTCTCCCCGGGCGATGATCCGGAGGCCTTTGCCGTGCACCCGGTGAGCGGCCATCTGTACATCTCCAACGAGGAGGACGCCAAGGCCACGGTGCTCGACCCCGTGAGCGGCAAGGTGGTGGCGGAGATCGAGGTGGGCCTCGAGCCCGAAGGTGTGGCCATCTCGCCCGATGGCAGCCGCGCCATCGTCACCAGCGAATCCACCAACATGCTGCACGTCATCAGCATCCCGGAACACGAGCTGGTGGCCAACATCCTGGTCGGCTCGCGCCCGCGCGCGGCCACCTTCAGCGCCGACGGCCGCTTCGCCTTTGCCACCGCCGAGATCGGCGGCGAGGTGAAGAAGGTGGACATGAGCACCCACGAGATCCTGAAGGTCACGGCACTGGGCGATGACGAGGCGAAGCCCAAGGACGTGCTCCTTTCTCGCGACGGCAGCAAGCTCTACGTGGCCGCCGGCCGCGCCGCCGAGGTGGTGGTGCTCGACCCGACCACCCTCGGGGTGCTGCACCACATCCCGGTCGGCAAGCGCGTCTGGGGGCTGGCCTTGAGCCGGGACGGCTCGCGCCTCTTCACCACCGACGGCGGCAGCGACACGGTGTCAGTGATCGACACGGCGAAGGATGTGGTGGTGGCGACCATCCCCGTGGGCAAGGCCCCGTGGGGTGTGGTCATCGACGACTGAGCACGGAGCCGCGCCGCCGCTGGCCAGGGGCGCGGCGTCACTCCGGTGCCTCGGGCCGTTGCCGGTCACCGTGACCCAGGCTGCGTCCGGGGGCGATCTGATCGCGGACGCGCTGCTTGAGCTCGGTGATCTCGGGGAAGCGCCCCGCCTCCTGGCGTGACCACAGCAGCACACCATTCGCGCGCACCTCGAAGACGCCGCCCGTCCCGGGTTGCAGCCGGAGCTCCGCGAGTTCCTCAGCGAAGGTGGTCAGCAGCTCCTGCGCCATCCACGTCGCGCGGAGCAGCCAGCGGCATTGGCGGCAGTAGCGGATCTCGACGCAGTGGCCCATGGCCCGTCCTCCCGTAAGCGATCAATCGTTGTCGGCCTCGATGTAGTCATAGATCGCTTCGCGGTCCTGGACGGCTTCGGGCGTCCAGTGCAACTCCATCATTCGGATGCTTCAAGCCGGCGGCGAGTGGCAGCGCGACGGGCTGCGAACCTGGCCTCGACCTCGGCTGCTGGCACTGAGCCGCCCGCGTTGGCTGATTCCAATCCGGCTTGCACTTGACGACGAAACCAGACGTCATGCTCAGCCGTTGCCTGCTGTTGCTGCACGAATTCACGCATGAAGTCGCGTAGAAGCTGTGCGCTGGTGCGATCTCGGGCCTTTGCGGCCATGGCAAACTCGTTTTTCAGGGCCTCATCGACCCGAAAGGTAAAAGTTGCTTCGCTCACGGCGTTGCCCTCGTGTGTTACGCGATAACTACAGAGTGGCACACCGTAGGCCGCGCTTGAACTGTCGGCCTTGCCCAACGACGCATGCGCCTGGCCGGGCACCGTGACTCCAAGGGCAAGTGAGCCTGAGCGGGGCCGGGGCACCCAACGGCATCGGCCAGCCGCCCCTACCCTGCCGACGACTCGGCCGACTGCTGCGCGCCGCAGCCTTGCAGGGCCGCCGCCAAGGCCTCGATAACCCGGTCGAGGTCCTCGGGCCGCAGGTAGGGGTGCATGGGCAGACTCAGCACCCGCGCCGCGGCGGACTCGGCCACCGGGAAGCTGCCGGCCGCGAGCCCCAGGCCCGCAAAGGCCGGCTGCAGGTGCAGTGGCCGTGGGTAGTGCACCGCCGTCGGCACACCGGATGTCTGCATGGCCGCCTGCACGGCTGCACGCTCCGGCACTTCGACGGTGTACTGGGCCCACACGCTCGTGTTGTGCGCCAGGATGACCGGAGGGGCGCTTTGCAGGCCTGCCGCGCGGAGCCGTGCGTGATACCCCTCCGCCACCTGCTGCCGGGCGTGCACTTCCTCGGGGAAGACCGCGAGCTTCTCCAGCAGCACGGCGGCCTGTAGCGTGTCCAGACGCCCGTTGATGCCGATCTCCGTGTGGTGATAGCGACCCGACTGCCCGTGGTCGCGGATGCGACGGAGCTGCGCCGCGAGGGTGTCATCGTCCGTGAAACAGGCCCCACCATCGCCGTAGCAACCCAGAGGCTTGGCCGGGTAGAAGCTGGTGCAGGCCATGGTGCTGAGCGCGCAGGAAGGGCGCCCATGGTAGGTAGCACCGAAGCTCTGGGCGGCGTCTTCGATGACCGGCAGCCCGTGGCGGGCCGCGAGCGCGTTGATTGCGTCGAACTCGGCGCACTGGCCGTAGAGCGACACGGGCATGATGGCGCGCGTGCGCGGTGTGATGGCCGCCGCCAGCGCGGTCTCGTCGAGATTCCAGGTGTCGGGCCGGATGTCCACGAACACCGGCCGTGCACCCAGAAGCGCGATCACCTCGCCGGTGGCGATGAAGGTGAAGGGGGTGGTGATGACCTCATCCCCTGGCCCCACACCGTGGGCCATGAGGCCCATCAGCAGCGCATCGGTACCGCTCGCGCAGACGATGGCATTGCGCACGCCGCAACTGGCAGCGAGTGCCGCCTCGAGCTCTGCCACCTCGGGACCACCGATGTAGCTACCGCGGTCGAGTACGGCGTGGATGCGGGCGTCGATGCGCCCCTTCAGCAGGCGATACTGGGTCTTGAGGTCGATGAAATCCAAGTGATCCTTTCCTCGAACAGGCCGGCGCAGCCGACCGTCAGGGTACGGGAGGGCCCGACGCCCTCCGCTTGCAGAACGACGGCCGGCTCAGCGACCGACACCGGTGTAGTAGAAGCCCGCGGCGC
>DBNU01000168.1 GCA_002299125.1 Proteobacteria bacterium UBA664
CCTACCCGGCGCACGCAGCATTCGGTGGCTACAAGCAGTCCGGCATCGGTCGCGAAAACCACAAGATGATGCTCGAGCATTATCAGCAGACCAAGAATCTGCTGGTGAGCTACGATCCGAACAAGCTCGGCTTCTTCTGACACCGGGGATTCGGCTCAGGTTGGGGTGCTCCCACCGGCCAATCGGGAGCACCCATCCAGAGGTCGTCGTCCCACTCCTCGTCGCCGGCTGTCGGCGAGGGGTGGGGCCTCCTCTCGAGCAACGCCGGGGTTGCCAGCCGGAGATCAGGCAACCCGTCGCTTCGCTCACCCGACTTTGTCCGGCATAAGGAGTTGTCCCATGGCGACGCGCGTTTCCGCAACCGCCGCAGCCCTGGAGCTGATTGATAGGCTCTCGGCGCTGCATGGGCCTCTGCTCTTTCACCAGTCTGGTGGCTGCTGTGATGGCAGCGCGCCGATGTGCTACCCGCGCGGGGACTTCCGGGTGAGCGAGGCAGATATCCATCTGGGGGAAATAGGCGGGCAGCCCTTCTTCATCGGGGCCCTGCAGTACGAGTACTGGGAACACACCCATCTCGTCATCGACGTGACGCCCGGTCGTGGCTCAGGGTTCTCTCTGGAGGCCCCGCTGGGGGTGCGCTTCCTGACTCGCTCTCGGCTTTACGAGGATGCGGAATGGGCCCAACTGACGGCGGCGCCGCGCCCGCTCGATGGGGCCAATTGGCTGACCCAACAGGGGGGCAACGCCTGAAAGCCAGGGGATCAGGGGCTGTTCGTTTGCCCTTCGCTTCAACCGCGCAACCCTGATCGCGCGACCCACGGCGCAGGCAGCGGCTGGCGCGACTCCCGGCGCTGGCGGGAATCCCCCCTCACCCCAAACCCTCCGCCACCGGGCGAGGCGCTCACCGCCACCCGGGAACTGCCGAGGTGGCGGCTCAGATCCCGATCGAATGCAAGGTCTGCAGCAGCGAACGGAAAACCCCGGCCAGTTGCGGATACTCGATGCTGAATTCGGCTTCGTACGCCGCAAGCTGTTCCGCGTAATTTCCGTGCGCCGAAACGGAGGCGTCGGGCTCGGTCAACTGGCGAATGTCACGATCAAGCTGTTGCAGGAGCTGCTGCAATTCCGGATCCACTCGATCCACCTGCTCCAGTTCCCGGTGCAGTTCAACCAGTGTGGACTTGAGGTCTGGAAGGCTCACCGCAGATCTCCAAAATCTTCTGGGATTCCGCCGAACCCATCGACCGGAGCTCCCCGGGGCCGGTTGGGCAATCCCCTGCAACCGGCCCCGGGGTTTTGCATCGATGGATGCGCGGCACAGATTGCCCCGGGTGCTCTCAGACTCGCAGCAGACCCTCGAGCGATCCGTGGGTCTGCTCCCATTCGGAGACCCACTTCGGGCGACGGCCCTGGCCCTTCCACACTTTTGTCGGGTCGCTTGGGTGGGTGTAGATGCCGCGAGCAAGCCTTGGCGCCCCGTTCCCCGGGCCCCGACGACGGGTACGCCCGCTCGGGAGCGACCCGATGACTTCATTCAGGGACAGACCTTGGGCCGCAGCCATCTCCTTCATCCGTTCGTAGAGCTCGACCTTCTGCTGCTCCTTGCGCCGGTGAATCGTCCGTTCCACGCGCGGAATGAGCGCCTCGAGTTCGGCGATGCTGAGTGTTTCCAGGGTGACGTCATCTATGGCCATGCTTCCTCCAGAAGCTGCGTGCTCCGCGAATCGACTATCCGCTGTTGGTCGAATAGTAGTCGTCCGCCCGCAGCATTTGAAGCGGACAGCGAAGATTGCACGGGTCGCCGATATTCATCGAGCAAGGAATATTCCCGGGTGCGGAAAAACGCCGCAACTGCCCTGGCGGTTTCGCCTGCGTTCAATCAGCGTGCAGCGACTTTCATGGTCACGAGCGGTAACAGCGTGCACCACACAATCAGAACGCCCCGGTGGCGAAGGCCACCGGGGCGCATGAGCGGGGCTGCAGCCTCAGGCCTCGCTGACCGCTATCGATTCCACAGCAGCCGGGGCACTGGAGCGGATGAGATGGTCGAACGCACCAAGCGCCGCCTTCGCCCCTTCACCTACGGCGATAACGATTTGCTTGTACGGGACTGTGGTGACATCCCCAGCCGCGTAGACGCCCGGGACACTGCTAGCACCCTTGCGGTCAACCTCGATCTCTCCGTAAGGGCTGAGCTCGACGACCCCCCGCAACCATTCCGTATTCGGTATCAGCCCGATCTGGACGAATACACCGGCAAGATCGAGGTGCCGGTCATCGCCAGACTCACGATCCTGGTAATCGAGGCCGTTTACCCGCTGGCCATCACCTGTGATGGCCGTCGTCCTCGCGTTGGTAATGACGGTCACGTTGGGCAGGCTCTCGAGCTTCCGCACCAAAACGGCATCCGCCTTGAGGGTGGGCAGGAATTCCAGCACGGTGACGTGAGCCACCACACCTGCAAGATCGATGGCGGCCTCGACTCCGGAGTTACCCCCGCCGATCACCGCCACGCGCTTGCCCTTGAACAGAGGTCCATCGCAGTGAGGGCAGTAGGCTACGCCGCGGTTGCGGTACTCCCGCTCGCCGGGGACGTTCACCTCGCGCCAGCGGGCGCCCGTGGAGAGGACTACTGAACGGGCGAAAAGGGATGCGCCATTGGCGAGGCGCACCTCGTGCAGTTCTCCCGATTCGCTCGCCGGAATGAGATCCACGGCGCGTTGGAGGTTCATGATGTCGACGTCGTAAACACGGACATGCTGCTCCAACGCTGCTGCGAACTTCGGCCCTTCGGTTTCGGGCACTGAGATAAAATTTTCGATGGCGAGCGTATCGAGCGTCTGACCACCGAAGCGCTCAGCGATGAGGCCAGTGCGGATCCCCTTGCGTGCGGCATAGATGGCGGCAGCGGCACCGGCCGGGCCGCCGCCGACGACGAGCATGTCGTAGGGCGCCTTGGCCGCAAGGCGCTTGGCGTCACGTTCTGCGCTGCCAGTGTCGACCTTGGCAAGCAGTTCCCCGACTTCCATCCGCCCTGAACCCAGGAACTCACCATTCAGGTAGATCGCGGGCACCGCCAGCACCTGACGCGCTTCGACTTCACTTTGGAACAACGCGCCATCGATGGTCAGCGCCTTCACCCGTGGATTCAGCACAGCCATGAGATTCACGGCCTGAACGACGTCCGGGCAGTTGTGGCAGCTAAGTGAAACGTAGACCTCGAATGAGAGGTCCTGCGCGAGTGCCTCGATACGGGCGATGGTCTCCTCGTCCACCTTGGGCGGGTGGCCGCCAGCCTGCAGCAGGGCGAGGACGAGGGAGGTGAATTCATGACCGAGCGGAAGGCAGGCGAACTCGACTCGCATGGCCGTGCCGGCCCGCGCGATGCGGAAGGATGGCCGGCGCTCTGCCGTACCATCGAGAGAGAGTGAAAGCAGGGGAGAGAGGGAGACTATCTCCTCGAGGAATTCACGCATCTCGGCCGACTTCGGCGAGGCGTCGAGGCTGGCCGTAATTTCTACCGGGAGCGTCACGCGCCCGAGATAGTTCTGCAATTGGCCCTTGAGATTGGCGTCAAGCATGGGGCGTCACTCCTGGGGTCAGTTCCGCGTCGAAGACCGAGGCGCTGGTGTCCGCAACGAGGCAGGCGGTCACCGGTTGGTGCCGCAGAAAGGGTGATGAACAATCGGTGGTGCCCGGCCGCCGAGGGGCGGCCGGGCTGCTTGCCGACCCGGCTCCGGGTCAGATCTTTCCGACGAGATCCAGCGAGGGAGTCAGCGCCTCTGCGCCTTCGTCCCACTTGGCCGGGCAGGCCTGGTTCGGATGCGCGGCCACGTACTGGGCGGCCTTCACCTTGCGCACCA
>DBNU01000241.1 GCA_002299125.1 Proteobacteria bacterium UBA664
GGCGTGGACGGCGTGCTGACGGTGGATCTCCCCGCCGAGGAGGCCGAGGAATTCGGTGCCCAGCTCACTCAATACGGCCTCGACCACATCTTCCTGATCGCCCCGACCACCAGTGCCACGCGGCTGTCGCGCATCGCTCGCGCGGGCTCCGGCTACCTCTACTACGTGTCCTTCAAGGGGGTCACGGGGGCGAACCGCCTCGAGTCGCAGGTGGTTCTCGAACGGCTCGCCGATGTACGCGCCGCTACCGACCTGCCGGTCGTGGTCGGCTTCGGTGTGCGCGAGCCGGCCATGGCCGCTGAGCTGGCGCAGGCAGGCGACGGGGTGGTGATCGGCAGTGCCCTGGTGGAGGCCCTCTTCCAGGCCTCGGCCGAAGGGCGCGAGGCGGTGCTCCGTTGCGCGAGCGAGTTCCTCACCCCCTTCCGCGCCGCCCTCGACCAGGTGGCGGGGGCGGCGGGCGCGCCGCCATGAGCTGGTTCAGCAACCTGCTGCCATCGCGCATCCGCACCGACGGTGCCCCGCGGCGGTCGATCCCGGAGGGCCTGTGGACGAGTTGCCCGGAGTGCCGGGCGACCCTCTATCGCTCGGACCTCGAACGTAACCTGCGCGTCTGTCCGAAGTGTGATCATCACATGCGCGTCGAGGCGCGGACCCGGTTGGATTTCTTCCTCGACGCCGAGGATCGCGAGTCCCTGGGAGAGGAAGTGGAGCCAGTCGATCCGCTGCGCTTCCGTGACTCGCGTCGCTACCGCGACCGCCTGCTGGCCGCACAGAAGGCCACGGGGGAGAGTGAGGCCCTGCTCGTGATGACGGGCCGCCTTGGCGGCAATCCGCTGGTGGTGGCCGCCTTCGAGTTCGAGTTCATGGGTGGTTCCATGGGCTCGGTGGTCGGCGAGCGCTTCGTCATCGGGGCTCAAGCCGCGCTTGCCGCGCGCGTGCCCTATGTGTGCTTTGCCGCGAGTGGTGGCGCGCGCATGCAGGAGGGGATCCTCTCGCTCATGCAGATGGCCAAAACCAGCGCCGTCCTGGCCCAACTGCGGCGGGCCGGCCTGCCCTTCATTTCGGTACTCACAGACCCGACCATGGGCGGCGTATCCGCGTCGCTCGCCATGCTCGGTGACATCAACATCGCCGAACCCAGGGCCCTCATCGGTTTCGCCGGCCCGCGTGTCATCGAACAGACCACCGGCAAGAGCCTGCCCGAGGGCTTCCAGCGCGCGGAATTCCTGCTCGAACACGGTGCCTTGGATTTCATCTGTGATCGGCGCGATCTGCGCGACCGCATCGCCAACCTGCTGCGCTTGCTGCACCCGGCCTCGGCCATCAGCGCGCCCCATGCGGCCTGAGGGCTCATGCAGTAACGGGGTTGGGGTTGACCGCGTCGACCCCGCTGGCCGGTGACTGGCTGCAACCTGACTTTCCTCAGAGCCCTCGCTGTCCGGAGGGCATCACTCTCCGGAGATCGTCCTCGTTGAGCGCACGCTTCAACACCCTTCCCGAATGGCTCCGCTGGCAGGAGCAGTTGCACGTGCGCGAGATCGATCTCGGTCTCGAACGTGCTCGGCGCGTGCTCGAGGCCCTCGGTCTGCCGCCTACCACCTGGCCCGTCATCACGGTGGCCGGTACCAACGGCAAGGGCTCGACGGTCGCCATGCTCGAATCCCTGTTGCGCTCTGCCGGGTTGCGCGTCGGTTGCTACAGCAGCCCGCACCTGCTCCGCTACAACGAGCGGATCCGCATCGACGGCGTGCCCATCGAGGATCAGCCGCTCTGTGAAGCCTTCGCGCGTGTGGACGCGGCGCGCGCGGCTGTCTCTCTCACCTATTTCGAGTTCGGCACCCTTGCGGCACTCGACCTCTTCTCCCGTGCGGGTCTCGATGCGGCTGTGCTGGAGGTGGGGCTCGGTGGCCGGCTCGATGCAGTCAACGCCATCGACGCCGATGTCGCGGTCGTCACCGGCATCGGTATCGACCACGTCGAGTGGCTTGGGCCGGATCGGGAATCCATAGGTCGGGAAAAGGCCGGCGTCTTCCGCAGCGGACATGTCGCCGTCTGCTCCGACCCGGAGCCCCCGGCGAGCATCGCCGCCCAGGCGCTGAGTGCCGGTGCCCGGTTGCGGCAACTCGGGCGCGACTTCCACTATCGTGCGCACGCGGATGGCTGGGACTGGCGGGGTGTTGCCACCAGCCTGCCCGATCTGCCGCTGCCTGCGCTGTCGGGGCGGGTGCAGTTGCAGAACGCTGCCGGCGTGCTCGCTGCCATCGAGGCGCTCGAGCGTCCCGCCCTGCTCACACCCGCCGTGGTGGCGCGTGGCCTGACCTCGGTACGCCTGCCCGGACGCTTCCAGATCCTGCCGGGCAGCCCACCCGTGATCCTCGATGTGGCCCATAACCCGCACGCGGCGGTGCGTCTGGCGGAGACCCTTGCCGAGCAGGCACCGGTCGCGCGCACCGTGGCCGTCACCGGCATGCTGCGCGACAAGGACGCCGCTGGCGTATTCGAGCGGCTGCTGCCCTTCGTCGATGTCTGGTATGTGTGCGAACTCGATTCCCCGCGTGCCGCGCCGGCGGCGCAACTGGCTGCGGCCCTTGCGGGCCTGGCCGCTCCCGGCGAGATACATCTTGCAGCTTCGGTTCCCGAGGCCCTCGAGGCCGCCCGTGCCGAGGCTGGTCGGGAAGGTCGCGTGCTCGTGTTCGGGTCCTTCCTCACCGTGGCCGCGGCGCTGGCGCTGCAGGCCCAGTCTCCGCCACAGCAGAACGAGTCGTCAGCCCCAATGACGGACATCAGCGCCGTCCGCTGCGTCGAGCGTCGATGATGGCCAAAGTCATCTGTGTGCCGCGGTTCGGCCTTGCGCTGCGGGCGCTGCATCTCAGGGGCGCAGCGGTCGCGCCGTCTGCTCTGCCTCGCCTCTCGTGCGCCTCTCGCTCGCGCCTTGGTTGGGTGCCACACTCGGCGACCCGGGCGCGGCTTCGTAAACGCACACTTGCACGGGCCGGTGCGCCTGTGGGGAGCTGAATGGAACCCTTGTACCGTCAACGTCTCATCGGTGCCATGGTGCTGGTCGCCCTGGCCGTGGTCGTGGTGCCCCTGTTGCTCGGCGAACCGCGTCCCCTCTACGGCCCGCAGGCGACGCACGCAGTGGCCCCGGCGCCGCCGCGATTCGAGCACTCCCCCTCGCCCGAGCAGCAGGCGGTCACGGACATGCACGCAGCCGAGGCCTTTCCGGAGGCCGATCTCGCGCCGCCCGCACCGAGCGCGGACTCTCTGGATGCATGGATCAACCCACCGGGTGTGACCGCAAAGACGCCGAATGAAGGTGCCGTCGTCGCTGTCGCGCCGACAGTGCCTCCCGTACCCTCGGAGCCTCCGGAGGCCGCCCCGACGACCGGGTCCGCCACGGAAAGCGGTGGCGTGTGGGTGGTGCAGGTGGGCAGCTACACTGATGTGGACAATGCCCGGCGGCGCGTGGAGCAATTGCAGGCGCGCGCCTTCGAGGCCTGGGTCGCCGAGCCGGAACAACCCGGTGGCCCCTTTCGCGTCTGGGTCGGGCCTGAACTCGAGCGCGCGCGGGCCGTGGCCCTGCAACAACGTATTCAGCGTGAATTCGGCGTGGAGACGCAGGTGCGGCGGCATGTCTCCCGATGAGGATCAGCACGCGGGTCGAGCGGGCGGCTGCTGCTGTGCAAGACATGTCCCGTGGCGGGTGCGGGTCACAGGGCACTGATCCATGATCTGGGTCGATTGGGTCATCCTCATCATTCTGGGCGTGTCGATGCTGGTCAGCGTCTTTCGGGGCCTTGCCCGGGAGGTGCTCTCGCTGCTTGCCTGGGTGGCGGCGGCCTGGGTGGCCTTCGAATACGCCCCGCTCGGGGACGCGTGGCTGGCCCCCTGGGTGCCGGCCCCCTCGATCCGGCTGTTGCTGAGCGGTGCCGCGCTCTTCATGACCGTGCTGCTCGGTCTTGGCCTGGTCAATACGCTGGTGGGTCGCTTGATCCGGGGCAGTGGTCTGTCTGGCACGGATCGCAGCCTCGGCATGCTGTTCGGTCTGGCGCGCGGGATCGCCATCGTCACGGTGCTGGTGCTCGCCGCTGGCACCACGCTCGTTCCGCAGGACCCCTGGTGGCGTGAATCCACGCTGCTACGCCACTTCGAGCGCCTGGCCGTCGAGGTGCGCGGCCTGCTACCGGAGCCGGTGTCGGGGCTCATCCGTCTCTCCGGCGAAGCACCCACCGCTGCGGGTTTACCTGGACTCATGCCGCTGCCCATGGCCCCGGCCATGGTCCCCGGTGCCGGCTCGGGCGATGCTGCCCGCAGCGGCTCGCAACCCTGATCGCCCTGACC
>DBNU01000042.1 GCA_002299125.1 Proteobacteria bacterium UBA664
CCCCCGTGGGAGCGCCAGCCTCGTACCCCTCGCGGGATCGACGCGGGGCGGCCTTGTGGGCGTGCCCCCCTGGACGACTGCCGCAATGCCCTCTGACCGCGCCCTCGCGCGCCTGACCGTGCGCTCCGGTCTCTCAAGAAACTCCGGTCTCTCAAGAAACAGAATTGAAGATGGCCGTTCTCACCCTACTTTGACAGCAGCCGGATACGAGGCGCGAAGTTTCCGTGGTGCTGACACGGCCTTGCGAGCACGTGACCACTGCGAGAACGGCGAAACATCGGGGTAGCGCTGCAGACGTCGGTATTGCGTAATTTCGTTTCCGCTCCTGTGTGCGGTGGAACGCCTGACTCATCGAAGTGGCCGCTGATTTTGCGGCGAGCGCAACTGCAACACGGCCTCGGCACCGTCAAGATTCCAGCGGCCGGTCAGATCCACTCGACCCTTGATCAAATGCCGGCAGGCACCTTCGATCACGCCAGTGGCCAAGACGGGATGCTGGGACAGCGAAACGGGAAAACTGCTGATTGTGGAGCACCGCCGTCCTTCAATACTCCGGCCGCGGTGTGGAGGCGGTACTTGGCGGCAGGATGGGGTAAACGATCTCGGGCTGCTCTCCGGTCAGGGCGTGCAGGAAGGCAACGATGTCATCCACATCCTGATCCGGCAAAATTGCGTTGAGCTGGCTCTCAGCCATGATGCGAACCGCCTCCTCCAGCTCCCACACTCGGCCACTGTGGAAATAGGGCGCCGTCAAAGCCACGTTGCGCAAGGGCGCGACGCGAAAGACGAACTCGTCCATGGCGCGCCCGGTCACCTGCAACCGTCCCATGTCTTCGGGCGGCCGCACGTCGGCCTTCGGCGACTTCATCATCCCGAAAGGAAAAAAGGCGTTACCACCGACGTTGATCCGCCGGTGGCAGGTAACACAGCCGTGGCCGATGAACTTGCGCAGTCCATGAAGCTGCTGCTCGCTCATGGCCTCGTCATCGCCTTTGAGAAACCGGTCAAAGGGGGCGTTGGGCGTCACCAAGGTCGCCTCGAAGACCTCAATGGCTCGCGCCACATTCTCGAAGCTCACCGGCTCCTCGTCCTCCGGGAAGGCCTCCGCGAACCACTGGACGTACTCCGGGATGCTCTTCAAGGTCGCCTCGACCCGATCCGGCGTGTTGTTCATCTCGGCAGGTGACTGAAAGGGACCGATCACCTGGGCCTTCAGGTCCACAGCACGTCCATCCCAGAACTGGGCGATGTTGTAGACGCTGTTGAGCACGGTGGGCGCATTACGCGGCCCGCGTTTCCACCCATGACCAATGGAAGTGGATACGTTGTCGGTTCCTCCCAAGCCAAGATTGTGGCAGTTGTTGCAGCTGATTGTGCCGCTTCTGGAGAGCCGGGTATCGAAAAACAGCATCTTGCCCAGCTCTTCCTTCGCGGGATTAGTGGGATTGTCCGCGATCCGGGGTGGCTTGGTCGGGATCGGCCGAAAGATCTGCTTTGCCCGCTCCCTGAGCCAGTCGAGTTCCTCGATATTCGTCGCGGCCGTCCACCCCGTCAGGGTGACGAGTATCACCAACAGTATTGCCCTCATCTAGCCCCTCCGGGGTTCGATAGGTCCTCATTCATGGATCTCCATGCCCGCTGCATCCGCCGGCGTCTTGCCGCCAGACGTAGCCCACTGTGCAGAAGGATCAGCAAGATGCTGACTCCCACTAAAACGTAAGTTGCCCAATCCATCGCCCGGTGCCGATGGGCGCCCATGATGTAGCTGTCGGGAAGCATCGGCGCGTTGTGGAAGCCAAGGGTCCGTACCGGGGGCGGCTCGTAGCGATACAGGCGTTCCATCAACACCGAGTTGATGCTGTGGCAAGAGTTGCAACCCTGATCCGCACCCTTGCCCTCCGGCAGGTCATGGGCCACGGTGGCCTTGACGCTGCTATGGCAGTCAACGCATCGCGTGGTCTCCAGATGCAGCTCTTCGTGGGGCAGGTACGCGTGCGCAGCCACCATGCTCGGCTCCGCGGGGTCCGCCAAGGGGCCAGTGGCATCGTCGGTATGGCAACGCAGGCAGGACTTGTTGTCGTTCTTCATGATCAGCTGCGCGCGTTCGATGCGGGCCGTAGTCTTGAAGTAATGCGGGTCGTGGCACTGCTCACAGGTGAACCGCTGCTTGTCGTTCGTCGATAGCGCGGCCCCGCCGGCCTGTTGCGCCGCGGCGGTCGGCTTAGTGCCGCAGCACTTCTCCTTCTCGTTTTTGTACTCGGTGAAGTGCACGGTTCCCTCGAACTCTTTCCGAATTCGATGGAACTCATAAGGCTCGTCATCTGCCGCGTGCTCACCCTCCCGGGGATGGCAATCCATGCAGGTATAGGTCTTCATGTGCACGTGCGGGAACACGTCGAAGCCCTCGGTGTGGCATTCGAGACAATGGGTTTCGGCGTGATCGCCCTGGCGAAACGCCCCCATGTCGATGGCAACGTTGCGAACTTTGCCGATCTCCGGATCATGAACGAACCGGTCTGAACCCGCGTGACAGGCCATGCATTGAAGCTTGGTGGCGATATGCACCGCACCGGCCTGAGCGTAGCCCGGAAGCAGAGAAAACGCCGCGATGAAGATCATCGCCGCGATCCGGGTTACGAGGCAGACAGGAGGGGGCGCTGCCGGAGCAGGAAATGCCATCTGGGTTATCAGTCCAGGCACTGGTTCATCTCTCGTGAGCTGGCACAGACATAGCCCGATTCCCCACGCGAAGCCCCGGCGGCGTTCCCCCCCAGCGCTGCTCAGTCCTTGCGGAAGAACTCTACCTGCTCCGGAGTGGCCACGTCGCCCGTGTCATTACTCCAGGCATTCCGTATGTAAGTCACCACGGCGGCGATCTGCTCGCTGGATAGTTGCGGGCCGAAAGCGAACATCCGGGTGCCGGGGATGCCGTTGACCACGACGTTGATGTGTGTCTCCAACTCACCCAACTGGACTAATCCCTCCTTGTAGAGGCCGAGCCGTTCCAGGGGTTGTGTGATGGAGAGGTCGGCATCAAACGGGGCGCCCCCGACCAAGGGTGGAAAGGAGCCGGAAAGTCCCATACCGTTGGGCTGATGGCAGAACACGCAGGCTTGGTTGTACACCTCCTGTCCTTGCACCATGAGAGGTTCGAGCCGCGCGTCGTCTGCGCCGGCCTCCTCCACCGCATCGGCCGCAGCGAGCAGCGGTCCGCCCATCAGCATCGTCCCGGTGATGATCAGAGTGCATCGCCGGGAGGGTGCCCATTTGCCTTGGTTCGTGCGGCTCATACGATCATCTTCCTGCTGGTTGCGAAAAGCCTGTCTAGGTGGATGCCGTCGTCCCTTCGCATCTTTGGCCTGCGCCCACCCTCTCGGCTTCTTGGCGCCAACGGTCTATCGTCCGTGACAAGATCTGGTGAGCCGACAGATCCACCAGATTGGCGAAGGCCACCCATTCCAGAACGCGGTGGGGATCCGCCATCTCGCACTCTTCACGTCCTTCGAGGACGAACGACACCGCCGCCCGATGCCAGTCCTTCAGGCGCTCCGGCAGATCCTCAAAGGGCGTGCCCTCAAGCTCGGGGGAAAAGTTGTGCATGCCCGACAACACCATCAGTTCCTGCGTCACCCTCAGCCCGGATCTGGCTGATGGGCTGCCGGCCGCTCTATCTGGTGCAGCATCGAAGGGCGGCCCGCCGCGAGCCCAGGTGCTGAGGATCGTATGACAGCATAGAAAGCGGTGGCGGTCGCTGGTGCTGGTCCGGCCTTCTCGGTATAGGCTCGCCATGGGCCAGAAGCTTTCCGGCAGATCTTCCAGATGTGGCGTATTGAAGGTCTGGGCGCTTGGCCAGTGGGGTACCAGCCGCCAACGCGCATCGTGCTTCAGGTCCGCGATCCGCAGTCCGCCAACGGAAAACCCACGCCCGTACTCAGCCGACCAGTAGTTCAGGATCCTGGAGACCAGAGCGTAACCCCGGCGCACTGCGTTGCGGGTATCGCTGTCCTTGAGCTTGCATGCGATCTCGGCGAGCCTATCGTTCTCGTCCGGGAAGTATCCCACCCGCACAACCTCGCCGCCCAAGTCTCGTTGCGCAAGCCATTCACTCTTTGCAAGTTGCAGCTCCACGCTCCACTCCCTGGATACGGGGTTCCGCAACTGGAAGCCAATCAGAAAATCCCGCGTATCGTCGTCCGCAAAGGAGTCGTTGGCGCGCCCCCGCTCGCCTTCCACCTTCCAGGATGTCGGTAGTGAGTAGGGGAACCACATGCTCAGCCTCCTTCGGTCTCCGGTCATACCGATCGCTGGTTCTCAAACTCACCGGACTCCGCGATCCCGCGCCGGGAGCCATTCAGTGCTGCGGCCGTCCCGCAAGATTAGGGGGCAGGCAGGTAGTAGTTCTCATCGACGCACATGGTGGTCGACTATTGGGACCTCCACTCGCGCCGGTCCGAGGTTGTCCAGCTCTTCCTTGACCACGGGAGGCCTGAAATTGAGATGGCGCGGCAGCACGACGACGAATTCGCTGTAACGGTAGTAGTGCGCGGGCTCCTCGTTGAAATAGGCCAGAGAATGCACCAGGCGATACTGCGGGTAGTGGTCGCGGATGTGCTCCGCGAGCACGTGGCTGCCGACCACCACACTGTTGCCGGTTCGTAGCAATGCTCCAGCATTCAGTTGCAGCACCTTTCGCCCAAGTGCTGCCTCACCACTCAGGAGGTTGCTAAACGCCAAATTGAGGCCGATGCCACGGTGTTTGTACTTCTTGGACCATCGCAGCGGAGGACCCCTTCGTCTGCCCCGGCTGGAAGGGATGGGGCACCCGCCAACCCGCGTCATGCCGAAGTGATGATCGAAAACAGTAAACGGACGCCGCATTGGCACAGGTGACAAACGGGAATCCCGCTGCGGCACCGCCGATGCTGATGTTCCAGTGCCCCGATCCGGGGACAGTGGCACCCGATACGCGTTCGCTCGCCATTTCCACTTCCTGGTCGAAGAGGCAGGACTCTGGCCGGTCGCCGCGAGTGTACGTTCCCGGCTTCGAGCGCCGCCGTTTTCGTCCACTGATGCAGGCGGAGACTCGGGGCGCTAACTCTTGCCGACGATCGGCTGCACGGTGCAGTGATAAGTGCTGTGCTCGGCCCCGAAGCACCACACGATGTCGCTGCTGAATTCCGGCCGGTACATGGGCAGTACGCCCTCGGTGTTGTAGCAGCTGCAGCGCGGGCAGATGGTCTTGCCGCAGCAGTCGCGGTAGGCGATCAGATAGGACTGGCCGTCCTCCGGGTTTATGCAACTCGCCACCCAGGAACTCGGTGAGAGCGTGGTGCCCGGCGGGCAACTGGTCAAGCCGCCGCCGCAGCAGGAACAGATTTGTCCGTCCAGAGCGCAGTGCCGCCAGTAATTGCACTGGGACTCGTCAATGACCTGGGGCAGCCATCCTTCCCTCCCGATAGCGTGGGCGGTACTGCCGCCGCCAATCCGCCGATCCACAGGAAGCAGCGGCAGCAGCACAGCTCCGCCCACCACGCCGCCCAAGCGCGCGAGGAAGCTCCTGCGGGAAGTGCGTTGAGCGATACCGCGCGTGACGGCTTCGACCATGTCATCGAAACGTTTCTTGGAAATCATCTAACACCCTCCTTGATGTCAACGCGGTTCGTCAATCAACCGGCTCCCCGTGCCTCCGGAACCTGAGCCTTCTCCGCGATGTCACTCGGCACCTTCTCGTGCTCGGGATGCCTGTGTCGCTTCAGATACTCCTGAATCGACGGAATGTCCGTTGCCTTGGCTTCCACCAGGCTCTCGAGATGCTCGCGGGTATTGACGAGCCCCTTAGAGCGGATCTTCCCTTCGCTGTCGATGAGAATGGCGTAGGGCACTCTCCCGACCTGGAACCGAATTCCCACGTTGGCCGAGACGACGTAGGGAAGATTTCCGAGTTGATGCTTGCGGAGGAAGACCTCGTGCTCCTCCCGCGGACCGTCACTGACCACGATCACGTCTAGACGCTCGCTGGATGCCATCGACAGAGCCGTGGGCAGGAGCTTGTTGCACATCGGGCAGTTGGGTGCGAGGAACAGCAGCAGAGTGTCCAGATCCCCCTCCCGCTTGCCGCCAATCTTTACCGGCTGACCTGAGAAGTCCTGAAGCTCGAACTCAGGCGCATCCTCTCCCACCTCCGGGCCCTTGTCGGTGATGGCCGCGCCCAGAGGTGCCGAGCGCTCGTGCAGAATGCCAACCTGACGGGCAAGGGCCAGAGTCAGGATCCCCAGAGCGATCACCAGAAGCCACAGCAGAACATTTGATACGATTAGGGCTTCCATCATCCTTATCCTTCACGTTGGAGGCGTTAGCGTTCCTCAACCGCGGCTCGATGAGCAGCAACGCGCTGAGCAATGGCGGAGAGCGTGCTGGCGGTCGCATAGAGGGCGGCGACCATTACGGCCGCGGCGATACCCATGAACAGACCGGCACCCCCCATGGCCTGGGCGGCGACCGTGCCGTCGGCGACCCACAAGGCAAGGCCCACAAGGATGGCATTGCGTGCTACCAGCCACCAGCCAAGCCTCTGTCTGAGTTCCGAACTGAAGCATCCACAGTCGATTTCCCGCCGGCCACGGAGGAGGTTGATGGTCACTGCGAGCGTGAACACTCCCAACAGAAGCGCTGCACCCCAACCTGCGTAACCACGGATCATCGGGATCAGCAAGGCTGCCGCCACTGCCAACTCGATCAAGGGAAGACCGTACGCGACGGGCCGCACCAGCACCTCCGGTAGTAGACGGAAGTTGTGCACGACCCCTTCAAAGGTCTCCAGAGTCCGCAGCTTGCTCATCCCCGCCATCAGAAAGACCGCGACCAACAGGGTCACGGAGAAGCTCATTGCCGTCGCTTCCATCATCACGCAGGTCCTCCCTCCTTGACCAAAATCGAGTCGCAACTGGCGAACAGGCCGCATGCCGCTCGGCGGCATAGCATCAAGGATGCTTAACGAGCAACCGCGGCTCGTGCCCCAGTTCGTCTTGGCTGAACAGCAAGGCGCCGGTCTCCACGTCGTAGATACCCAGCGACGCATCGTGGGAGCTGAGCGCATACAAGTAAGGCTTGTCCGCCCGATCCACCGCAATGCAAGCGGCCTCGTGGACGAGACGGATGGTCTTCACCTTCTTCTTGGTCTTGATGTCAAACACCCACACCTCGCGACTCTCAGAGGTGTGAGCCCATTTTGCGCGCCGGTCCATCAGCACGAACAACTGGCCACTCTGGCTGTGGAGATCCAGAGGCTGCCAGCCGCCGGGCGCCCATTTGTCCTTGCGCTCCGCCTCCGTGGTCAAGCTCCAGGATTCGCCGAGTTTCGGCTCATCCCCGGAGAAGTTGACCGGGAACACTTTGCCCCAGAAGGACACCAGGAACATCTCGCCGGTCATCTGATCGAAGGCCGGGTCGTTGTAGGTGGGATCCTCGACGGGCTCATGGATGGGTTTGGTCTGTGTGCGCGAGACCTCCTTGCCGTTCTCGTCAAAGGTGACCTGGACGATGGAGGCGTCACGGCAACGTACGGCGAAGCGCCGCTCCCCGGTTGGGTGGACGTACCAGCACTGTGGCGTTTCGATGGTGCTCAGGTGCTTCTTCTGCTCTAGGTCGACGATGACCACCGCGTTGGATGGTGAGAACTGGTAGGAATAGACATAGCGCCCATCCTGGGACACCGCCGAGCCGCCGCGGTGAACCATCGCCCCGGAACGGGTGTTCGGGATGTCGATGAGTTCCAGCGGCTTCAGCTCGCGGGGATCGTAGATGGCGATGAAATCGTCCCTGTTCCAGCGGCTGAAAAGGTCGAAGCGGGTATCGGCGATGTACAACGTGCCGTCCTTCGGCGAGGACATGGGTACGGCGAGCAGACCCGTATCGATGGTGCCCAGGTACTTGCCGGTATTGCCGTCGATGGGGATCACCTTCGACAGCACGTCGAAGGCAGCCGGATCAACCACGTACATCCGCCGCTCGTCGGGCGCAGGGGCGACGTTGATGCCCATTTTCTCCTGAACCTGGGTGGTGACGAGTTCGGGCATCTTCTCGATGCCTTCGCTGTCCACCTCCGAGAACACGGGGCCGGACGCGAACGCGAACGCTGCAGCGACGCCTCCCAGCGCAGAGTGCCTGAGGCAACGGCACAGGGCCTTCGTTAGGGTGTTGGTTCTGTTCATGATGCCCATCCCTCCGTCTAATTGCTTACCGGCTATCCGGATCCGAAAACATCCCGGTACTCCTCATGCCAAGCCCCAGACCAGCAACAACGTACCGCCGAACAGCAGGGCGCACGCATCCACCCGCCGTGCGCGCTGTTCATGGACCGCCATCCAACGCTGCACCGTCCAGTCCGCCAGAGGCAAGGCGTTGACCAGCAGAGGCAGGAAACGACCCAAGTTGAGACTCAGCAGCAGCACCAGCGCACCGGCGACACTGCCGCTCAGCAACGCCCCAGCCACGACCAGATAGAGGATGGGCGTCTTCACGTAGGTGACGAAATTGAGACCCAATTGCCAGCCATAGAGCAGCCCCGTCTGCCACATTGGCAGGATCAGACGCGCCCGATGGGGCACCTGGGCCTTGCGCTGGGGATACGGCAGGCGGACGAGACCCAACTGACGAAGTCCATAAGCGAGACCCATGGCGCCGATGAGCACCAGTCCCCAGCCCGACAGTCCACTGACCGGCAGCAGCCTGCCCGCCATACCGAGGCCAGCAGCCAGCGCCCCTGCACCGAGGAGATAGCCCACGCCGTGGGCGAACAGGGTGGGCAGCCAGCGGCCGACCGCGGCGGCGCCGTAAGGCCCGGTGGGACGCAACAGACTAAGCGAGGAATAACCACAGGGAGACCATGTGGACAGCAGGCCGCCGACGAAGGCCAACAGACAGAGCGCAGGCAAGGCTGCAACGGCGCCGGCCGATCCCGCCAGCCACAGTCCCGTTCCCAAGCCGCCGGCAACGCTCAGCAGGATCAGCAGGACCTGCCGGTCCGTCTGAGCCGCCCCGCTCGCCGCCACAATCTGGCTGTCATCGATCACTGCCTGCCCCAAACGCTCCTGAGGCCCGGCAGTTCCGGAAATGCAAACCAGATCTAGCTCTCGCACCGCCATGTCCGTTATCCCTCGGCCACGCCATAGAGCGCTGAACAACTTTATCTGCCCAACTTCAGTAGGTGATTGCGACGACTGTAGCCCAGTTCATGCGGCCGCCACCCCACGACCTGCTTCACCAACGCCGCCGTCAGGGAACCTCTGATCCAGGCGTCTGACAGGCGAACCGAAGGCTCTGGTCGTGACGATGGCGGTCATTTCCCTGCCTTGGGGTCGCTTCGTGCCCCTGTTGCACTCCCCAACCGCTCGCTCAGTCCGCGAAGTCCGCCCTCTGGACGGATCACCCCGAAGTCGGCAGCCGACGTCGTCGCACCAGGTACAGATTGGTCAGCCCCAGCAAAGTGAACAACTGCGCCGCATTCTTTGCCAATCCCCGATAACGCATCTTGCGATAGCCAAACTGACACTTGATGACCCGAAACACGTGCTCCTCCCGCGCCCGAATCGACGACTGCCGACGATCCGCTCCCGCTCGCACGTCTTCAACGGTCGACCCCGCGTGCCCTTCAGTGCCACCGCCCACAGCACACCCGCAGCGCGTGCAGCGCGCTTCAGCCCATTCTGCACATAGCCCGCATCACCAAACACCGCCCGATCATCCGCTCGCAACAGACTGGGCAGGATCCTCACATCCGCGACGTTCGCCGCCGTCACCGCCGCCGTGTGGACCAGACCGCTGTGCACATCCGCACCCACATGCCGCTTCATCCCGAAATACCACTGCTGACCCTTCCTCGTCTGGCGCATGGCCGGATCGCGCTGACCCGCCCGGCTCTTCGTCGAGGGGGGCGCAGCAATCAGGGTCGCATCCACCATTGTGCCCCCCGACAGCAGCAGACCCCGCGTGCTCAGTACCTCGTTGATGACCTCCAGCAGCCGCCCAGTCGAGTCCCCGCCGTAGCCAATTGCCCGCGACACCGCGCTCACCCAACGACCGCGTCCGCTCTCGTCGGGGCAGGCCTCCATGGTGATTGTTTTCGCCACCAGTTGAGCTTCAACTATCAGATCGCCTTTCGCCGGCGCATCAACATGACGAATCACCCCTGCCGTACAGAAACTATCACCTGAGCGCTTACGTCTCGGGTATGCATGCACTGGCAGGCAGCCGGGAAGCCAGTCGCAAGCCGCTCGTGGGGTGGATTGATATGGATCCATATGCTTGTCTCGAGTGAAGCTTGGATAAAACGCCCTGCGTGTCAAGGCAGCGGTAGCCTATGAGTTACCAGAAAAGCCCCCCCCTGTGTCAGCGTAGTTGTCGTGTCTGCTTGTTGATGGGGATTTGAGATCCGGGGGCGGCAAGGGAGTGAAGGATGGCGCGGTACAGTGAGGGGTTCAGGGAGCGTGTGTTGCAGATGCTGATGGCGCCGCAGTCGATGACGGTGGTGCAGGTGAGCCGGGCGACTGGGGTAACTGAGCAGTCGCTTTACAACTGGCGTAATCGGGTGCGTGGTCGAGGAGTGGCGGTGGCTGCGGATGCGAAGAACCCCGAGCGGTGGAGTGGGGAGAACAAGCTGGCGGTGGTGATTGAGACGGCGGCGCTGAACGAGGCCGAGTTGTCGGCGTACTGTCGCCGCAAGGGGCTGTACGTGGAGCAGGTGGCGCGTTGGCGTGAGGCGGCGGCGGTGGGTGTGGGGTCGACGCCGGCGCTGGCGGAGGCGGCGGCGCTGCTGGTGCTGCAAAAAAAAGCCCGGGCCATCCGGGGGGACGACGGGGACGCCTGATTGCCCCCCAAGACCGTCAGATGGCCATCGATCTGATTGAGGAAGCGGTGGTGGCTGGGGCGCGCAGCCACCCGGCCGTCGGTGAGTGATGACAACCCGTACTCGGAGAGTCTGTTTCGCACGCTCAAGTACACGCCGAGCTTCCCGGGCAAGCCCTTCGCGAGCCTGGAGGAGGCCAGGCGCTGGGTGCATACCTTCGTGCAGTGGTACAACGGTGAGCATCGTCACAGTGCGATCCGCTTCGTGACGCCGAACGAGCGGCACAGCGAAGTCGAGGTCGCGGTGCTGAAGCGACGGGACGCGGTGTACCGAGCGGCGCAGGACCGTCATCCCGAGCGCTGGTCGCGCACCACCAGGAACTGGGAGCCGGTGACCGGTGTGTGGCTGAATCCACCGCAAGAACATCACGCGAAGAAGGGGACAAACCTCAAGGCAGCGTGATCAGCAGACACGACAACTTCGTTGACAAACACCGGGGGCGCTCATACCACCGTAGAGGTCGTAAGCCTTGCAGGGGCATTGGATCGGAGGAGCTTTGCAGAAGACCCCACGGTGAGGTTGACCATGTCGGTGAACGGCGGCAAGTCGCGTAATCCGCTGGCGCAATTTCTTGACCATGCGATTCAGGCCTTCGTCGATGAGGTTGGTGAGTCTGGTTTGCGCGAAGGCAAGGATCCCCCCGTCTTGATGCTTGCGCAGGGTGGCAACGACCTTTCGCAGCGGCGGCTTGAGGCAGCTTCGCAAGGCCGTAGCGGTCCGACGATCAAGGAGTTGCCGGACGGCACAAGGGGCCTGGCAGTTTTACAACTGCTCGAGCTCGTCTTTGAAGCGCCGGGCTCGGTAGATGTGCCGACAGCCGCGCGCGAGCGTGCGGGTTCCACGCTGCGCGCGGGTTGAGGAGTGGCGACAGAGCAGCCAGCGCAATCCTTTTGAGCGCGCCGCGTTCGCCGGCGTTGGCCGCGCGCCACTGCTCTTTGCGCACCACGGCGGCGGGCACCTGCGTGGTCTTACCGCAGCCGCTGCACGCCATGCGCGGCACCTCGCGGTGCAGTCAAGCCTCGAACTGGATGGAGTCCAAGTGCCGCCGGTAGCGGCGCAGGCGATCATGTACGCACCGTGTGGCCGCACCGCAGGTCGGGCAGGGTACCCGGGCACCATCGCAGCCGATCTCGAAGTCGATGCTACGCTTGGTCGTGTCGAGATTGACGCTCGCATTCACCGGTGGCGACTACAACCCCAGCGCGCTGGTGAGTGGCACCTCTACCTTGACGCTCATCGTGGGCCTCGGTTCGCTCATCCCTCATGGACGGGCACACAGTACAGACAGGGACCGACCCACAGATCCCTCGGGCTCCATCACCAGAGGACATTATGACTGTCGCTTTCCACACGAAACGACGTGACACCCAAAGACATCGTCGCTTCAGAAGTCCGCCTAGGGAAGGTCTGAACAATTCCGCCACTTTCGGCGAGAATCGGTCATCGGTTCACCTGATTAAGCATGAAGCTCAGCGGGGCTCATCTGGTGAGCCTGTGGGGGCAGAAGCTGGCTCGACATGGTGATGGAGGGCCTGTCATGCCAATCAATCGAGTGCAGTTCCAGCGTGGGATGTCGTTGTGCGAGTTCATGAGCCAGTACGGGAGCGAGGCGCAGTGCACACAGGCCTTGGAGCGGCTTCGCTGGCCGCAGAACTTCCGCTGCCCGAAGGTGTGCCGAGTCGCGTGGTTACCGCGTTCCGCGCGGTGGTGGGGTGCTGCTGCAATGTGCGGCCTGCCGCCATCAGGCCTCGCCTACGGCAGGCACGATGATGGACAGCTCCAAGCTGCCGCTCACCACCTGGTTCCTGGCCATCTACCTCATCAGCCAGGCCAAGACGGGCCTGTCGGCACTGGCCTTGATGCGCCAGATCGGGGTGTCCTACCGCAGCGCCTGGCTGCTGCATCATAAGGTGATGCAGGCGATGGCCGACGCCAAGCAGCCGCTCGGCGGCGACATCCTCCTCGACGATGCCTATCTGGGTGGGGAAAAACCCGGCACGCCCGGTCGCGGCTCGCCGAACAAGGTGCCCTTCGTGACCGCCGTCGAGCTGACCTCCGACGGGCGACCACGGCGGGTGAAGATGAACGCGCTCACCGGCTTCACCTCGCGGGCCATCGCGCAGTGGGCCCGCCAAAATCTCCTGCCCGGCAGTGACGTGTGCAGCGACGGGCTGGCCTGCTTCGATGCCGTCATCCATGCCGATTGTGCCCACTCCTACGTGGTGGTGGGCCAGCGCAAGCCGCGCGAGTTGCCCCTCTTCCAGTGGGTGAACACCGTCATCGGCAACCTGAAGACCATGATTGGCGGTGCCCACAAACACTTCCAGTTCAGCAAGTACCCGCATCGCTACCTCGGGGCCTTCTGCTACCGCTTCAATCACCGATTCAACCTCCGCGGCATGGTCGAGACACTCATCGGGCAGGTCATGCTCACAACCAAGCGACCAGAGCAGCTCCTGCGAAGGGCTGAGGTTCATGCCTAATCAGGTCGGTTCAAGGGTGAGTTCGATGCAGCTTTCTTTTGGTGATGCCGAGGATCTTGGGGGCCGCAGGCGCACGCGGCGTGAAGTGTTTCTGGCCGAGGTGGAGCAGGTGGTGCCGTGGAAGGCGCTGCTGGCGCTGATCGATCCGCACTACCCGAAGCTGGGCCGGCCGGGCCGGCAGCCGTATGCCTTGGCGACGATGCTGCGCATCCACTTCCTGCAGCAGTGGTACGCGCTGTCCGATCCGGCGATGGAGGAGTCGTTGGTCGACACGCCGGTGATGCAGCGCTTTGCCCAGATCGGCGGCATGGACGACATTCCAGACGAGACGACGATCTTGAACTTCCGCCGTCTACTGGAAACGCACGGTCTGTCCGCGAAGCTGTTCGCCCAGGTGAATGCGCACCTTCAGCGCAAGGGCCTGAGCTTGCGCTCAGGCACGATCGTCGATGCGGCGAGCGCGATCCGGAGATG
>DBNU01000050.1:0-1007 GCA_002299125.1 Proteobacteria bacterium UBA664
GGCGTCGTCGCAAAAATCCACGTCTGAGGTCACAGCGGGGGCCGTCTCGCCGATTGCCGGTTGAGTCGTCAGCGCTGTCTGATGGGGCGGCAAGCTTCCTTGTCGAGCTGCAACAGTAACGGAGCGGGCGACGGGGGTCGGTATCTGTGAAATGGCCATTCTCCGGTTCGACCAGTGCCAGCGTCCGGGTGGCCACCCCGAACCGGGCCAGCGCGTAGGGGTTTGGAAGTCCGTCGCCCCAACGGGGTCCGACGGAACGTCGAGTACAGGCCAGTAGCTCAATTGGCAGAGCGGCGGTCTCCAAAACCGCAGGTTGGGGGTTCGATTCCCTCCTGGCCTGCCATCCACAAGGATGGAGAGTCCGTGACATGAGCCGCCCGCTTGGGTGGCTCATGTCATTTTCAATGAAGGTCCAGGCAATGTCCGAACGGCAGGAACTCCCCCAATCCTCGCGCGACGCGCTGCTGTTTGCGCTGTCTGCCCTGCTGGCGAGCGCAGGAGTCGTGGCTTTTTATTGGCTGGCAGCATTCCCACTCCCCTGGCGGCTTGGTGCATTGCTCCTGGCCGTCGGGTTGGCGGTCGCCCTCTTCGCCACCACCGGTAAGGGTCGGGCGGCCGTTGAATTCCTGCGTGAAACCAACATCGAGGTGCGCAAGGTGGTCTGGCCGACGCGGCCCGAGACCATTCAGACCACCGGCATCGTCTTCATCGCCGTGATTATTTCCGCCGTTTTCCTGTGGGGCTTGGATTCTGCGCTGGCCATCACGGTCAAGACCCTCACCGGGCGGGGAGGCTGAGGAAAATGACGATGCGCTGGTACGTGGTGCAGGCGTATTCCGGGTTCGAGAATCAGGTCAAGCGTTCATTGCTCGATCGGATTCGCCGCTGCGGCCTCGAGGAACGTTTCGGCGAGATTCTGGTCCCCACGGAAGAGGTGGTCGAGAAAAAGAACGACAAGACTCGAAAGAGTGATCGCAAGTTTTTTCCGGGCTACGTCCTGGTGCAGA
>DBNU01000050.1:1403-4323 GCA_002299125.1 Proteobacteria bacterium UBA664
TCGGTGGCACGAGCGATCGGCCGGCACCCATATCCGACCGCGAAGCGGATGCCATTTTGCGCAGGATGCAGGAGGGGGCGGAGAAGCCACGTCCCAAGGTGTTGTTTGAAGTGGGCGAACAGGTGCGCGTGAAGGAGGGCCCCTTCGCGGATTTCAGCGGTACCGTCGAAGAGGTCAATTACGAAAAGAGTCGGTTGGGTGTGTCGGTGCTCATTTTCAGCCGCCCGACCATCGTGGAGCTCGAGTTCGGGCAGGTAGAGAAGGTCTGACGCTCAGGCAAATGATTGACTGGTTGGTCGCCAATCTTCACAGACTGGCGTGAATCAACCTGAATCGCGGGGCCTCCGGTGCGGCACTCGCGAGCAGCTACCCGCACCGGTTGCACACACGGGGAGCCCGCGCGCATTTTCGCGCTGGCGCTGGAACCCGGGGAGGGCCGTATGGCCAAGAAGATTACCGGTTACGTCAAACTGCAGGTGGCTGCGGGTAAGGCAAACCCCAGCCCGCCGGTCGGCCCCGCTCTCGGTCAGCGCGGCGTGAACATCATGGAGTTCTGCAAGCAGTTCAACGCTGCCACTCAGCAGCTCGAACCGGGCTTGCCAATTCCTGTGGTCATCACGGTCTTCTCCGATCGCAGCTTCACTTTCATCACCAAGACTCCGCCAGCGTCGGTACTCATCATGAAGGCGCTGGGCCTTCCAAAGGGATCGGCTACGCCCAATTCGGCCAAGGTCGGGCGGATCAGCCGTGCCCAGCTCGAAGAGATCGCCAGGACCAAGCTGCCAGATCTCAACGCCGCCGATATCGAGGCGGCAGTGCGAACGGTAGCCGGTACCGCCCGCAGCCTCGGCGTAGACGTGGAGGGGGTTTGAACATGGCAATCAGCAAGCGTCAGAAGGCGATTCGTGAACGCGTGCCGCAGGGTCTGACCTGCGGTATCGATCAGGCCCTGCAGGCCCTGAAGGATGTCTCCCGCACCCGCTTCAACGAGAGTGTGGATGTCGCCGTCATCCTCGGGGTGGACCCGCGAAAGTCCGACCAGAATGTACGTGGGGCTACAGTGCTTCCGCATGGCACAGGAAAGTCGGTTCGCGTGGCGGTCTTCGCCCGGGGTGAGCAAGCCGAATCCGCGCGGCAGGCAGGCGCTGATATCGTCGGTCTCGACGATCTTGCCGAGCAGGTGAAGGCTGGACAGATGGATTTCGATGTCGTCATCGCAGCCCCCGATACCATGGCTGTCGTGGGTCGTCTTGGGCAGATCCTCGGACCGCGTGGTCTCATGCCGAATCCGAAGGTGGGCACCGTGACGGCGGATGTTGCGGGAGCCGTCCGCAACGCGAAGGCCGGTCAAGTGCGCTACCGCGCAGACAAGGGCGGTATCGTTCACGCCACCATCGGCAAGGTCTCCTTCGAGATCGCGGCATTGCGGGAGAACCTCCAGACCCTGCTCACCGACCTGCGCCGGATGAAGCCCGCAACGGCCAAAGGTATCTACTTCAAGAAGGTATCCGTCTCCAGCACCATGGGGCCTGGCATCGTGGTGGAACGCACGACGCTCGATCTCGGCTAGGCGGAGTCAGCAGCAGCAATCAGGATTTGACCGATCTCCGCGGGTGTTTCCCGCGGAGATCGCCGTCAGAGACCGCAGGCGCGGGAAACCGCTTGATGAGGTGGCTCGCCACCCGCCTGCGCAGACGGTGTACCGGGGATTCGGGGTGACCTGGGATCTCGGCCACCGGACCGTCGCCCGTGGCAGAAATGTCGGGCCGGCGGGCAACCCGTGATTCGCATGCCTCGATGGATGCGGATTCTGTCCAAAAATGGTGGAAACCATGCCCCTCAATCTAGAACAGAAGAAGGCCGTGGTTGCCGAGGTGTCGGCCGTGGCACAGGGTGCCTATGCCGCAATCGCAGCGGAATATGCCGGCCTTACGGTCGGTGCGATGACCGATCTGCGCCGCAAGGCGCGCTCCACCGGGGTCTACGTACGGGTCGTACGTAATACCTTGGCACGACGCGCTCTGCAGGACACCGACTTTGCCTGCATGGCCGATGGACTCGTCGGCCCGGTGGTGCTGGCCTTTTCGCAGGAGGACCCGGGTGCCGTAGCCCGTGTTCTCGGTGACTTCGCGAAGACCAACGACAAGTTCGTCATCAAGGTCATCGCCTTCGGTGGCAAGTTGCTCCCGGTGGAGAACCTGCACCAGTTGGCCACCATGCCGACCAAGGACGAGGCGATCTCACTGCTGATGAGTGTGATGCAGGCACCGGTTACCAAGCTGGCACGCACGCTCGTCGAACCTTACGCACAGGCCGTGCGTGCGGTGGCGGCGATCCGCGACCAGAAGCAGGCAGCCTGACGCAACCCGTCCCCGATTAATCCCATTACTGGTACAAGCAAGAGGAAATACCCCATGTCCGTCAGCAAAGAAGACATCCTGGAAACCATTGCCAACATGACCGTCATCGAGGTCGTTGAACTCGTGAAGGCGATGGAAGAGAAGTTCGGCGTCTCCGCGGCTGTCGTCGCAGCAGCTCCGGCAGCCGGCGCTGGTGGCGGTGCGGCCGCTCCGGTGGTCGAGGAGCAGACCGAGTTCGACGTCGTCATGAAGTCTTTCGGCGAGAACAAGGTGAACGTCATCAAGGCCGTGCGTGCCATCACCGGTCTCGGCCTCAAAGAGGCCAAGGACCTCGTCGAGGGCGTGCCTTCCACGGTCAAGGAGGCCATCTCGAAGCAGGATGCGGAGACCATCAAGAAGCAGCTCGAAGAAGCGGGCGCGGGCGTCGAGATCAAGTAACACTTGTTGCCTCAAGCCCATGCAGCCTGACGGGGCTGGCGGCGAAAGCCGCCGGCCCCTTCTCGCTTTGCGGATGCAGAGCTCCGCCTGACCAACCGCGCCTGCCACGGGACTCAACCGAG
>DBNU01000230.1 GCA_002299125.1 Proteobacteria bacterium UBA664
AGCGGGACGGTTCGCTCGAGGTTGATGATGTGGATCTTGTTGCGCTCGCCGAAGATGTAAGGTGCCATCTTCGGGTGCCAGAAACGGGTCTGGTGGCCAAAGTGAACTCCGGCCTCCAGCATCTGACGCATCGTGACTTCGGCCATGCGGCCTCCTTCTTGATCGACTTGGGTTGGGCCTCCACGACCCCGACCGCCCGACCTGCCCGTCGCCGCCATGGGGGCTGACGCGGGGAGGCACCCGGACGACCGCACTTGCGCGGGTCGTGTGTGGAATGGGCACGCGGGTCACGGCTTGACCGTGAATCGCGCGCCTGACGTGCCGCGGGACGGTTGCCCCGCGAAGCCGGCGGTTTATACCATGCGTACACCCGCCCAACCAAGAAGAACCCGCCACCGGCACCCAGTGCGACAGCCCGCCGGGTGGTGGCAGGCCCTTTCCTCAAGCGGGCGGGCAGCGACACACCCCGCCCAGTCGCCCGCGACGCATCCATCCGGTTCCCGAGGTCCATGGCGATCCACATCAAGACTCCTGACGAAATCGAGGCCATGCGCGTGGCCGGTCGCCTCGCTGCCGAGGTGCTCGCCTTCATTGAACCCTACGTGAAGCCGGGCGTGACCACCGACGAACTCAACGACCGCTGCCACCGCTACATCACCGAAGTCCAGCAGGCGATCCCGGCACCGCTCGACTATCACGGCTTTCCGAAGTCGATCTGCACTTCGGTGAACCAGGTGGTCTGCCATGGCATCCCCGGCGAGCGGGTGCTGAAAGAGGGTGACATCGTCAATGTGGATGTCACCGTCATCAAGGACGGTTTCCACGGCGACACCAGCCGCATGTTCACGCTCGGCGAACCCGGCGTGCGTGCACGGCGGCTGATTGATGTGACCTACGAGTGCATGGCCCTGGCGATCGAGCTGGTGCGCCCGGGTTGCCATCTGGGCGATCTCGGTGCCGCCATCCAGCGCCACGCCGAGGCCTGCGGGTTTTCGGTGGTCCGCGAATACTGCGGCCATGGCATCGGTCGGGTCTTCCATGAAGAGCCGCAGATCCTGCACTACGGCAGCCCGGGAACCGGCATGCCACTCGAGCCCGGCATGACCTTCACCATCGAGCCCATGATCAACGCCGGCAAACGGCACGTGAAGCTGTTGCCGGACCGCTGGACGGTCATCACGCGTGACCGATCACTGTCTGCCCAGTGGGAACACACGGTGCTGGTGCACGAGCAGGGGGTTGAAATCCTGACCTTGCGACCGGAGGAGGCGGCCCTTGCCAGCCGGGTGGGTCAGCCGTTGCCCGTTCCGCACCAGGCGCGGGGATGAACGCCAGGCCGCCCGCGCCGGCGCACGACCGATCCACCGTACCGGGACCGGATGCGCGCGCCTTTCCGTTCTCCTCCCAGGCCACCCGCTCGGCGGCCACCGGCGCCCTCCTCGCCCGCCTGCCGGCCGAGCTCGGACAGGTCGATTCGCTGGCCGCCCCGGCCCAGACCATCTTCCGCGAACACCTGCGGTGTGGTGCCGAGTTGTTGCTCGAGGCCTACCGTGCTGGCGAAAGTGTGGAGGTGCTGGTCCACACCCGTGCCGCGCTGGTGGATCAGGTACTCATCGAGGCCTGGCGCGCTGCTGGTCTGGCTGGCGAGCAGAAGGTCGCGTTGCTGGCAGTCGGTGGCTTTGGACGTGGCGAGCTGCACCCGGGATCTGATGTGGATGTGGGTGTCGTGCTCGGCAACAGTCGTGTGCTGACTGAGCGCAAGCCGGTCATCGAGGCCCTGGTCGGCTTCCTCTGGGATATCGGCCTCGAACTCGCCCTGTCGGTACGCACGGCCCGCGAGGTGGCGGCTGAGGCGGCGAAGGACATCACCGTGATGACCAATCTCACCGAGGCGCGCCACCTCGCTGGGGACGCCGCAGTGAGCAGGGCCACGCTGGCCGCCATCGGTCCCGAGCGCATGTGGCCGGCCGAGGCTTTCCTTGCGGCGAAACTCGCGGAGTTGGAGCAACGCCACCATCGCCACCACGACACGGCCCAGAACCTGGAGCCGAATCTGAAGGAAGGCCCGGGTGGCCTGCGGGATATCCATACCATCGGCTGGGTGGCCAAGCGGGCCTTGAACGTGCGTTCGCTCGAGGCCCTCGCGGTCGAGGGCTTTCTCACCCTGGCTGAATTGCAGGAGTTGCAGTCGGCACAGGCCTGCCTCTGGCGCAGCCGCTGGACGCTGCATACGCTGACGGGGAGACGCGAGGATCGGTTGCTCTTCGACTATCAGCGGGCCGTTGCCGCTGCCTTCGGCTTCACCGATCCGGATGGCACCCGCGCCATCGAACAGTTCATGAAGCTGCACTATCGCACGGCCATCAGCGTCACACGCCTGTCGGAGCTGCTCATCGGTCTCTTGACCGAGCGCCTGCACGCAGAGGATCGACGGCATCATCCGGTTGCCGTCTCGCGCCGCTTCCAGATCCACGACCGCATGCTGGAGGTGATCCAGCCGCAGGTCTTCCAGCGCAACCCATTCGCGCTGCTGGAACCCTTCCTCATCCTGCAGCAGAACCCGGAGGTACGGGGTGTCTCCCCACGCACCATCCGCCTCATCCGCGAGCAGGCAGTGCGTATCGACAGCCGTTTCCGTGCCGATCTGCGCGCCACCAGCCTGTTCATGGAGATCCTGCGGCAACCCCGCCGTCTGGGTGAAGCACTCGAACGCATGCACCGTTATGGCGTACTCGAGCAATATCTGCCGGTCTTCGGGCAGGTCGTCGGCATGATGCAGTTCGATCTCTTCCACGTGTACACCGTGGATGAGCACACCCTGCGCGTGGTGCGCAACCTCTCGCGCTTCTGGTCCGACGACCTCTCCGAGACTTCGCCCCTCACGGCCTCCCTCGCGCGCAGCATTCCGAAGCCGGAGCTGCTGTTCGTGGCCGGCCTGTTCCATGACATCGCCAAGGGTCGCGGGGGCGATCACTCGGAACTCGGCGAGCGCGAGGTGATCGACTTTGCCGCCGCCCACCATCTCTCACCCTATGACTCGCGCCTGGTCGCCTGGCTCGTGCGCAATCATCTGGTGATGTCGCGCACCGCCCAGCGCAGCGATATTGCCGATCCGGAGGTGATTGCACGCTTCGCCCGGCTGGTCGGTGATCGCGACCACCTGAATTACCTCTACCTGCTCACCATCGCCGACATCAGCGGCACCAATCCGGCGGCCTGGAACAGTTGGAAGGATGCCCTCCTCGCCGAACTCTATCGCAATACCTTGCGCGCCCTGCGGGGTGGCCTGGAGAGTCCGCTCGACAAGGCCGAGCGGCTCGAAGAAACCCGCTCGGACACCCGCCTGCTGCTCGTGGGCACCGGCCTGCCGCGTAAACGGCTGGACGCCCTCTGGGAGGATTTCGGCGAGGATTATCTGCTGCGTCATCGTCCGGACGAGATCGCCTGGCACAGCCAGAACGTCGCCTCGGCACGCGCGACGGATCTGCCGCTCGTACTGGTACGCCGACGCACGGCCCGAGGTGGCAGCGAGGTCTTCGTCTACACCGAGGATTCTGATCGCGTCTTCATGCTGACGACCGCCGTGCTCGAACAGCTCAATGTCACCGTACAGGACGCGCGGATCATCCGTTCCGCCAGCGGCCATACGCTGCACACCTACATCGTGCTCGATGCGCAGTCGGGCGGTGTGCTCGAAAGCGAGGAACGCGCCAATGAAGTGGTCCGGCGTGTGCGCGAGGCCCTCGGTGAGCCGGAGCGGCCGCGGCGGACACCCAGCCGCTGGCATAACCGCCAGCTTCGGCACTTCCATCACCCCACCCGCGTGTCGTTCAGTCAGGACCCCGCCAACCAGCGCACCGTGATGGAGGTCACCGGCACCGATCGGCCAGGTTTTCTCTATCGCGTGGCCCTGGCACTGCAACTGTGCGGCGTGCGCCTGCGGAACGCGAAGATCGCCACCTTCGGTGAGCGCGTGGAGGACATCTTCTTCATCACCACCCTCGATGACCACCCCATCCAGGACGAGCTGAAGTTCGAGTGCCTGCGCAACACGGTGGCCGAGGCTCTGGCGGAGCGTTGAGCGTGCGCTGGTCGTCACTCACGGTTTACGCTGCGGTCGCGCCAGTCGGATGACGCCACCACGGGACGAGGCCGAACTGCTCGCCCGCGCCCTGGCCATCGCCGGGATGCCGCTTGGAACGCTGGCCGCGCGTGCGCCATCGACCCGGCACAAGGGTTGGTCCGGAGAGACGATCGAGCGGGCGCTCGGTGTGCCTGACTCGAACTACGATGGCCCTGACTTTCCCGCGCTCGGGATCGAGCTCAAGACCATCCCGGTGGACCCCGGCATGCGGCCGCTGGAGAGCACCCATATCTGCACCCTCAACCCGCATGAAGACACCGCGAGTGACTGGCCCCGGTCGCGGGTACGGGCGAAGCTCGCCCGCGTGCTGTGGATCCCGCTGCTGGTCACGGCGAGAAACGATCCCGCCAGCCGCATCGTCGGGCAGGCACTGATCTGGTCACCTGCACCGGCCGAGGAGGCGCGTCTGCGCGCTGACTGGGAAGAACTCATGGAACGTGTGGCCTGCGGACGGCTGGAGGAAACCAGCGCCCGCATCGGAGAGTGGCTGCAGTTGCGGCCGAAGGCCGCGCACGGGCGGGTGACGGCGGCGGGACACGCCGCCGACGGCACGCCAGAAGCGCAGCTCCCACGCGGCTTCTATCTGCGCCCAACCTTCACCGCGCACCTGCTGGCCAGGCACTACCTTCAGGCATCTCTGCACGAATGACCCCAACCAGGGACTGCGCCCGGCTCCCCAGGAAGCGGATCTCCGGGGCACCCATCGGTAGCGCGCAACCCGTCATGCCCGCCCCCTACAAGAGCACTCGGGGGCAGGCTGCGGCGGGCATCCAGTCCTTGCTTGGCGATGGCGCAGCGACACGGGATCCCCGCGCAGGCGGGGATGACGGAGGGGTGGTCGTGCCGGCCAGTCTGGGCGGCGATTCCGCGCCGACCCGTTCCGCCGGTCGGTACGCCCGAGGGCACGGCAGGCCCGGCGCTGAGGCATGCGACGGCGGGCACAGCGGGTACACTGCGCGCCCATGTCCGCTCCAGAGCCCTGCCCTGCCCCGACGCCAATGCATCCGGCCCTCCCGGAGCGGCTGTCCGTCGCGCCGATGATGGACCGCACCGACCGCCACTTCCGCCTTCTGATGCGCCTGTTGGCACCCGGCGTGCGTCTTTACACCGAGATGGTCACGGCGCAGGCCGTGCTGCACGGTGATCTGGAGCGCCTGCTGGGTTTCGATGCGCGCGAGCAACCGCTCGCCCTGCAGCTCGGGGGCAGCGATCCGGATCTCCTGGCCCAGGCCACGCGGCACGCCGTCGCCATGGGCTACGCCGAGGTGAATCTCAACTGCGGCTGCCCCAGCAGCCGCGTCACGGATGGCCGCTTCGGGGCCTGCCTGATGGCAGAACCCGAGATCGTCGCCGACTGTATCCGGGCGATGCGTGAGGCGGCAGGTCGGGTGCCTGTCACGGTCAAGACCCGCATCGGCATCGACGATCGCGACAGTTGGGAGGATCTGCTGCACTTCGTCGGTCGCGTCGTGGACGCAGGTACCGACTATCTCATCGTGCATGCGCGCAAGGCCTGGCTCCACGGTTTGAGTCCGCACGAGAACCGCACCGTGCCGCCGCTGCGTCACGAGGTGGTCTACCGTCTGGCCGCTGCCTTTCCCGGGCTCGGGATCGCCATCAACGGCGGCTTCACCACAGCCGCCGCAGTGCATTCGGCCCTCACCCGGGTACATGGCGTCATGATCGGGCGTGCCGCCTGGGATGACCCGTGGCTGTTGGCCGAACTGGACGACACCCTCGCGGGGCGGCCCCCCGGTGAGCGCGCGACCCGTCGCCGCGCGGTGCTGGCGACCTACGCCGAATACGCCACCTGCGCCCTCGAGCGCGGGGCCACCACCCGCGCCCTGCTCCGCCCGCTGCACGGGCTCTTCCACCGGGAACCCGGGGCCAGGGCGTGGCGTCGCAGCCTCGCGCTGGCCATGCCGGGCGGAGATGATGTTGTGATCGCCCTGGACTCTGCCCTGGACCTCGCCCTGGCTGCTGCCGCGGCGGTCGATCGCGGCCCCGGGGTCGACCAATGCGCGCGCCGAGCGCTGTCGTGAAGCACTGCAGGACTCCCCGGAGTCGCGTGGCTGAGCAATCGAACGGAAACACAGGAGTCACCCGATGACGATGCGGCACAGCAACCATCCATCCCACAGCCCGAAGCGCGTCTTGCACGGGCTTGCCAGCGCCCTGCTGGCGATGCTCGCAGGCTGCGGTGGTGAGGCGGAACGCGGGGTACAGGAGGCAGCAGCCCCCGCGCCGGATCTGCGGGCCGAGGCGCGTGCACTCGAGGCCGAACAGAAGGCCCGGCGCCAACGTGAGGCCGAGGAACTGGATCGGCTGATCGCCAGCATGCAACCGGTCTATGCGAAACTGGAGGAAGTACGCAAAGGCACCGCGAAGCTGCACGACCGACTCACGCGACGCCTGCGCCGTCAGACGATCCCGCCCGAACACGGGGCGGAGATCACCCGCATCATGTCGGAGGTCAACTACCAACTGCGCACGCCCCGCCAGCTCGGGGCCTTCAAGTCCGAAGACGAGGTCAGGCGCGAACTCGAGCGCTCGCAACTGATGGCCTCGGAGCTTGCACGTGTGGATGCCTGGGTTCCTGAGCAACGCTGAGGGGTGTCTCGGGTCGCCTGCGCAGTGGCTCAGGGCCGGTCGCACTCCTCGGCACGGGCGGCACGGTCCCGCTCGCGCAGGCGGGCCAGCTTCTCGGCGATCTGCCGCTCGAGACCCCGCCCGCTGGGCGTGTACCAGCGTTGGCCAGCGAGCGCTGCGGGCAGATAGTCGACCGCTGCCGCATAGCCATCCGGCTCAGCGTGCGGATAGCGGTAACCCGTGCCATGACCAAGGCTGTCCGCCAGCCGGGTGGGCGCGTTCCGCAGATGCAGCGGCACCTCGAGACTCCCCTGCCGCTGTACCAGCTCTCGCACCTGGTTGAAGGCCTGATAGACGGCGTTGCTCTTGGCGCAACAGGCCAGGTACACCAGTGCCTGCGCGATCGCGAGTTCACCCTCCGGACTGCCGAGACGCTCCTGCGTCTCCCAGGCCGCGAGCGCCAGCGGGAGCGCACGCGGATCGGCGTTGCCGATGTCCTCCGAGGCGATCCGGACCGCACGCCGGGCCACGTAGAGCGGATCCACGCCACCGTCCAGCATCCGTGCATACCAATACAGGGTGGCGTCCGGATCGGATCCGCGTACCGATTTGTGCAGGGCCGAGATCTGGTCGTAGAAGGCGTCACCTCCCTTGTCGAAGCGACGCGTGCCACCCGCAAGCACACCATCGAGCAGTGCATCGCTGACTGTACCGGCCGGGGCCAGGTCGAGCAGGATCTCGAGCAGATTCAGTGCCCGCCGGGCGTCACCATCGGCGGCATGGGCCAACCGCTCGCGCTGAGCCAGCGTGAGTCGGGTGACATCCTCCCCCAGTCGCGTCAGGGCGTTTCCCAGCAGATCCACCAGCGCCGCAACGGAGACCGGCTTGAGCACGTAGACCCGCAGCCTGGAGAGCAAGGCGGAGTTCAGCTCGAAGGCCGGGTTCTCGGTGGTGGCACCGATGAAGATTACGGTGCCATCCTCGATGTGTGGCAGGAAGGAGTCCTGTTGCGCCTTGTTGAAGCGATGCACCTCATCCACGAAGAGCACGCTGGGCACGCCCTGCTGACGCGCCGCGCTGGCCTGCTCGATGGCCGCCCGGATCTCCTTGACGCCCCCGAGCACCGCCGAAATCGTGAGGAAGCGGGCCTCTGTCCGCGCGGCGATAAGACGCGCGAGACTGGTCTTGCCCGTGCCAGGCGGCCCCCAGAAAACCATCGAATGCAGGCGACCACTGTCGATGGCAAGCCGCAAGGGGCGCCCGGGCTCGAGCAGGTGTTCCTGACCGAAAAGCGCAGTCACCGCCGCCGGGCGCATGCGTTCGGCGAGTGGGACAGGCAACCCTGCGTCCGGGTGTGACATCGCCGTCGTTGGATCCTCGTGCTCAGCCTGCCACGGTCCCACGCCCACTCAGGGGCCGGCACCCGTCGCACGGGCAAGTGGCCCCGTCATCCCCGCGCCCCTCGTC
>DBNU01000016.1 GCA_002299125.1 Proteobacteria bacterium UBA664
TGCGTATTCCACGCCCAACTGGACAGGTATTCCACGGCGACCTGGACAGTGATTCCATGAGCAACTGGACACGGATTCCATGACGAACTGGACACCCATTCCACGGGTAACTGGACAGTCTGAGTAAGCGCGCAGCGCGCGGATAACCGTGGCACATTCGGCGGATTTTTGCCGAGGGCCACATGGCGAAGAGGTTATCCATGCGCAAGATTGCCGAAGTATTGCGGCTGCACCACGAATGTGGGCGCAGCCAACGAGAAATTGCCGACGTCGTCGGCGCCAGCCCGACCACGGTCGGCGAGTACCTGCGTCGTGCCAGTCGCGCCGGCATTGGCTATCCCCTGCCGGCTGGGCTGGACGAGACCGCCCTTCAGGCCAGGCTGTTTCCGCCCGTGCTGCCGCGCAACGTCGAACGTGCCGAACCCGACTGGCCGACCATCCATCGGGAGCTGGGCAGGAAGCACGTCACCCTCGACCTGCTCTGGCAGGAGTACAAGGCCGAGCATACCGATGGCTACCGCTACAGCGCCTTCTGCCAGCATTACCGGGAATGGGTCGGCAAGCTGGCCGTCTCCATGCGGCAGACCCATGCACCCGGCGAGAAGCTGTTTGTCGATTACGCTGGCACGACGCTGTCTGTCATCGATCCTGACACCGGTGAAATCCGGCCGGCCCAACTGTTCGTCGCCGTGCTGGGCGCATCCAACTACACCTTTGCCGAGGCCACCTGGACACAGACCCTGCCGGACTGGCTGGGTTCTCATGTACGGGCCATGGAGTTTCTCGGCGGCGTCCCCGAGATCGTCGTTCCCGACAATCTCAAGAGTGGCGTCAAGAAGCCGGACTGGTACGAACCCGACCTCAACCCGAGCTATCAGGACTGGGCGAGCCACTACGGCGTTGCCGTCATTGCGGCACGGGTCAGAAAGCCCAAGGACAAAGCCAAGGTCGAAGGCGGCGTGCTGGTCGCCAGTCGCTGGATCATCGCCGCGCTCCGGAACCGGCGCTGTTTCAGCCTCGATGAACTGAATCGGGCCATCCGCGAACTGCTGGCCCGTCTCAATACCCGCGCCTTCAAGAAACTGCCCGGCTGCCGCCGGCAGGCATTCGAGACCATCGACCAGCCGGCGCTCAAGGCACTGCCGGCCACGCGGTATACCTATGCCGACTGGCAACGCCGGCGTGTCGGCATCGACTATCACGTCGAGGTCCATGGCCATTATTACTCGGTGCCGTATCGCTTTGCCCGTCAGGAGGTCGATGCCCGCGTCGCTACGCACACGGTGGAGGTGTTCCACAAGGGCGTGCGCATCGCCAGCCATGTCAGGAGCCGCGACAAGGGCCGGCACACCACGGTCGATGCGCACATGACGCCTGCCCATCAGGCCGTTTCCGGGTGGAATGCGCCGCGCATTCTGGCCTGGGCCAACAAGGTCGGCCCCGAGACGACGGCCTTCATCGAGCACCTGATGAGCTCTCGTCAGCATCCCCAGCAAGCTTACCGGGCTTGCCTCGGCGTCCTGCGCCTGGCGCGCGAGGTCGGGCGAACCCGGCTGGAGGCCGCCTGCGCACGCGCACTGGCGATCAACGCCCGCACCTACAAGTCGGTGGCCTCTATCCTCAAACACGGGTTGGACCGGCCGGCCGAACCACCGGCGCAATCCACGCTTCCCTTCGACCACGCCAATGTGCGCGGTTCCCACTACTACCACTGACTGGAGTTGCCATGCTGATACATCCCACCACCGAGAAACTCAAGCAGTTGCGCCTGTACGGCATGGCGCACGCACTGGCCGAACAGGCCAGCATCGCCGAGATCGGGGCGCTGGCCTTCGAGGAACGTCTCGGCCTGCTCGTCGATCGGGAGATGACCGAGCGCAGCAATCGCCTGACGGCGAGCCGGCTTATGCGTGCCCGGCTGAAACAATCGGCCACGGCCGAGGACGTCGACTTCCGCGCACCGCGCGGCTTGGACCGTCCTTTGTTCCAGTCGCTGCTCGCCGGCAACTGGGTCGCCGACCACCAGAATGTGCTGCTGACCGGACCGACCGGCGTCGGCAAGACTTACCTGGCCTGCGCATTGGCGAATCAGGCGTGTCGCCAGGGGGCATCGGCCTTGTATTTCCGCCTACCACGTCTGCTTCAGGATCTGGCGAATAGCCCGCGGCGATGGGCGCTACGCGAAACTGCTGGCACAGTTCGCCAAGATACAGGTGCTGGTACTCGACGACTGGGGGCTGGCAGCTTTCTCCGATGAGTCGCGGCGCGATTTGCTGGAAATATTCGACGACCGCCACGGCAGCCGCTCAACCATCGTCACCAGCCAGTTGCCCGTCGAGCATTGGCATGAGGCGCTGGGCGATCCAACCCTGGCGGATGCCATTCTCGACCGCTTGGTGCATAACGCCCATCGCATCGCCCTGAAGGGCGACTCCTTGCGGAGAAAGAAGGCCACCGTCCCAGCGCCAAACACGGGTTCCCCACAGGCGGACGCCCGCCAGCGTTAGAGGCGCGCTGGCGTCCGCCTATGGACAACCCTGCCGCCAATCTGCTCAACCTGCAAAAAACCCTTTAACCCACAACAAGGATCACGCAAAATATCAACCCCGCTCGCTGCGCGACAACTGTCCAGTTACGCGTGGAATGCCCGTCCAGTTTCCGCTGGAATCACTGTCCAAGTGCCGTGGAATGCGCAGCGCACGGCGCAGGGCTGTTAAGATTTACCCTTTCAACCCCGTTTTACCTATGTCGTCGGCCTTTGCCGCCCCCTTCAGCTTCGAACTCAAGAGCGTCCAATGGCCACTATTGGCCTTGTGCCTGCACAGCAGCGACTGGCGGGCGCTGGAGCGCGACTGGCAACAACGCTATGGTAGTCAAGACGATTTTTTCGACCACGACGCGCTGCTGCTTGACT
>DBNU01000008.1:0-358 GCA_002299125.1 Proteobacteria bacterium UBA664
GGGGCCCTGGGGCATGCGTCCGTGGGGCATGGGGCCGTGGGGTCCCTGGGGGCCGTGGGGTTGGTAGGTGCAGGTCGTGCGATCGCCGCCGTTCGTGCCATGCTGCGTGACGTGAACCCGCAGCATCCCCGAATCGCCGTTCGCTCCCTTGCCCTGCTCGCCGCCAGTGCGTGCTGTCTGGTCCCCGGCCTCGAGGCTGCTGTGGCAATGCAGGGGGCAGCGCTCATCGCTGCGGCTCCCCCTGCAACGCCGGGTTCCGAGCCGTCTGCGCTCCCCGGCTCGAATGCGTTACCCGAGCCGCGTTATGTGGAAGGTGAGCGCCACCCGGGGGGCACAGGACGCTACTACTTCGGGCGCG
>DBNU01000008.1:677-3476 GCA_002299125.1 Proteobacteria bacterium UBA664
GGACGCTACTACTTCGGGCGCGAGATCGCCGAGTTCATGTCCCATCGCGGGGCGGGGTGGCTGGAGCGCACCGAACGCGAGCAGGAGGAGGCCCCGTCACGCCTGCACGACTGGTTGGCCGTGCCCCGGGGCGCCGTGGTCGCGGACGTGGGCGCGGGTACCGGCTATCACAGCCGTCGCCTCGCCGCAGCGGTCGGCCCCATGGGTCGCGTGCTTGCGGTGGACCTGCAGCCGGAGATGCTCGAGCGCCTGCGTGAGCGCGCCTTGGCCACCGGGATCCGCAACATCGAACCCGTTCTTGGCTCTGCCGCTGATCCCGGGCTTAAGGATGCCTGCTGCGAGCTCATCCTGCTGGTGGATGTCTATCACGAGCTGTCGCAGCCGTACGAGGTCATTCGCCGGCTGGTCGCGGCACTGAAGCCGGGCGGTCGACTGGTGATCGTGGAGTATCGGGGCGAGGACGCATCACTGCCCATCCATGCCCTGCACACCATGACCGAGGCCCAGTTGCAGCTCGAGATGGCAGTCCAGCCGCTCGCCTGGGAGGCGACCTGGCGGGAACTGCCCTGGCAGTTTGCCATGGTCTTCCGCAAACCCGGCTGAGGGCCGCCGCGTGCCGCCTTGGTTTGCTTCAGCCGAAATGGCAGATGTAGTCGAGCCGATCAGCGACTTCGATGTCGAAGGCGGCATTGGCGGGAACGTCGAAGCGGTCGCCGGCCTGGAATTCGCGCCAGATTTCCTCGCCGGCAAGGCGCACCCGGCAGTGGCCAGCAACCACCTCCATGCGCTCGGGCTCGTGTGTCTCGAAGCGGAGCCGTGCCGGCAGGATGACGCCGAGGGTCTTGCGCGAGCCGTCGGCCAGAATCACGGTGTGGCTCACGCACTTGCCGTCGAAGTACACGTTTGCCCGGGTGAGCACACTGACGCTGTCGAGTCGTTCCATGCCGGTCTCCACGGGGCTCTGCCCGGTTGCGCTGCGGTGCGCCAGGGTCGTTGTTGATTGGGGCCGCGATAGCCGCGCACGGTAGCACCGGCTGCGCGCGGATGGCAGGGGTGCGTCGCCGCCCGGTGTGAGTCAAGCTTATCCTCTGCTGTGGCCTGGTTCACAGGCGAGGGACGCGCAAGGGGCGGGCTGATCGTTACACTGCGCGCATGTTCTCCCTGCGCCAGCGCACACTTGCCATTGCCCGCAGTCGCCACGCCGAGCGCGGGTTGTTCTGGGTGTCCTTCGCCGAGAGCTCCTTCTTCCCGATCCCGCCAGATGTGATCCTGGGGCCGATGGCGGCCAGCCGGCGCGAGAGCTGGTTGCGCTTTGCCGTGGTGTGCACCGTGGCCTCGGTACTCGGCGGGCTCGCCGGTTACGGCATCGGCCTGTTCCTGTTCAATTCGGTAGGCAAGTTCATCATCGACCTCTTCGGCTATGGCGGGCAGGAGATCGAGTTGCGTGCCTTCTACGACGAATGGGGGGTCTGGGCCGTGCTCATCGGCGGCTTCACGCCCGTGCCCTACAAGCTGGTGACCATCCTCTCCGGCGCGATGCACTACAACCTGCCGATCTTCGTCCTGGGATCGGTTGTTTCACGCGGTCTGCGCTTCGTGCTGGTGGCCTGGCTGTTCAAGACCTACGGGCCGAAGGTGGCGACGATGGTGGAGGAGCGCATGGGACTCGCGCTCCTGGCCCTGGTGGTCCTGGCGGTGGTTGGCGTGCTGCTCATGCAGTACCGGCACTGAGCGGGTGTGCGGAGACCGAGCCCGTCACGCGACCCACGCCGGCGGTTTTCCCCCTGTCCGCACCGCCCCAGGATCGCTACTGATCGTGGCTGCGGATTGATCGCTCGTAGATCGGGCGTGAGCGCCCGGTGGGCATGTTTGCCCAGTCCGGGGCGGGCAGGGCCTGAAAGGCCTCGCGCAGCAGGTGGCTCCAGCGCCCCCGGATGGAGGCGAAGTATTCGTCGTCCTCGGTGATGGAGACGAAGCGTGAAGCGTGCAGATCGCCATTGCGGTAGGTGAGCAGATCGAGCGGCATGCCGACCGAGATGTTCGACCGCAGCGTGGAATCCATGGACACCAGCAGGCACTTGGTGGCGTCATCGATCAGGGTGTCGGGGCCAAGCACGCGATCCAGGATGGGCTTGCCGTACTTTGCCTCGCCGATCTGGAAATAGGGGCAGTCGCTGTGCGCCTCGATGAAGTTGCCGGCGGCGTAGACGTTGAAGAGGCGACAGTGCTCGCCACGGATCTGCCCACCGATGATGAAGCTGCAGTTGAACTCGATGCCGAAGTCGGCGAAGGCCTGCCCATCGCGCGCGTGCACGCGGCGCACGGCCCGCCCGACCAGTGCCGCGGCGTCTGCCATGTCCGCTACCGCCCAGAGTGTGTCGGTATCGGTTGCCTCGTCGAGCACCTCGCGCACACCCTGGGTGATGGCGAGATTGCCGGCGCTCATGAGTACGATGAGCCGCTCCCCGGCGCGCTCGAAGACACTCATCTTGCGGAAGGTGGACACCTGGTCCATGCCCGCGTTGGTGCGCGAGTCGGACAGGAACACCATGCCTTCATTGAGACGCGCGGCTACGCAGTAGGTCATGCGGGCTTTCCCCGGGGCTTGCTGGTGGCAGGTGTTGCGGGGCGGCTGGTGCGACCGGTTTACGATCGTCGCTGCCGCAGGCGCTCAGTTTCGCACGGATAGCCGGATCTGCATGATCTCCTCACCGCCGCCCTGACGCACGCCGCGCACGGGCGCGACGGCGGCATAGTCCACGCCTACGGCAAGCCGGATCCAGCGCTCGGTGGCGAGAC
>DBNU01000201.1:0-3842 GCA_002299125.1 Proteobacteria bacterium UBA664
CGGCACCGCGCAGCCCCTTGAGCACGCCACCCAGGCGTTCGGTGAGTTGGCTGAACATGTGTCGGAGTCTACCTGCGCGAAGCCCCGGACGGGCAGCCGCATGGGGGTGCAGATCGGGGCAGCAGATCAGGGCGGCAGATCAGGGCAGCAGTTCGGGGCGATGGCGACGGGGCCTCGGGGCGGTGCGTCCGCAACGGCCCGCATGGCAGCGGACGGGGCGTTTGTGGGATCATCAGCAACGCCTTGGATCCGAGCCACCCCGATTTGCCCTGCGTCGTGCCCACTGCCCTACCCACCACATCGAGCCCTGCCTCCCCGGCCGACGCGGCAATCGCACGCCGGGGCGTGGCACCTCGCCGGCAGCCCGCTACCATGCTCGGTCTCCTGAGCGGCGAGCGAGCGGCATGCTGAGTCAACTGGTGGGTCTATCCGGTCTGCTCGGCTATCTGGGGGCGACGGTCGGACTGCTCTCGGCGGGCGAGCCGTCCCGGCGTCAGCGCTGGCTGCTGCTCGGGCTCGCCGCCGTCGCCTGTCATTTCTTCGTGCTCTGGGACGCGCTCGTGGTCCCGGAGGGCATCGCCTTCGGGGTGCTGCACGCCGCCTCGGCGCTGGCCTTCAGCCTTGCCCTGCTCACCCTGGCCGGCGGCTTCCGTGCGCCGCTCGACAACCTCCTCATCGTGCTGCTGCCACTGGCGGCGCTGCTGCTGGCGCTGACCGCCTGGCTGCCCGACCACCTGCATCCCATCCAACGCTTCGATGCCGGGCTCGGCGTGCACATCCTGGGCTCATTACTCGCCCACAGCCTGTTCACACTCGCCGCCATCGAGGCCGTATGGCTACTCATCGCCGAGCGCCGGCTGCGCTCCCGCCGCCCCGGCTGGGTGCTGGCCTTCCTGCCGCCCCTCGCCTACATGGAGCAACTGCTGTTCCGTCTGCTGGCGGCCGGCTTCCTGCTGCTCACCGTGAGCCTCACCGCCGGCATGCTCTATGTGGAGGACTTCTACGCCCAGCACCTCGTGCACAAGGCGGTGCTCGCGAGCGCCGCCTGGGTGCTGTTCGGCATCCTGGTCACCGGCCGTGTCCTTGCCGGCTGGCGCGGGCGCACCGCCATCCGCCTGATGCTCAGCGGTTTCGTCCTGCTGGCGCTGGCCTATTTCGGCACCCGCGTGGTGCTGGAATTCATCCTCGGGCGAGTCTGAGGGTTCGGCCCCAGGTGGCCAGAACTCAAGTGCCTAGCCAGCTCGGCCGCTAGTCCGTTTCGGGTGGTGCCGGCGGGGCAGCGGGGGAAGCCATGGCGATACGGAACGAACGCAGGCGACACACGCGCCTTGGTCTCGATGCACAGATCCTCGTGACCGATGGCACCGTGGTCCACACCGGCCGTCTCTGCGATATCGCCCTGCGCGGCCTGCTGGTGCGTTTCGAGTCGGGCTGGACCCCGGCCGAGGGTGCCCTGCATATGGTGTGCATCTGGTTCGGCAATACCACGAGCATCAATCTCGAGGGCCGTGTCGCGCATAGCCAAGTAGGGCTCGCCGGTGTGGCCATCGAGCGCATGGAGCTTGCGGATGCAAGCCGCCTGCGCCGGCTGGTGGAACTGAATCTGGGCGACCACACTCTGCTGGACCGTGAACTGACGGCCCTCGTCGGCGGCTGACCACCCCGGATCCACCCGGTGGCGCGGCTGAGGGCTTGGCCCACCCTCACCGAGGCAGATCCATGCGCCCCTATCCGACCCTCGCCGTACTGCTGCTGACCAGTCTCGCCAGCGCATCACTGACGGCCGCCGACTACCGCATCGATCCGAGCCATGCCGTCATCCAGTTTCGCATCTCGCACCTGGGTTTCAGCACCATGGTCGGTCGCTTCAATCAATTCGAGGGTTACTTCACCTGGGACCCCGCCTACCCCGAAAAGGCGAGCGTGCAGGTGAAGATCGATCCGGCCAGCATCGACACCAACTGGGCCGAGCGCGACAAACACCTGCGGGGCGAGGACTTCCTGCATGTGGCCCGCTTTCCGGAGGCCTCCTTCGTCAGCACCGCTTACGAGGGGGACGCCAAGGGCGGGCTCGTCAAGGGCAATCTCACGCTGCATGGCGTCACGAAGCCCATCGTCATCAAGATGCAGGCAATCGGTGAGGGGACCGACCCCTGGGGTGGCGTCCGCGCCGGCTTCGCCGGCACCACCGAGATCAGGCGCGCGGATTTCGGCATCGATTACGACCTCGGTCCCACCGCCGAGACCATGCAGTTCGAACTGCATCTGGAAGGATTGCGGCAGAAGACCCGGGGCGTGCCTTTCAGCGACGGTGCAGCCGCCAGCCCGAATCCCTGAGCTCAGTTGCTGGAGCGATTCACCAGAACATCCGTCGGAGCGTGCCGTCGCGCTTGATGAAGCCGTGCATCAGCGCGGCACCGACATGCAGCGCCACCAGGCCCATGAGGCTCCAGGCAGCCCAAGTGTGCAGGTCGCCCATGAGCCGACCTTGTGCATCGGAGCGCCCGAAAAGCGGCGGCAACTCCATCCAGCCGAAGAGCGCGATGGGCTCACCGGCCGAGGTCGAGAGCAGATAGCCCGTCACCGGCAGGGCGACCGCGAGCAGCAACAGCAGGCCATGCACGATGCGCGCGATGCGCGCCTGCCAGGGCCCGAGTGTCGCTGGCGGCGGCAGCGGGGGATGCAGGACGCGCCAGACGAGCTTGAACGTCACGACCAGCCCTGCCAGCACACCGAAGGCCTTGTGCAACTCCAGCGAGCGGTGATACCACGGGTGGTAGAAGGAGAGGTCCACCATCCACAGGCCCAGAGCGGACAGCCCGATGATGTGCAGGGCCAGCAGGGCGTGCAGGAGCCGCGTGCCCAGATCGTGGTGGTGTGGAGCGGCCGTGCGGGGCAGTGCACTGTCGGGCATGGGGCCCTCCTGACGGCGTTCGGCGCAATCTGGAAACCTGCCGTCTCAGTATGACGCGTGATTCAGTCCGGCAGATATTGATTCCAGGATCGTTCGATGATTCGGACCTCGGGGAACCACATCGCGCTGTCATGTGGCCTGTTCAGCAGTATCACCGGCACCTGCGGGTTGAATAGGGAGGCCCAGGCCGACAGGAAGGAGGATGAGCGCACGATGATGGAGCAATGCGACAGCAACAGGCTGTTCACCAGGGCATCCACGCCCTTCAGGTAGTTGTCTCCTGCCGCGCCCAGCACATGCAGGGGGGCCGCCCCGTCACTGCGGCAATGGTCGTCGCGTGAACACACCGGAATGTCGCCGAACTGCGCCTTGATCCAGCCGACGAAGGCTGCCTCGTCGCTGGTCACGAAGAGGGCATCGGTGTCGGTATGGGCGTCGAGGTAGTTGCGCACGGTGTCGCGACAGTACTCCCAGGTCGCCCGGGGTGCCTCGACCGTCTTGTCGGTGCCACGGAAGTGAATGCCCAGGACCCGGCGGTTTACAAAATGACGTGCGCGGAATGCCTCCACCTGATCGGCAATCTCCGGACGCAGACCCAGGCCGTCACGCACCAGATCTGCGGCATGTTCCAGGCTCAGGTCGTGATAACACCAGCCCGGTAGCCGCAGTTCCCTGAGCCTTCGGATCCGGGTCACGTACCGGGGTCTGAAGTCGTCGGCATAGCCCTGGCGACGCAAGGCCAAGTTGATGAAGTAGTACTTGAACCAGTCCGCTCCGCGCTCCGGCGCGACGTAGTTCCTGGAGGTCAGTTCGAAATACGGCACGAGACCTTCCCGCTCGCAGTAATGCAGAACGAACAGACACCAGTTCAGCTTGGCGAAGAAACCCAGCTTGTGGTTGTCAAAATTCATCGCGAAGACGCCGCCGT
>DBNU01000201.1:4257-4833 GCA_002299125.1 Proteobacteria bacterium UBA664
TCAGAGCGGCAATCTTCCACCACAGGTGCTTCAGGTTCATGCGTCGGATCCGGGGGCTTGATCACATGGGCGCGAAGGAGTCGGGGGCTTCGGGCTGGCCAATTCCCGAAGGCGGCTGGCTTCCCGAACCCCTGCCCAGCGGAGGCCCGCGACCCTGCCCAGGGGTGCCGATGCAGCACCGAGGCCATGGCGCATCGGCCGCTGGGACCTGCTGCTTGAGGTAGCCCGCCCCATCGTGCCGGACGAGACCACCGGATCAATCCGCCTCCGCGATCGCCGCGAGGGCCTCCGAGAGTGTCGCCACCGCCGCCACCCGGATCCCCTCCGCCGCCTGCCGGCTGGCGTTGGCCTTCGGAATGATGGCACGACGGAAGCCATGCTTGGCGGCCTCCCGCAGCCGCTCGACCCCACCCTGAACCGGCCGTACCTCGCCCGCAAGGCCCAGTTCGCCGAACAGCAGCAGACCCTGCGGCAGCGGGCGATCACGCAGACTCGATAGCACCGCCGCGACCAGGGCGAGATCGGCGGCGGTCTCGGAAAGGCGCACGCCACCCACCACGTTCACGAACACGTCCT
>DBNU01000229.1 GCA_002299125.1 Proteobacteria bacterium UBA664
TCCAGGCCACGCGGGTGAGTTCTCCCAACGTATCGAGTTCAGCGAACTGCGCCTCGTCGTTGGCATCCGCGATGGAACCGGGACGCAGGCCATCACCCAGCGAGAAGGCCACGTCATAGGCCTGCATGATCGCGCAAATTTCCTCGAAATGGGTGTAGAGGAAATTCTCGCGATGATGGGCGAGACACCATTTGGCCATGATGGAACCACCGCGGGAAACGATCCCGGTCACACGGCCTGCCGTGAGCGGGATGAACGGCAGGCGCACCCCGGCATGAATGGTGAAGTAATCGACGCCCTGCTCGGCCTGCTCGATCAGGGTGTCGCGGAAGATCTCCCAGGTGAGCTCCTCTGCCCGACCGTCCACCTTCTCCAGCGCCTGATAGATGGGCACCGTACCAACCGGAACCGGACAGTTGCGCACCACCCACTCGCGGGTCTCGTGGATGTGCCGCCCGGTGGAGAGGTCCATGAGCGTGTCCGCACCCCAGCGCGTCGCCCACACCATCTTCTCCACCTCCTCGGCCATGGAGGAGGTCACGGCAGAGTTGCCGATGTTGGCGTTCACCTTCACGCGGAACATCCGCCCGATGATCATGGGCTCGCTTTCCGGGTGGTTGATGTTTGCCGGAATGATGGCGCGCCCGCGCGCGACTTCCTGGCGGATGAACTCCGGCGTGATGGATTCAGGCAGACGCACGCCGAAGCCATGACCGGCATGCCGACGACGCGGCATCTCTGCAGTGGCCTCGCGCAGCGCCTCCAGCCGCCCATTTTCGCGAATGGCGATGAACTCCATCTCGGGCGTGACGATCCCGCGCCGAGCGTAGTGCAGTTGCGTGACGTTCTGGCCGGGTGCCGCGCGGCGCACCCGCACCGGGGTCGGGAAGTGCAACCCCTCGGCACGAGCACGGGCCGCGAGTTCCTGCGCGTAGCGTGAGCTCGGCCCCGGCAACAGAACCGTGTCGCGGCGCTGTTCGATCCAGCGCTCGCGCACACACTCAATGCCACGAGCGGGGTCGAGATCCTGCGTGGGGTCGCTGTAGGGGCCGGAGGTGTCGTAGAGCAGCACATCCGGGTTCGGCACCATCAGACCGCGACGCTCCGTCTGGGCAAGGCTGACACTGCGCATGGGCACACCACGAGGGGTGTCGCGTAGAGGCACGTAGACTTTGCGACTCGCGGGGTAGGGTTCCCCACGACGCCGACCGAGACCGGTCGTGGGTTCTGCTTCGGGATGCGCTGACATGGTGACCGTTGCTCACTGAGATGGGGTTGCGGAGTCGGCCGGGGTGCGCAAGGGAAAGCGCACCGCACCATGCGAATGCGGTGCGGAGACTTCCCTACGCCGGTACGAGCCGGTTCAGGTTCAAAGGGTATGTCTCAGCCGGCAACACCCGGCACCCCTAGCCGATCAGCAAGTTAGCACATATACTGCCTGCCGGTTTCGCCGGCATTTCAAACCTTACGACTCAATGGGTTAACGCATGAATTTCGAGCTAGCCCGCACCAATATGGTGGCCCAGCAGTTGCGCACCTGGGATGTACTGGACACGCACACACTGAGCGCCTTCTCGGAGCTTCCGCGCGAGCACTTCATGCCCGCCGCCTATCGCCGTCTGGCCTACAGCGACAGCGCCATCCCCATCGGTTGCGGCCAGCACACCATGCCCCCGAAGACCGAGGCGCGCATGCTGCAGGCGCTTGCACCCCAACCGGGTGAGCGGGCGCTCGAGGTCGGCACCGGCTGCGGCTTCGTCACCGCATTGCTGGGGCGCAGTTGTCGATCGGTTCTGAGCGTCGAGATCGAGCCAGAACTGCATCACTCAGCCCGGCAGCGTCTTGCCGGGGCCTGGGGCCGAAACGTACGCCTGCATCTGGGCGATGGCCTGCATGGCTGGCCGGCCGAAGGTCCGTACGATGTGATCGCCGTCACGGGCTCGGTCGCCGAGGTGGATCCTGCACTGCTCGCACAACTGGCCCCCGGTGGCAGGCTCTTCGTCGTGGTGGGACAGCCCCCGGTCATGGCGGCGCGGCTCATCACCCGACTGGGCGACGACATGTACCGCAGCGAGGCCCTGTTCGAAACCCTGCTCGCGCCCCTCAAGGGTGCAGAGCCGCGCCCGCGCTTCACCCTCTGATGCATCCGCGGGCAGGCAACGCAGCGATGGGCTTACTGGCGTGCGCCTAGACGATTCGGCACTTGCACCTGCCTCACAGAGCGGGCGGAAGAACTCGCCTCTTCGTGCGGCTGCGAGGCACGGCACCAACACGGCCCTTGCCTGGATCGTGGCCGGCCTCTTCGCCACCGAGGCAGCGGCCGTGGTCGTCACGCTGAGCGAGGTCTTCACTGCCGCGGAGGCCTCTGATCCACTGCTCGCCGGTGAGCGCGCCACCTTGGGTGCAACCCGTGAACTGCGCCCGCAGGCCGAGGCCCGGGTCAATCGCCCGACCCTGCGCGGCACCGGCGCCATCAACTTCAACTATCAGGACATCGTCGCCGACTTCGGCACCGGCCGCGTGGGCTTCGATGGTCGCAGTTGGAGCATCAACCTCGCCCAGCCCATCTACCGGGCCGACCGGCGCGCCCGGCTCTCTCAGGCCGACACCCAGATCCGCGGCCAGGAACTGCGCGTCGATGCCACCCGCCAGTCGCTGGTGACCCGGGTAGTGGCAAGCTACTTCGACGTACTCGGCGCCCAGGACAACCTGAGCTTTGCCGAGGCAGAGCAGGACTCCCTCTCCCGCCAGCTCGAGCAGACCCGCGAGCGCTTCGACGTCGGTCTGATTGCCATCACCGACGTCCAGGAATCGCAGGCCGGCTACGATCTGGCACTCGCCACGGCCGTTGCGGCCGCCAACGAGGTCAACGAGGCCCGCGAGGCCCTGCGCGAGATCACCGGCGAGTATCACGAGGAGCTGATGCCACTCTCGGCCGAGTTCGAGCCCGCCCTGCCGGAGCCTGCCGATATCGACTCCTGGACCGAGACCGCGCTGAAACAGAACCTGCGCTTGGCTGCTTCGCTGGCCGACACCGAAGCAGCCGGTCTCGGCATCAACGTGGCCGAGGCGGCGCGCTATCCGACGGTGGATGCCGTCGGCAGCGCCGGCTTCCGCCGCTTCGGTGGTCAGTTCGGCGACGCTGAGATCATGGCCGGCGACATCGGTCTGCAGGTGAACGTGCCCTTCTACATGGGCGGTGACATCAGTTCGCGCACGCGCGAGGCCAGCGCCCGGCACAGCGTTGCCATCCACGCCCTCGAACGCACGCGACGCGAGATCCAGCGGGGTGTGCGCGACGCCTACAACGCGGTGGTAAATGGCGTGAGCCGCATCCGTGCCCTCCGGCAGGCGGTAGTCTCCACCCAGACCTCGCTCGAGGCCACCCAGGCTGGCTTCGAGGTGGGAACCCGAACCACCGTCGATCTGGTGGTGGCGGAACGCGATGTGTCCCGTGCACGCCGCGACTATGCGCGCGCGCGCTACGACTACATCCTTGCGACCATCCGCCTGCGCGAGGCGGCCGGAACCCTCGATCCGATCATCCTCGTCGCGATCGATCGCTTCCTCGCCGGCCAGCGCGCAGCGGATGGCTCTGACACCCCGCTCTTCAGCCAGGACACACAACCAGCCCGCCGATGAACACGACCTCCACTGTACCCCTTCACTTATCCGACGCCGCCCGTGCGCAACTGGTCGTCATCGACGTACAGGAACGGCTTTGCGCGGCCATGCCTGCCAAGGTTCTGAGTCGCGTCGTTCAGAACGCCCGGCTACTGGTCACGGCGGCCGTCAGGCTCGGAGTTCCTCTACTGGCAAGCGAGCAATACCCGACCGGTCTGGGAGGTACCCTGGCCGAGTTGCGCGATCTGCTGCCTGCGGGATTCTCACCCGTCGCGAAGACGCGCTTCTCCCTGGCCGGGATCGAAGCGGTCGAGGCCAGCCTGGCCAGCGAGGATCAGCGAACGGAGCTGGTATTGCTGGGCATGGAGGCACACGTCTGTGTGCTGCAGACAGCCT
>DBNU01000135.1 GCA_002299125.1 Proteobacteria bacterium UBA664
CTCGCCGGCTTGCTGGGGGACGACCCGGCTGCAACCGGGGGCTTCCTGCTCTCGAGTTTCGGTAAGCCAAAACGCGGTCGCGGAGAATAGAGGTGACAGCGTGTCCATGCAAGACCAAGGCATCGGCGCTCCACATACCGCATGGATGTAGTGATGCGCGTGGCCGCGCGCGGACCTGGCTGCGTCAGGGATCCTCGTCGGTGGGGCTGCGCCCGCTGTCGGCCGGGTAGCGATCGGGGGCGGGCGTGAGGGAATTCTGGTTCGGCACGCGAAAGGGCAGCACGGCAGCGACCGGACGCCCCGCGTCTTCACCGGGAGAGTCCAGGCGCTCGATGTGATCCACTAGACCATCCGGCCCGAGCAGGGTTTCCCACATCATCTGCGACAGCCTGACGCAGGCCCCGACCGGACTGGTCGACTGCCGTCGGACCTGATCGATACGCCACTGCAGTCCGCGCAGTCGCTGCCGCATGGCCGGCGGGCTTTGCTCGATGATGCGTTGCACCGCGGCCTCCCGGGCGCGTTCGAAGGCCTCCATGTCCGCTGCCGCGAGTTCGGCCCAATCCTCGAAATCGAAGGTGCCGGGCAGGTCTTTCTGATCCATTCTGGATTCCTTCGGCCTTGGCCGTCACTCCGCACTCACGTTGCCCAGACCGGCTGTCGGCACCACGGAGGACGCCCCCCAGCGCGTTGTCTGGCACTTGCACCCGGCGCAGGGCGGGGTCGCGCCATTCATCGGGCTGAGTGGCTGCCGGGCCGAACAGAAGGCTATCGCCTGCCTCGCGTGCTTGAGTCGGACGAGTCACGCCCAACTTGAATGAGTGCCCGACAGTCGCACCGTGCCGCATGGGTCACTCAGGCAGTTGCGGGCGCGAAGCGCGCCCACACTGGCGCGTGGTCAGAGGGCTGCTCCCAACCGCGCACGTCCCGGTCGATGCCACTATCGACACATCGGGCGGCAAGGGACGGCGAGGCGAGGACGAGGTCGATCCGTAGCCCGAGGTTGCGCCGGAAACCGGCCGCGCGATAGTCCCACCACGAGTAACTTCCCGGCGGCTGCTCAAAACGCCGGAAGCAGTCCTCAAAGCCGAGGCCCGTGACCGCTGCGAGTGCGGCCCGCTCGGCCTCACTGCACAGGATCTTTCCGAACCAGAATGCTGGGTCGTGCACGTCGGCGTCGGCAGGCGCGATGTTGAAATCACCGAGCAGGACGCGCGCCCGATCATCGGCCCGGGTGGCCAGTGTCGCTTGCAGCGCCGCGAGCCAGGCGAGCTTGTAGGCGTACTTTTCGCTGCCGACCTCGCTGCCATTGGGCACGTAGAGATTGATGACCTCGAGATCGGCAATCGCCGCGGACAGCACGCGGCGCTGCGGATCCGGGAATCCGGGTAACTCGGTCATCAGGGCTGGCCCCGGCTCCGTGCGCGCGAGAATGGCCACACCGTTGTAGGTCTTCTGTCCACTGAACAGGCAGGCATAGCCCGCATCCTCCAGCACCGCGCACGGGAAGTCTGCGTCCTGCAGCTTGGTCTCCTGCAGGGCAAGGATGTCCGGTGAGCGCTCCGCCAGATAGCGCAGTACCTGCGGCAGGCGCACCCGCAGGGAGTTGACGTTCCAACTGACGATCAGCATGGCGCTGGTCGCATCAGGACACGACCAGACCGGAGTGCCGCAAGAGTGGTGTGATGTCCGGGGCGCGACCGCGGAACTCACGGAAGAGTTCTTCGGCATCACGGCTGCCACCCTGCTCGAGCACACTGTGCAGAAAGCTGCGCGCGGTGTCCGGATCGAACACGCCCCGCTGCTCAAACAGCGAGAAGGCGTCGGCACTCAGGACTTCGGCCCATTTGTAGCTGTAGTAGCCGGCGGCGTAACCGCCGGAAAAGATGTGCGCAAAGCTGTGCTGGAAGCGGTTGAACGCTGGCGGGTGCACCACGGCTACGCGGTCACGCACGGCATCGAGCGTGTGTTGCACGATACTCGGGTCGCTGAAGTCTCCGTGCATGTGCAAGGCAAAATCGAACCAGGCGAACTCCACCTGCCGCAGCAGTTGCATCCCCGCCTGAAAATGCCGCGCTGCCAGCATCCGTTGGAAGGTGGCTGCGTCGATGGGCTCGCCGGTCTGGTAGTGTCCACTGATGAGCCGCAGTACCTCCGGCTCCCAGCACCAGTTCTCCATGAACTGGCTGGGCAGTTCGACTGCATCCCAGGCGACGCCGTTGATGCCGGAAACGGCCGGCCAGTCCACGCGGGTCAGCATGTGATGCAGACCGTGGCCGAACTCGTGGAACAAGGTGATGACCTCGGTATGGGTCAGCAGGGCCGGCGCATCCTCCACTGGCGGCGTGAAGTTGCAGGTGAGATAGGCCACGGGGTCCTCGACGCCTGAGCCGGTGCGGTGGCGTACCCGACATTCGTCCATCCAGGCACCACCACGCTTGCCGGTGCGGGCGTAGGGATCGAGGTAGAACATCCCGCGCGGTTCACCATCCTCATCGCGCAGTTCGTAGAAGCGCACATCCGGGTGCCAGACCTCCACCCCATCGCGGGCGCTGATGCGGACGCCGTAAAGGCGACGCACGAGTTCGAACAGCCCTTCCAAGACCCTTGGCAACGGAAAGAACGGCCGCAGTGCATCCTGTGAGACGGCGAAATCGCGCTGCCGCAGGCGCTCCGAGTAGTAGGCGAGGTCCCAGCTCTCCATGGCCGCATCGCCCAGATCCTCGCGGGCGAAGGCTGCAAGCGTGCGGTACTCCTCTTCCGCCTTGGCCCGTCCGCGCTCGGCCAGTTGCTCGAGAAAACTGAGCACGTCCTGCGGGGTCTTCGCCATCTTCGTGGCCAACGAGTAGCCGGCGAAGCTTTCGAAGCCCGTACGGGTGGCGATGGCGTGGCGCAACCGCAGGATCTCGAGCATCAGGCTGCTGTTGTCAAAGCGACCGGCGTTCGGCCCTTGATCGGAGGCGCGGGTCACATAGGCCGTGTACACCTCCTCACGCAACCTTCGATCCTCCGCATAGGTCATCACCGCGAGATAGGAGGGGAAGTCAAGCGACAACCGGTAGCCCGCCACTCCGGCGCGGTGCGCGCGCGAGCGGGCGAGCGCCTGCGCGCCCTCGGGGAGGCCCGTGAGGCGGGTGGCATCGGGGAGATCCAGCGTCCATCCCTGGGTGGCATCGAGCAGGTTTTGCTCGAAGCGGGCCTGGGCAGCGCTCAACTGCTGGCGCAATTCGCGAATGGCGCGCCGCTCTGCCACCGGCAGATCCACCCCCGCCAGGCGGAAGTCGCGCAGGGCATTGGTGACGCTGCGCTGCGCAGCCAGATCCAAAGCGGAGAAGTCCGCCCGCTCCGACACCGCCTGATAAGCGGCGTAGAGGCCCGGGTTCTGGGCAAGCTCGGTCTGGTAGTCCGTGATCTCCGCGAGGCAGCGATTGTAGACCTCGCGCAAGGCCTCGTTGTCGGCCACGGCATGCAGATGACTCGCCGGCGACCAGGTACGGGCCAGGCGCTGGTTCATCCAATCGACCGGCACGAGGGTGTCGTGCCAGGTTGGAGTCCCTGCCTGCGCGAGCAGTTGTTCCAGTCGCGCCCTGTTGTCCCTGAGGATCTCGCGGATGGCGGGCTCGATGTGCTCGGCACGGATGCGCGCGAAAGGAGGAAGGGGTGAAGGGACGAGCAAGGGATTGATCATCTTGGGAAGTCCGGTGGCAAGCAGGGCAGGTGAGCGGGGGGCGGCGCGGCGGCGGGGTCCAGACCCAGCGGATCTGTGGACACCGCCCCCTGGTTGAGGCGCAGGCACCGGGCGTGGCCGCCCAGATGCAAACGCGAACGGGGTGCAGATGCACTTCGGCACGGCGTAACGGATTGCGCTAGAAAGTACGGCGCTTTGCAAGCTGTTCGCGCAATGCAGTGTCCGGCCAGGGCCGAGCACCAGCGCGTCCAACTCCAGCAAGAACTGTCGTCAGCAGCCGCTCGCGGGCATGGGGCCCGGTGCGGCGCCAGTGCTCGCGGTACAACCGCGGCCCGCCCATCGAACCTGCCACCACCCTCGACGAGGAGATCCGCCATGAAGGGCGACCCCAAGGTCATCGAAATTCTCAATCTGGTCCTCAAGAACGAACTCACGGCCATCAATCAGTATTTCCTGCACTCGCGGATGTTCAACGACTGGGGCCTTACCCGGCTCGGGGCCTACGAGTACCGCGAATCGGTCGACGAAATGAAGCATGCCGACCGCATCATCAGCCGTGTCCTTTTCTTGGAGGCCCTGCCCAATCTGCAGGACCTCGGTCGTCTGCGTATCGGTGAGAACGTTCCGGAGGCCCTGGCCTGCGACCTCGCGCTCGAGATGGATGCCGTAGCGCTCCTGCGTGAAGGCGTCGCCTACTGCGACTCGATCCGCGAGTACGTCTCACGCGACCTGCTCGCCTCTATCCTGCACAGCGAGGAAGAGCATATCGACTGGCTGGAGACCAATCTGGATCTCATCCAGAAGGTCGGCATCCAGAACTACCTCCAGTCGCAGATGGCCGAGCACGGCGAAGAAGACTGATGTTCGGAGGGCAGGCGCTGCCAGCCTTCGGGCTGGCAGACCGCGCACTCACCGCGCAGCGCCGTGCAGCCAGCAATCCCGGAGCAGGAGCGGGACTGCCGCGAAAGGCTCGATGCACGCCGGCTCGTCGCCGAGATGGGTGGCCACCAGCAGCCAACCTTCCTCACTCCGACGCAGCACCTCGATACGCCGCGCCTGTGGCTCCACCAGCCAGACATGGCGAACCTCTACGCGGTGATAGCGGTCGAGCTTGGGCCCGCGGTCCAGATGCTCGGTGGACGGCGAGGCCACCTCGCAGAGCCAATCGGGTGCCAGCTCGAACCACGCCGCATCCGGCACTGTCACCATCCGCTGCCGTCGCCAACCGGCGATGTCAGGCACCAGCACGTCCGCACCGAAGTGCAACTCGGGCTCATCGAGGATGCACCAGCCACCCGGCGGCCCACCCGCGACACCCGTAGGACCATCGAAGGCCACCAGCAGCCGGGCCCCGATCTGGCTCGCTGCCTTGGTGTGCGGGCTTGCCGGTCGCGCCTGCGCGTACAGCGTGCCGTCGATGATCTCACCGATGTAACGCTCGGGCAGGGCCTCGAGGTCGGCGTAGGTGGCCGCACCGGGCGGTGGCAGTTCGAGGGTGTCTATCATCGGCCTGACCTCGCGCTGCGATGCGGGGGCGGACATGGCGCTGGCTCTCCAGAGGATAGGCGGAGAGGCATGACAACACAGCCGGGCACGGGTACTGCCGATGGCGACCAGTACCGCGCCAGCGGCCCGCGTTCCGGGAAAAAGCCGCGTCGGGCTGAGAGGGTGTGAAGAAATCGTCGCGAGCGGCCCGAGAGCAAGGCGGGCGGCGCACAGCGACGAGACATATCAGACAGATAGGCGAGGAGCGAGCACTGCCCAACGCAGCTATCGGGACGCGCAGCAGATTTATTCACATCCTCTGAGGCCCGACCGCCCGGGGCCGCAGTCGCCCCGCCCGGGTCCTGACGGATTCGGTCCTTGGCGGACTTGCGAACCGTTCGCATTCCCACTACCTTCTGCATCAGGCCGGGGCGCTCACCCGGTCGCGAGAACGTGAGGGGAACGCGCCGTGTACGTCTGCATCTGCAACGCCGTCACCGACCGTGAGATCCGCGCCGCGCACGAGCTGGGTGCCGACACCACCGATGCCATCGCCGATTGCCTCGGTGCCGGTACCGGCTGTGGTCGTTGCCGTGAGGCCGTAAGCGACTGCCTCGCCACCTGCCAGATCAGCTCCGCAAGCCGGGAGTTCGAGGTCGAGGCGGCCTGACAGGTCCACCGCTTGCCTGCCGTACGGCCACTCCTCGCAATCTTGTCGGTTTGACCACCTTCGAGGACCGCCGCCCGGCATTGGGTTCAGCCGTCGGATTCCGAGACCTGTGCGCCAGCCCTGCCCGCGCACACCGGGCAGTCCGGGTCCCGGGGCAGAGCAAGGCGCTGCCAGTCCAATCTGAGCGCGTCGAACAGCCAGAGGCTGCCTGCGGGTGAGTCGCCAGCCCCGGTGATGAGCCGGATGGCGGCCAGTGCCTGCAGGCTCCCCATCACACCGACCAGTGGTCCGATGACCCCGGCCGCCGTGCAGCGCTCGGCCGGCAACTCATCCTTGGCCTCGCTCGCGTGCTCCGGATAGAGGCAGGCGTAGCAGGGGCTATCCGGCAAGCGCGGGTCGAAGACAGCGAACTGCGCCTCGAAGCGGATAGCGGCACCGCTCACCAGCGGGCGCCCCGCCGCGACACAGGCGCGGTTCACGGCCTGGCGGGTGGCAAAGTTGTCGCTGCCATCCAGCACCACGGTGGCCGCGCTCACGGCTGCCTGCAGGCGCTCCCCTTGCAGGCGCTCAACCCGGGGCGTGAGGCGCACATGGGGATTGAGTGCGGCGAGCCGCGCGGCGGCGGCCCTGACTTTCGGCAGCCCCAGATCCGCCTCGCCATAAAGCACCTGCCGCTGCAGGTTCGTGAGATCCACGGTGTCGTCGTCTACCAGCACCAGCTCGCCCACCCCTGCGGCGCAGAGGTAGAGTGCCGCCGGGCAACCGAGCCCACCCATGCCCACCAGTAACACCCGCGCACCGGCCAGCGCCTCCTGACCGGCCAGATCGATCTGCGGCAGCAGGATCTGGCGCGAGTAGCGCGCGAGGAGATCGTCGCGCGCCGGTGTTGGCTCGTGCTCGGCCATGGGCTGCTCCGGGGGCGGGCCCGCGCGATTCACTCGGCTGCCACCATGGCGCTTGCCGCAGCCGGGTCCGGATGGCGCCCGAGGCTCACCCGGGGCAAGCCGGCAAGATCGGGAAAGGACGCCACTTCCACCAAGCCTGCATCCCGGAGCCCTGCGCGCACAGCCTCGCCCTGGGTGGCCCCGTGTTCCAGCAGCAGCCAGCCGCCGGGCGCAAGATGGGCGGAGGCACCCAGAATGATCTCGGCGAGGTCGGCAAGCCCGTCCGCCCCGCTCACCAGCGCAGCGGCTGGCTCGTGGCAGAGGCCATCGCCGGCCAGTGCCGGGTCTCCTGCAGCGATGTACGGCGGATTGCTGACGACGAGATCGAAGCGTGCCGCGCCGAGACCCCGCCACCAGTGCGAACCCAACAGGCGCAGCTTGCCGATGCCGAGCCTCTCGGCATTGGCCCGGGCGACGACGAGGGCACGGGGGCAACGATCGGTTGCCAGCCAGCAGGTGTCAGGGCGTGCACGCGCACAGGCGAGCGCGATCGCGCCACTGCCGGTGCCGAGGTCCACGCAGAGCGGCTGTTGTCCGGGGGCCATCCCGGGCAGACGGGCGAGGGCCAGGTCCACCAGCAACTCGGTCTCGGGGCGCGGTACCAGCACAGCCGGGGTGATCAGGAGTTCCAGCGTACCGAAGCCGCGCCGGCCACTCAGGTAGGCGAGCGGCTCTCCAT
>DBNU01000132.1 GCA_002299125.1 Proteobacteria bacterium UBA664
CCCGCAGCAGGTGGTCGGCCGTTTGGGTGCCGATGTGCTGCGGCTGTGGGTCGCCTCGACCGACTATCGTGGCGAAATGGCGGTCGGGGATCAGATCCTCGAGCGGACGGCGGATGCCTACCGCCGGATCCGCAACACCATCCGCTTCATGCTCGGCAATCTCGCTGGTTTCGCTCCCGCAACCGACTGCGTCGCGCCCGCACGCATGCTCAACCTCGATCGCTGGTTGCTGGCGCGTGCCTCGTCCTTGCAGCAACAAGTGCGGGAGGCCTACGAACACCACCAGTTTCACTCCGTGGTCTCCGCTCTGCACAGCTTCTGCTCGGTGGAACTGGGTGCCTTCTATCTCGACATCATCAAGGACCGGCAGTACACGACGCCCGCAGCCGGGCTGCCGCGTCGCTCGGCGCAGACGGCGCTGTATCACACGCTGCAGGCCTTGCTGCGCTGGATCGCGCCCGTGCTGTCCTTCACCGCTGACGAGGCCTGGGCTCACGTCCCCGGTGCGGTCGGTGACTCCGTGCTGCTCGAGACCTGGTACGAGGGTCTCTGCGACGCGGATGACCGTCCGCTGGCGCGCCCGGACTACTGGGAGCGGGTCCAGTTGGTGCGTTCCGCGGTGGCGCGTGAGGTGGAGCGTCAACGCAACGCGGGAGTCGTCGGTGGATCGCTCGAGGCCGTGCTGGAGCTCGCCGCCGACGATCAGTGGTTCCCGTTACTGGCACCGCTGGGGGACGAGCTGCGCTTCGTCTTCATCACCTCCGAGGCCCGGCTCGTCTCATCGGCGACCCGAGGTGCCGGGGCAGTGGCGACGGATCTGTCGGGCCTCTGGGTGGAGGTGAAGGCGGCGAATGCACCCAAGTGTGCGCGTTGTTGGCACCGGCGTGAGGATGTGGGGGCGCATGCCGCGCATCCCGGGCTCTGCGGCCGCTGTGTGGAGAATGTCGATGGCCCCGGCGAGGTGCGGCTGCATGCCTGAGTCGAGCGGGTCGCTGCCCAACAATTCCCCCGCCGACAGTTCCGCCGCTGCGGCGCGCGGGGGCGGGTTGCACTGGGGCCTCTGGGTATTGCTGCTCGTGGTTGCGGATCAGGCGCTGAAGCAATGGGTGGCCGTTACCCTGGAACTGGGAGAGCGTGTCCGACTTCTGCCAGGCATCTATCTCACCCGTGCCCACAACACCGGCGCGGCCTTCAGCCTGCTGCATGACAGCGGTGGCTGGCAGCGCTGGCTCTTCGTGCTGCTCGCCATCGGCGTTTCCGGCGCCATCGTGTGGTGGCTGCGGACTCGCCCTGACGCCCCGTTTCTGCTGCGCGCCGGGTTGATACTCATCCTGGCGGGGGCACTGGGTAACCTCATCGACCGCATCGGTTGGGGCTATGTCATCGATTTCGTGCTCGTCTATTTCGGCACCTGGCCCTTCCCGGCCTTCAACCTGGCGGATTCCGCCATCACCGTCGGTGCCGTGCTCGTCGTGCTGGACGGCCTGTTTCCAGTTCAGCGCCCGCTTCGTTGACACCCCCCGGCGGCGCTGGCTACCGTCGCGCAACCACTGACAGATTCCGGAGTACTGCGCCATCATGGACATCCTGCTCGCCAATCCACGCGGTTTCTGCGCCGGCGTGGACCGCGCCATCGGCATCGTCGAACGCGCGCTGGAACTCTTCGGTGCACCGGTGTATGTCCGGCACGAGGTAGTGCACAACCGCTACGTGGTCGACGGACTGCGCCAGCAGGGCGCTGTCTTCGTGCAGGAACTCGATGAAGTCCCCGATGGCACCACGGTCATCTTCAGCGCGCATGGCGTGGCGCGCGCCGTGCGTGAAGAGGCTGCCCGGCGCGGGCTCAGGGTCTTCGATGCCATCTGCCCTCTGGTCACCAAGGTGCACATGGAGGTCCATCACTACGAGCAGGAGGGCCGCGAGTGCATCCTCATCGGCCACGCCGGACACCCCGAGGTGGAGGGTACGCTGGGTCAGTATCGGGCCCTGGGCGGTCGTCAAGGGGGCATGTATCTCGTCGAGTCAGTCGAGGACGTCGAGCGACTCGCGGTGCGCAATCCGGAGTTTCTCGCCTTCGTCACCCAGACCACGCTGTCCATGGACGACACCGCACTGGTCATCGATGCGCTCCGCCGCCGCTTCCCGGGCATCGTCGGCCCAAAGAAGGAGGACATCTGCTATGCCACCCAGAATCGGCAGGACGCGGTCAAGCGACTGGTGAAGCAGTGCGATCTGATGCTGGTCGTGGGTTCGCGCACCAGCTCGAACTCCACTCGCCTGAAGGAGATCGCCGAGAAGCACGGCATTGCCGCCCACCTCATCGACGGTGCCGACGAGATCCGTCAGGAGTGGCTCGCGGGTGTAAAAACGGTTGGGGTGACCGCCGGGGCGTCGGCGCCCGAGATCCTGGTCGAGCAGGTGGTCGCACGGCTCAAGGCCTGGGGTGGCGAGATGGTCACCGAGGCGGATGGGATCCGCGAGCAGGTGGTCTTCAGTCTGCCGCGCGAGCTGGCCCGTAGCTGAGGGGCTGTCAGGGGTAGCGACTGACCCTCAGGCCGAAGGCCAGCCCGCGAATCCGGGCTGAGGCTCAGCGTCCCCAGCAGTCGTCGGGATCGGCGGCTGTCCCGGTAATCCTGCGCACCCCCTGCTCATCGAGGCTGAAGGCGTTGCAGCGCCTGTCCTCCGTCTGCCCTCGATCAGCCAAGGGTGTTGCCGTGAGCAGGAAGGAATTCACCCGCCCGCCCGCGCCCGCGCCCGCCCCGGCCGGAGCGTTCGGATTGGGTGCCTGCAGGGTGAGGCTGTAGAGGTTGTTCTCCGAGCGGACGCTGCCGTCCGCAGCCGGCGTGAAGCGCAGGTCCACGAGCGTCGCCGCATAGCTGTTGTTGCTGGAGAAGAATCGCTCCTGGCGTGCCGCCGCATCGAGCAGCAGCGCACGGGCCTCCGTGCGATTGGAGCGGATCACCTGGTCGCGGTAGGAGGGATAGGCGATCGCGGCCAGCAGCCCGATGATCGCGACCACGATCATGAGCTCGATGAGGGTGAAGCCTCTGGCGTTCTCAGGGGGCGGACAGAGAAACCGGTTCCGCGCGTGGCAGGTAACGAATGGCATGTGGTGCTCCCGGGATCTCATTGGCGCTGGAACCAGTAGGTGGGCACCGGTCCGGCTACGCCGAGATCCATGACGCGCGTGCCGGTGACGCTCTTGAGGGAGTCGGTGTTGAGCAGCGTGGTGCCGCCGGGGTTGCCTCGCAGCGGATTGCGGGTGCTGCGGTCGCTGCCGTCGAGCACGACGTTGGCGTCGCCAGTGCCGGCACCCGCACCGCCTGGAAGCGCCGGTGGATCGCCGAAGTCGCCGATGTTGGCGGCACCGGTGGAGAGGTTCAGCCCGTAGATGCGGGTGATCCCGACCTCCGCGCGGCAATTCGCCGCGATGGTGTCAAAGGACGCCGGCGTGAAGGCGGTGAACAGCAGCGTGCCCAGACCGACTGTCGCCGGGTTCAGCACCTTCTCGCCGTCGTGACTCAGGCCGTCGACGGTCTGCAGGGCGGGCATACGGATGAACCACCCCAGGCTTTCACGCAGTTCCATCAGGGCGGCCGCCTCGGGGCTGTCCTGCGTGGGGGTCTGACCGTTGATGACGGACTGTAGGGGATTGCTGGTGACATCGACGAGCTCACCCGACCAGTTGGCCCCGCCGGTGCCGCCGATAGGACCGGTGGCTGTGCTGGGTGGTGCAGCCGGATCGATTTGCTGGCGCTCAGGGTAGCCGGTCGCGACACCACTGGCGGTCGGCTCGAAGGGCCGCTCACGAAGATCGCGGAAGGCGTAGAAGTGATCTTCCGTCAGCATGTTGAGCGGATTGGCGCGCGAGCCGGTGCCGAGCAGCACCAAGGTATGGCGCGGCGCGGCAGAAAAGACGGCATCCTGCTGACGCACGAGGGCGGGCGTGCTGTAGAACTTGCGGGTGTCGAGGCCGTGCGCACCGGAGTCGCCTGCCTCCGTGTTGACCGCCCTTTCCGCCGTGGTCTGCGGTTTGGCCACCGCAGCCAGTTGACCTACCGTGGCAACGTTGCCTCCGGTGGCATCGCGCGTGATCGCCGGATTGAGATCCACGCGCCAGAGTTTGCCGCCGACATCACCGAAGTAGAGGCGATCCACCTCACGCAGCCCCGTGGAACTCATCGTGGCGATCGTGGACGGGATGGGGTGGTGCATACCCGGGATTCGCAGATCGGCGTTGGTGTTCGGGCCACCGATCGCCGTCAGCCGCCGCCCAGTCGTCGCGTCCACGATGTAGATGATGTTGCCCTTGGGGTCGAAGGCGTTGGCGCTCTCTGCCGAGGGCAGGTCGATGAAGGCGCGATCGAAGCGCCGGTCATTACCGCCGCCGAAGATCGCCACCGTGCGCGAGTTCGGCTCATTGGCAAAGCGCACACGCCGCACGACCGGTTCAGACCAAGTGAGACCCAGATCGGCGAACTCCATGCCAGTCTCACCCGGTGCCAGCTCGCCCGGATTGGGCGAGCCATCGATCTTCCAGAGGAACTTCGGAACGATCTCGGCGCTGGCGAGGTTTGCCGGGGTCGAGTTCGATGTGAAATCGTCCGAAGGGGTGAGTTCAACGGCGTAGTAGCGATCACCCCCATCACGCTCACCGAAGATCACGCGCACGAAGTCACCTCGCGACGGCTCGATGATCCCGACCGGTGGTGTATCCACGATCCAGACTGATGGCGTCGCGTCCAGCCCGTAGATGTGCGCACCGTTGGTGTTGGCGCGCCGCGCCGCTTGGATGGCGAGCTGCTCCGGGGGAATGAAGGCCCCGAGCTCGCGACCGGTCGAGGCATCCATCCAGCGCAATGCGCCGTCATTGGATGCGGCAATGATCATCTGCACCGGTGCGGTCTCCGTTCCGCCGAGTGTGACCACCACCGGACTCGCGTGCAGCGGAGATCCAAATGTATGACGCATGTCGGTGGTTGAACCGTCACCGTCCTCGTCACTCACGTCCCGACCGCGCACCCAATCGTAAAGGCCAGGCAGCGTCGGATCGGTGGCTGCGAGACCGACCAATTGGGCGTAGCGTGTACGCTGGTCGGGGGCCAGACCGCCGAGGGAGTTCGGGAGTAGATCCAGCGGAACCCCGGCGCGGCTGCTCGCGACGTTGGCGTAGCTGCCGAGGTAGGTGAAGACCCTGCGCAGGGCCGGCGATAGCGCCCTTTGGGCCTCCACCGCGCCACCCGCAGCCAGCTTGCGGCCATCTGCCTGACCATCCACGTCCCAGAAGGAACGCGCGGTTTCCAGGAACTCACCCGTGACCTGATCCACGGCGCGGCGGCCATCCAAGCCCACGATGTCCTCACCCGAGACGCGATAGCGCTTGATGTTGCCGCGCCAGGCAGAGGTGAGCGAGGGTTCGAACATCGAGAAGTAGACGTCTTCCAGGTTACGCAGCCGGTTGAAGGTATTCACTGATGTTGCCGGTGCGGTGAAGGTCGTGGGCTGATTGTCGATGCCCTCGACGATGTCGTTGAACACCGCGAGGAGTTCATCGGCCGTGTTCGCGGAGTGGTAGGTGCCTTCACCGTTGACCGCCACGTCCTGCAGGAATTGATGACCGATCCCCGCCGCGAGATTGAAGGCCACGGTGTGAGTGACCACCCGCTGGTGCGCGGGGTTCAGGGTGTCGCCACTCCCCGCCGGTGGATGGGCCAGGCGGTGGGCGATGTCGCGTCCGCAGAGTTCATTGGTATTCGTGCCCAGATTGCGGGTGAGGGTCACGCCCGGGCCCTTCCCATCCGGGTTGTTGATGGTGATCTGACAGTTGGCACCGACGAAGTCGCGTGCCAGCGAACGCCCATGATCGGTGCTGTTCTCCAGATGATTGTGGTTGGCCTCGCCGTCGGTGAGCAGCACGAAGTGGTTCGGACTGCACTCGGTGGTGATGGGGGAACGGTAGACGGCATTGCCGTTGATGGCGGTGCAGGGTGTCTGGCCTGGGCGGGAGCCACAGTTGGCGGGTGTCGGGGTGCCACCCGTGTAGGACTGCGGGTGGCTCAGGGACTTGAGCGTGGGATTGGTATGGCCGAGCCCACGGCCATGGAGCACACCGAGACCGTGCAGGTAGCGCGCGGCCTCGAGCTGGGTGCCGACGAGTGGCGTCCAGCCCTCGGCGGTCATCGCCTCCACAGCAGCCAGCATCTCGTCGCGGTTGGTCCGGCGGCTCGCCACCTGACTCAGGTCGAGGCGCACGGACAGCAGCGGTGCCTCGGTCAAACGAGAGTCGGCACTGTGTACCTCGATGCGGTCGTTGCGGTTGCGTGTGTCGTTCTGGATGAGCAGCGCGAGCGCGTTGCCGGACTCCCAACCCCCGCGGTTGACGATCTGCTGTACCAGCGGGGCGAGGCCGGTGATCCGGTACTGGCTGCTGTTTGAATTGAGCGTCAGGGTCAGGTTCGCGGCGGTGCGCGGTCGCCCGCTCACGGCACCCGAGCCGGTGTTGAAGCCATGGGCTGTGTCAGCATTCTGGCCCCAGATCCGCAGCGCTGACGCCCCGGCGTTGGTGCCTGTGGCCCGCATCGTGAGGGCGGCGTCGATGACGCGGGCCCCGCGAGGAATGCCGACGGACTGGAAACGGATCCCGGACCACTGGGTGTGTTCGCCAGACACGACGAGCGATCCGCTGACGTTGGTGCGAGCGCTCTCGCTCCAGGCATCGTCCACCATGATGGCCGGTCGCGCCGTGACGACCCGGACCATGCAGCCCGCGTCCGGGACACTGGCGAGTGTGGTGGAGTCGAATTCCACCTCGAGCCGGGGACTGCGAGCACCGTCCTCGCCCGAATACACCATGCGCTGTCCGTGACCGAGTACGTGACGGAACTGCAGTGACAGCGCGTTGCCGCCGCAGTAGCCGTCCTGATTCACCAGTTCCTGCACGACATTGGCGATGTCCGGCGTGGAGTAGGTGAGATCCGGGGTGAGCGCGGGGATGTTCCACGCAGGAATGCTTGCGGAGACCAGCGGGCGTGAACTGACGCGGCCGGGCGAAGTCGTGGCCGGTGTGCAGCCATCGGCGGCGCTGGGCGGTGTACTTCCGGTGGCAGCGAAGGGGCAGGCATTGCCGGTCCGCTCCCCATGGATCGCGACACTCACTGGCGTGCTCAGCGCGATGGGATTGATGAGGTCATCCGGCAGGCCGGTCGAGCGACGACCGTCCGTATGTGGATGCGGCGCAGCGGTGAAGACGACGCGCGCGGCGCGGATCTGGGCCCCTTTGGGGATGTCGACGACCGGAAAGCGAATGCCGACGTTCTGGCTCGAGGCCACACCAACCTGCAGGGTGATCTGATCCTGGACGGCGTTGGAGTTGATCCGGCGCGGTGAACGCTGCACGGCGGCACCACGCAGGTAGGCCTCGCCACTTGCCGCGGAGACGTACGGGGCGGGGCTGGTGAAGGCGTAGAGCGTGAGTGCGCTGCTGGCGAGGTTCCAGCCCGGGGTGCTCATGACCTCCTGGAAGAGCGGCAGCAGCTCCGGCGAGTGATAGGTCTGGCGGTTCGCGAAGGCCGGGGGGGGTGACCACGGCACCAGGCGGTCCGTCAGGGGTCGGCTCGCCGGGTTGAATGCTGTACTGCCGTTGAAGGGCGGCGAGGCGGCGCTGCGCTCCCCCTGGAAGTGGATCACACCGCTGCCACCGGATTGATCCTGGGCCGCGGTGAAACGGAGGGTCACACTGGCGAGCCGCGCCAGTTCGGCCGTGGTCAGGCGGCTGCCGAGTCCGGCGAAGCGCACGCCGTTGCGCTGAGCGTCTCTGATGTCCCACTGTACACCGCCAGCGCTCATGACTTCGCCGGTGCCGAACTCGAACTCCTCATCGCTCTGTGGCGCAAACTGCTCCACCCGCATGGTGTTGCCGAGCGCGAGCACCCTGCGGTGCAGCTCGGCATTGCCAGCGAACCAGGTGGTATTGCTGGTGACTGTCGGCGCGGCCGGGGGCGTGCCTTCCTCGGCATCGTCGTTGGGCGCGCTGGCGGCGACCCGCACGGTTTGGTTCAATTGATCCAGCGAGGGGCCGTCGATGTTGGCCAATGGATAGAGGATGGGTCCACCCGGGCAGGTGAAGCGCATCAGGCCGACATTGACGTTATTCATGCCGATCAACAGGCGTCGGGTGGCGTCCTTGAGTGCCTGGAAGCGCGTCTGAGAGCCACCGGCCAGAGGGATCATCATTGACCCCGAGGTATCGAGGGCGAGCAGGATGTTGGGGGTCGAAGTCCCCTGCAGCAGGGTCTGTGGTCCAAAGAAGATCTCGGTGGCATCGCGATTGTTTGCTGGAACATCTGCCGCGAAGCCAGTGAAGAGCCCGAGCACGAGTCCGCTGGCGAGACTCCTCATCAATGTCGGCTGCATGGAGCGACTCCTCGAGGCCCGAGCCGGGCCGGCTGTCGTTGCTGATGGTGTGGAGTGGGCTTGATGTTCGCTGGTGCGGTCGGCGTGGCAGTGCGCATTGCCTAGGGGCCGGGGTCCACGAAGCCCGCGCTGGTTTCGAGCAGACTGCCGCTGGCACCGCCGCTGCCACCGACCTGGTAGACGCCACCATGCAGACGCACCACTGCTCCCTGCGCCACCCCGATGAAGTCGGAATCCGCGTCCCCAGGCGGGGTCGCCTCGCCGAAGCCGGTGGATATGCGCTCGAAATGGAAGACTGGGGTATCGACACCGAAGCCGGAGCCGGCTGGCGCAGAGGTCTCACCACGTGGCATGAGCAGATAGTTGGCACCGGTGCTTCTCGCCATGCCCCCACCAGCCGGCGGTGGCAGAGCGATGGCAAGCACCTCGGATTGATTTGCTACCTGCGTCTGGGTGGTGAGTCCCGGGTCATTCATGGCGGCGGCCAGGCCTGACTCGGCGGCGATCAGCGCACGGAGCGCGTCCTGCGAACTGCCAGCCATACGCTCCTGCAGCGCCACGTTGTTCAAACCCTGCAGGCCGAGGAGGGTCAGGATGAGCAGCAACACCATCGCCACGATGAGCGTGGCCCCGCGCTGGTTGCCGGGTCGTGGCTGATGAGTCTGAAGGAGGGTTTCACGGTTCATGGCTGCGGGGCTCGGGCAAGTCGATGAGAGGCGTGCTGTTGCTTGGGGTTGAGAGCGGATAGTGACGTGCGCGGTCTTGCTCAGGGATTGGGAACCGGCAGGTCGTTGCGCAGGAAGACCGTCGTGCTGACGACCCGGCGACGTACCCCGTCAATCAATCCGAGCGCCGCCGCCGCCGGCTGTGAGCCATAGGGCAGGCAGGTGCCATTGACCTCGCGCAGGTCAGCACAGATGGGGTCTGCGACCGGTGGCGGCCGGTCTGACTCGCCCGCCTGAGGGCGGAGGCTGCGCAGGAGCAGTCCGATGCGTACGGCTGTCACATTGGCCCAATTGCGCGGTTGCGCGCCCAGTGCTGCATCGTTTGCTGGCACGTAGACATCGGGCAGACCATCACCTGTGCCATCGACGCCGTAGGTGATCTCCATGCGGTCCACGCCATCGACCAGCAGCTCGTTGCGCATTAGCCCACCGCCGGCGGCCACTGGATCCCAGTAACGGCGGAACAATCCCCGACGGGGTGGCTCCTGAACACCCGCAGGGCCGTCCGGCACGAAGCTGCCAACGAAATAACGCACGGCGGTTACCCGCGAGACCGAGGCAGGGCTGGTCAGGTCGTTGGTGTAGCTGCGCGATAGTGTTGCGCGCATGTTGGTCGTCTCGATCCCGAGCCCGCCATCGCCGTGACCGAGTGTGGCGATGGGATTCAAAGGGTCGGTCGCCGCGGTGTTCTGGAAGAGTTCGGTCCCAGCACAGTCGGAGATCGCCACCACGTCACCCGATGCGATACGCAGCAGCGTGTTGTCGATGGTCACTACACCGCCGATCGCACCGTTGGCCGGGGCCGTGATGTCGGCGCGCGGGCCGCCGATGGAGCGGATGGTAATGGCATCGCTGAAGGCGTCCACTGCCGGACCGGCAGGGTCATCGAGCAGTACCGCAGGTGCGCCGCGGTTGACGACCACGAAGTCCATGCCGTTGCCGGTCGGCAGCCAGTTGCTGCCGGCCTCCAGACCTTCGACGGGCTGCGAGAAATCGAACAGCCCACCGGCCACGCCACCGTTCTGGACCGCACCGGCAAGGAGGCTCACCAGGCGCACGGGGTCGTGCGCGCAACCGATATAACCGGCCATACGCAAGTCATAGGCAAGGGTCTCGACAGCGAAGCGGGCTGATTGCTGCAACTCGGCGAGGTCCTGCTGATCCTCGTACACGCGACGGTTGGTCGTGAACATGGTCACGGCACCGGCGAGCAGGAAGAGACCGATGGTGATCGCCACCATCAGTTCGACCAGGCTGAAGCCGTGCTGCGGCAGGCGCGCCGGGTCGGGGCGAAGCTGTCGGGGCCTCATGGCTGAAACTCCCACACTTGGGTGACTGGCTGGCCATTGGGTGCCGTGCGATCGCGCCACTCGAGCGTGATGGTGAAGATGTCATCAAGTGGCGAGCCCGCGTTGGCTCCGGCGCGTCGATCGATGCGAGCCACACCGGCAGGGAGCGTCGCCTGCACCTGTGCCTCCCAGCAGATCTTTTCACCGGCGACGCGGGCGGCGTGATTGGGTGCGGCGACCACGGGCTGGCAGACGGCCCCTGCTGCAACACCCGTGGTGAGGGCATCATAGATCTGCGTGAGCGCGGCTTCGTTGGGCGCATTGGCGCGCGCCATACGCACACGTTCGATCATGTCGTGAGCGAGCACGGTGGCCATGCTGCGCACGTAGGCGTCGTGATTGTAAGCTAGCCCACGTACCTGCAGCCCCATGAAGCCCAGCAGTCCGACGGCCAGGACCAGCAGCGCGATCAGGGCCTCCAGAAGGGTCAGGCCGAATTGATGACGGGCTACGGCAGTGCAGGCCCGGATGGCGTGGCCGTCGCTTGCACCCGATCCGCTGCGATCGGCACGAGTGATCGCATGGTCGCAGCGATGCATTCCGTGCGAGGGCATGAGTTTATAATCCATCACGTCTAACCCCCGGAGTACGCGATACGCACCACGGTGACGCGTCCGGCCGGACTCACCGTGATCTGACGGCATTCCGGGCTGCCTTCGTCGCACAACCGGAGCTGCATGGCGCGGGTCTGCAACATACCGTTCGGTGCGAAGGTGACCATGAGGTTGTCGGCGTCTAGCTGGCGGATCAGCGTCGCCCGGGACAGCGCCGGGAACGAACGCAGGATCGCGGGATTGACTGGCGACATCTCGCCGGGATCGAGGAAGTCGCCATCGCGGTTGAGATCCTGGAAGGGACGCGGTTCGGCGACGATGGCGTAACCGCCGGCGGAGTCCCAGCCGGCGTCCGGTGCCGCGCCGCCCAGCGCGCCGCCGGCACCCAGTGGACGCAGGGTGACGGGACCGCGCAGGCGGGCGGCCTCTGCTCGGGCACCATGCAGGGCCGAGATGAACTGGTTGGCTTCGGTGGTCAGGCGATTGCTCCGGATCAGCCGATCCATGGCGGGGACGCCGATCATCAGCAGGATCCCGGCGATGGTGAGGGTGATCATGAGTTCGACGAGCGTGAAGCCACGCAGCGCACAGGGCGCAACGGTGCGCAGCAGCGAAACGGATGAAGCTCTGACGAGGACGGTTTTCATGACACAGGGTTTAGCAGGCAGTCATGCCCCCTTCGTTAGTCGCGGCGACGAACGTCACTGCGTGACCGATGAGCGGCCAACGCCCTTTCCATAATGAGAACTGTGCCCGTTCTGGCCTCACGTGCTGGAGCAGGCATGGCCAGCGATCATCGGTGCCGCCGGGACGGAGCAGTGCGTATATCGTCCAGTCAGAACCGGTCGACATGGTTACCGACTTTCGGAGGAGCAGATGCAGGTTCGTGTCATTGGTGGGGGTGTCGTCGGTCTGGCTACGGCCCTTGAGTTCTCCCGGGCCGGCGCGGAGGTCACGGTACACGCCGCTGCGCCGGCACGGCGAGCAAGCTGGGCTGCCGCCGGGCTGCTCATGCCGATCCCGCCGTGGGCCTTGCCAGCGCCGCTGGAGACACTCGCTGAGTGGTGCGCCGCGGCCTATCCGGATTGGGCGGCCGAACTCGCCGAGGAGACTGGCGCAGACCCAGGCTGGATGCGCAATGGTCTCCTCGTTCTGCAACCGGACCCCGAGCAGATTGCAGCGGCCAATCTGTGGGCACGTCGCACGCGGCGGAGCGTGGAGCAGGTGGACGCCCGGCGTGTGGCGCAACTGGATGCCGCCGCAGCCGCCACAGACGCCCTCTGGGTGGCGGATTGCGCGCAGGTGCGCAACCCTCGGTTGCTGAAGGCGCTGCGCACGGCGCTCGTTGCGCGCGGGGTGTCCGTCATCGAGGACGCTCCTGTCATCCGCATCGCGAGCGAGGGCGAATGGCTCCGCGGTGTGGTCACTGCGCAGGGGATCTGCGCGGCTGAGGTGGTCGTCATATGCGCTGGTGCCTGGAGCGGCACCCTTGGTGAGGCCCTTCTGCTGCCACCGGTGCGTCCGGTGCGGGGTCAGATGTTGCTTTATCACCTGACGGAGGGAGCACCTCGGCGCAACGTGCTTGGCGCGGGTCGCTACCTGGTCCCGCGTGGAGATGGCCATGTCCTCTGCGGCAGCACGGTGGAGGATGTGGGCTTCGATGACGCCACCACGCCGGAGGCCGCGGAGTTGTTGAGGCAGTCGGCGGCGGCTCTTGCTCCAGCGCTGGCGCAGCATGCCCCGGTGCGGCAGTGGTCCGGATTGCGCGCCGGATCGCCCGATGACCTGCCTTTCATCGGTGCTCATCCGGAACTCGCCGGCCTCTATTTCAACACCGGCCAGTTTCGCAACGGTATCCTGCTGGCCCCGGGCTCGGCGCGGCTCCTGGCCGACCTGGTACTCGGTCGCGAGCCCTGGCTCGATCCGGCGCCGTTTCGCCTCGCCGGACGGATGGGCCCAACCACTTCGGGAGACGCGCAAGCATGAAGCACTGCAAGATATGGCACGGCAGGACATGGCACTGGTTGGTGGCGTTGTTCCTGACCTGCCTGACGGCGTCCGTTCCCGCCCGTGCCGAGGTCGAGTTATGGGCAGCCGCCAGTCTGGCCGACGTGCTGGACGAGGCCATCGCGGCGTGGGAGGCCGAGGGCGGTGAGCGGGTGCGTGCGAACTACGCTGCCACCTCGCTCCTGGCCCGCCAGATCGCCGAGGGCGCGAAGGCCGAGGTCTTCCTGTCTGCGGACGGGGAATGGATGCGCTGGCTCATCGACCGCGGCCGGGTCGAGGGCGAGCCCCACGCCTGGGCCGGCAACACCCTGGTGTTGATTGCCCCGGCAGCGGCCCCGGTGGTGTTGGCCACCCTGAACGATCTGCCGCAGGCCCTGGGGGAGGGGCAGCGACTGGCGGTGGCCGATCCGGGCCACGTTCCGGCCGGTCGCTATGCCCAGGCCGCCCTCGAGTCTCTGGGGCTCTGGCCGGCATTGCAGCATCGGCTTGCCCCCCTGGAGAACGTCCGCGCGACGCTCCAGGTCGTGGCCGCCGGCGATTTGCCGCTGGGCATCGTCTACGAGACGGACGCACTGGCCGAGCCACGGGTACGCAAGGTAGCGAGCTTCCCGGCCGACAGTCATCCACCGATCGTCTACTGGGTCGCGCGCGTGCGGGGGGGCGAGGATGCCGCCGCCGCCGCCTTCCTCGACTACCTGCTGAATCGCGAGCGGATGCGCCCACTGTTCGAGCGTTTTGGCTTCGCGCCGGCACCGGGTGACGCCGAGCTGCCGCCCGCACCGTGACCGCGCGCTGAACGGAGCTGAGCGACCAAAGGGGACATTTCTACTTTGCACAAGGGGGACATTACGACCTGGGCGCTACACGGCCCTGCCGGCCCTTTGCCTTCGCCCGCGTCGCGGCTATCCTTCCGCGCTCGCGTGCCGTTGTAGCTCAGTTGGTAGAGCAACTGATTCGTAATCAGTAGGTCGGGGGTTCGACTCCCTTCAACGGCACCATCCATCGACTCCCGCGCGGTCATCTGTGCCCCCCGCCGCGCGCTGTAATCGCTGCAGAATGGGGTGACAGAACAAGGGGGCGCTCAGGTGTCCGCCGAAAGCACAGCCCCCTTCACGGAGGTCTTCGCCTTTCGCGAAGGAGAAATCGGCCACCCCGTGCTCTTCGGCGGCCGTGGTCCACCGGTCATCCTGCTGCACGAACTCCCGGGTTTCGGCCCCGAGTTCTGGCGCTTGGCACGGTACATCGTCCAAGCGGGCTTCACCGTGTTCACGCCCGCGCTCTACCAACCGGCGGATGCCTCGGCGACCCGCGCGGCAGAGGCACCTGGCCTGGCGGCGGGCCTCATCCGGGCCTGCATCTCGCGCGAGATCCACCTCTTTGCCAGCGATGGCGCGGGGCCGCTGACTGGCTGGCTGCGCGCCCTTGCTCGGCATCTGGTTCAACGTTGCGGCCACTCGCGCGTGGGTGTGGTCGGTTTGTGCATGACCGGCAACTTCGCCTGGTCGGTGGCGGTCGAGCCCGTGGTGAACGCCTCCGTGGCCGCAGAGCCTTCCCTGCCGCTGCATCGCGCGCACGCCGTGGCCCTGACGCGTGCCGATGTCGAGGCGCTGTGCGCCCGTGAGGATCTCCCCCTCATGGTGCTGCGCTTTGCCGGTGATCCCGCCTGCCGGGCCGGGCGCATCGATACCCTGCGCGCCTGTGTGGGTGCCGATCGCGTGCAGGAGCACGTGCTGCCGGATACAGCGAAGAACCCGCAGGGGAATCCCTTTCCGCACGCAGTGCTCACCCGTGATCTCATTGATCGCGCAGGTGAACCGACCCGTGCGGCCCTGGAGGCGGTGATCGCTCATCTGCGCGAACGGCTTTAGGGACACCCAAGGGCAGGCTGCGGCGGGGATCCAGTGCCTTTCGCAACGATGGCTCGATGACGCTGGATTCCCGCTTTCACGGGAATGACGATGAGCCGTCATCCGCGCGGCCCCGTCACCCGCTCTCAGAGCAGCCACAGACAGACGACGGCCACCAGTATGGCCCCGCCGATGTCCACCACCAGACCCACCCGTGCCATCTTCGCGACCGTCAGGTAGCCGCTGGCATAGGCCAGCGCGTTCGGAGGCGTGCCTGCCGGCAGCATGAAACCCAGCGAGGCCGCGAGCGTGGTCGCCAGCATGAGCGTCTGGGTGTCCGGCCCCAGCACCGGTGCGAGGGCGGCGATGAGTGGCAGCAGGATGCTGGCGGTTGCCGTGTTCGAGGCCACCTCCGAGAGCAGCACCGCGAGCAGGCAGAGCGCCAGCAGGGACGCCCACATCGGCAGCGTGGCGACTGGGGCCACGACTTGCGCCAGGGCCTCCGAGAGCCCGGAGGCGGCTACGCCATGGGCAAGGGCGAAGCCGCCACCGAGCAGCACCAGCAGACTCCAGGGGATCCGCACCGCGTGGCGTACTGACAGCGCGCTCTGCCAGGGTCTGAGGCTTACCGGCAGCAGCAGCAGCGAGCCCCCCACGCCGAGCGCGACCAGTGAGTCGCCGATGTCACGCGACAGGATTTCCGACCACGGCCAAGGCATCGCTGCGAGCGGCCGCCCGAGCAATGTCTCCCAGTCGTAGGGCAGGGCATCCCACCAGCCGGGCACGACCAAGTGGTCGATGACGATGTCACGCCGGAATACCCAGCCCAGGGCCGCGACAAGGAAGGCCCCGGCAGCGACGCATTCGCCGCGACCCATGCGGCCGAGCGCGGCCCGGGTGCGGGCCAGGGCGTCGCTCCGGGTGGGTCTGAAGCCGGCGGCGATGGGGGTCGCGAGGAATACCAGCCAGGCCCAGGTCAGTGGCAGGGCCAGCAGCACCAGCGGCAGACCGATGGCGAGCCAGTCGGTGAAGCTCACGCCGATGCCCATGGACTCGGCCTGGCGCACGTAGATGAGGTTCGGTGCCGTGCCGATCTTCGTGCCCATGCCGCCGAGGCTTGCGGCGTAGGCCACGCCCAGCATGAGGGCCTGGCCGAAGCGGCGCAGGGCGGCGCGATCGAGCGCGGGATCGGTCTCGCATTCGAGCATGAGTGCGCGCGCGATGGGGAACATCATCATCGCGGTGGCGGTGTTCGAGATCCACAGACTCACGAAGGCCGTGGCGAGCATGAAGCCGAACACGATCCCGCGTGGCCCGTTGCCGAGAACGCCGACGACCCCGAGGGCAATCCGGCGATGCAGTCCCCACTGCTGCATGCAGGCGGCGATCCACATGCCACCGAGGAAGAGGAAGTTCACCGGATCGAGGTAATCCAGCAGCGTCGTCGCCGGTGAGGCGATGCCCAGCAATGGAAACAGCAGCAGCGGCAGACAGGCCGTGACGGCCAGCGGCAGGGCCTCGGTGATCCAGAAGCCCGCCATCAGCACCGTCACGCCGGCCATGGCCGCCGCCTCGAAGCGCAGCCCGGCAGAGGCCGCGACGAGGCCGATGCTGAGCGCGAGCAGAGAGACGAGCACTAAGGCCGGGAGTGAGGGACCTGACCCCCCGCGGTTCGGATGCGACATGGTGGGTCAGTGTCGCACGGGATGCCCGGCGGCATCGCGCCGGGACGCAGGTTGAAGCCGGGGAGACCCCGCTGGCTGTTGCGGGGCCTCCCAAGCTCGTAAGGCAGATGCCTCAGGTCGCCCGGCGGCGAGCCAACACCGGGACCAGACCCAGGGCCGAGCCCAGGAGCCACACGGCTGCAGGTACCGGCACGGCGACCGGGCCACCGGTGGTGAAGTTCGGCACGATGGCGAAGCCGGCCTCTGAGACGCCCTGCACGTACAGCGGGGCGATCTGCCCGAAATTCAGGTTGAAGGCAAAGACGTCGAAGCGCTGATCACCGATCCGGACCGTTCCGTCCTTGGCGTAGAAGTCGCCCCACATGGGCGCGCGATCCGTCACGATCTGCCAGGAGAAACTGAGTGGGTCGCCGGTGGTGTCGAACTTGACGCCGTGGATGGTGCCTGGGATGCCGGGGGTGCTACGGCCGCTATCACCGAAGATACCGGGGCCCTCGCGACCTGCGGTAGTGGTGCCGTCCAGTAGCTGGATGCCCGGCGTGGTTTCCAGGATTACGTGGCTGATGGCCTTTTCGGGCACGTTGAAGGTGTAGTTATAGCGCCAGATGTCGTTGCTCTGGTCGAAGTCGTTCCGGTTGTCGAGGTAAACCCTGAAGCCAAGAGCGGTGCTTGCGTGGTCCCAAGCCGCTGTTGTGGGGTTCACTGTCAACCCCAGCTCAGGGCGGGTGAGGTCGCCGGAATCGAAGAGCCTGAAGCCATCGAAGGGCGTGTTCACGAATGGGACGCTGGCTGCGTGAGCCGGCGGATTTGCCGATAGCAGCGCGAGCGCACCCCATGCTGCCACATGGAGCGAGACGTTCATTGCGGAATCTCCCAGAAAGGTTTGCGGACGCAAGATCGCGCGCGGACCAAGGGCGTCCGCGGTGTTCGGCCCCTGCCACGGGCCCGCACACGTTTTGAACCTACCACGGGACCTTCCCCACGGAGCAGGGGAAAAACTCCCTAAAGCGATGCCATCACGCCCAGCAGGACGACCGCCCCGACCCATTGGTTATTGCGGAAGGCGCGCAGGCAGCGCTCGGGCTGGCGCTCGCGGGCGAGGTACTGCTGCCACGCGAAGAGGCCGGCCGCGCCGAGCAGGGCCACGTGGTAGGCCAGTCCGAGCCCTGCCTGGCTGCCTGCCATGGCGAGCACCAGCAGGGTGAGGATCTGCAGCACCCCGACGATGAGCAGGTCCAGCTCACCGAACAGGATGGCGGTGGACTTCACACCGGCGCGGAGGTCGTCGTCGCGATCCGCCATGGCATAGAGGGTGTCGTAGGCCAGCGACCACAGCACGTTGGCGATGAACAGCAGCCCGGCGACGCGCGTGAACTCGCCCGTCTCGGCCACCCAGGCCATGGGCACACCCATGCCGAAGGCGATCCCCAGGTGCAACTGGGGCAGATGGGTGTAGCGCTTGGCGAGGGGGTAGGTCAGCGCCAGAGCGAGTGCGGCCAGTGCCAGCCAGCGCGCGGGTGCGTTCAACAGGGGTAACAGGCAGGCGGCGGCGGCGAGCAGCAGGGCGAGCAGCACCAGGGCCTCGCGCGGTGCCACCTCTCCGGTCACGAGTGGGCGACCCTGGGTACGCGCCACCTGGGCGTCGAAATCACGGTCGAAGAAATCGTTGATCACGCAACCGGCCGAGCGCATCAGCACGGAGCCCAGCAGGAACACGGTGAGGTTGATGCCGGAAGGCCAGCCGCCAGCGGCCAGCCACAGCGCCCACAATGCGGGCGCAGCCAGGAGCCAGATCCCCACCGGACGATCGATGCGCGTGAGCCGCAAGAAGGCCGGCAGCCGGGCGAGTGGCCTACTCCCGTTGGGGGTGATGCGACGGGCCTGGTCAGGGCGTTGAGTTGTGCGGCGAGTGTTCATGCGGATCCCAGCGCGGCGAGAAAGGCTTCGGTGACCAGGATGGGCCGGCCCGCGACACGGAAGCGCGAGCGGCGTGCCCAGGCGTGGCCGGGGCCGGCACTTGCGCACTCCGGCCCGAGGACCACTGGCAGTGGCACTCGCGCGAGGCCCATGTGGTCGCGCAGGAGATCCGGTTGTGAGAACAGCCAGGCACCGAGCGGTCGTTGGCCCAGACGCGCCAGCGGATACATGCGTCCACGCAGGCTCTCGTCCGGAAGCAGGCTTCGAGCATACACGCGAGGCAGGCCGTCCACGCAGAGCAGCACTTCGCGCAGGCGCACCTGGCGTCCGCGGCGCAGATCGAGCAGACGGCCTTCGTCCAGGCTGAGAGGCACGCGCCGCTGGGTGAGTGGGCGCACCTCGAGTCGGCCGCCGAAGCGTTGCTGCAGACGCGCGGTGAGCGATCCGGCATCGCCAAGCCACGGGGCGAGCCAGGCCGGTAGGCGGGCGAGGCGCCGGCGATCGAGCGGCCGCCATTGGCCGAGACCCTGCTGGCTCATGCGGCACCGTACTCCATCTGGCGGGCCAGCCAGCGATCGATCAGGGCCGGCGCGCGTTCGGGGTAGTCGCGCTCGATCCATTGCGCTGCGGCAGTGACCGCGGGCAGCAGGGCCGCATCACGCGCCAGATCGGCGATGCGCAAGGCTGCCAGCCCCGCCTGCCGGCGCCCCAGCACTTCGCCGGGGCCGCGGAGTTCCAGGTCGCGTTCGGCGATGAGGAAGCCATCGGTGCTCGCGCGCATGACCTTGAGCCGCTCCTGGCCCAAGCGGGACAGGGGTGGGTGATAGACGAGCACACAGTCCGAGGCCACGGCACCACGCCCTACCCGGCCACGCAACTGATGCAGCTGTGCAAGGCCGAGTCGCTCCGCATTCTCGATCACCATCAGACTCGCGTTGGGCACGTCCACCCCCACCTCGATGACGGTCGTGGCGACCAGCAGGTGAAGTTCGCCGGTGACGAAGGCCTGCATCACCGCGGCCTTCTCCGGTCCGGGCAGACGACCGTGCACCAGCCCCACGCGCAGATGCGGCAGGGCCGCAGCCAGCGCCTCGGCGGTTTCGGTGGCGGCCTGCGCCTCCAGCAGCTCGCTGTCGTCTATCAGGGTGTTCACCCAGTAGACCTGACGACCTCCCGCGGCGGCGGCGGCGACGCGCTCGATGATCTCCTCGCGCCGGCTGTCCGGGATCACGATGGTGCGGATGGGTGTGCGCCCAGGGGGGAGTTCGTCGATGATGGAGGTCTCGAGCCCGGCGTACAGGGTCATCGCGAGCGTACGTGGGATGGGTGTGGCCGTCATCACGAGCTGGTGCGGATAGCTGCCGTCGTCGGTGCCCTTGGCCCGCAACGCCAGGCGCTGATCCACACCGAAGCGATGCTGTTCATCGATGATGACGAGGCCCAGCCGGCCAAAGCCGACTTCCCCCTGAAAGAGCGCATGCGTGCCCACGGCAAGGATCGGCTGGTCGCCCGCAAGCTCGGCCAGCACCGCCCGGCGTTCACGGCGACCACTGCGTCCGGTGAGTGCGTGTACCGGCAGTCCGAGCGGTTCCAGCCACTGGCGCAGGTTCCGCGCGTGTTGCTCCGCGAGCAGCTCGGTCGGGGCCATGAGGGCCACCTGATGGCCACACTCGAAGGCGCGGGCAGCGGCGCAGCAGGCGACGATGGTCTTGCCACTGCCCACATCCCCTTGCAGCAGACGCAGCATGGGGCGTGGCTGTGCGAGGTCACGAGCGATCTCCTGCGTCACCCGCTGCTGCGCGGCCGTGAGCCTGAAGGGCAGGCTGTTCAGCAGGCGCTTGAGCAGGCGGCCGTCGCCGGCGAGTGCCGGCGCACGATCCGTCACGGTGCGACGGCGTAGGGCGGCAAGGGCCAGGTTTTGCGCGAGCAGCTCTTCGAAGGCCAGCCGCCGCTGGGTGGGGTGTTGACGCGTGCTGAACTGGGCAAGGGTCATCTCGGGAGGCGGTTGGTGCACCAGCGCGAGGGCGGGGCCGAGCGCCGGCAGCTCGTAAGCCTGGCGCACATTCGCGGGCAGCAGTTCGAGCGCCTCCGGTGTGTCTCGCGCGGTGCTGTCGAGCAGCGTGAGTGCCTGTCGCACCAGGGCACGCAAGCGGGCCTGCGAAAGTCCCTCGACGGTCGGATAGACCGGGGTGTAGTGGGCCTCGAGCGGGGGGTCAGTTGCAGCGGGCAGCAGGCGGTATTCGGGATGCACGAATTCGAGGCCCGCGAGCCCGCGCCGGGGCTCGCCGAAACAACGCAGCCGCACCCCGCGCCGTAGCGCCTCGGCCTGGGCGCGACTGTAGTGAAACAACCGCAGGCGCACCTGCGCGGTGCCGTCATGGATCAGTGCCACCAGCGCGCGGCGTCGACCGACGCGGGCGTCGACCACCTCCACCGTCCCTTGCACCAGGGCGGGCTCACCCGTCTGCAGGGCGGCGATGGGGGTCAGACGGGTGCGGTCCTCGTAGCGCAGGGGCAGGTGGAACAACAAATCCTGCAGGCGCTCGACCCCGAGGACGGCAAGCCTCTGGGCGAGTGCCGCGCCGACGCCGTGCAGGCGCGTCACTGGATCCGAGAGGCGTAGGGGGGCGGCATGCACGCGCCGCATTCTAGGCAAGCGCGACCGTCCGGGTGACATCGGCGGTGCGGTCCCCGGAACACTTGCTCCCGGGGATCTGGCACCCAGGAACCGGGCCAGCGGCGCGATCCGCCTGGACAGGCCCACTGCCGCGGTCGGACACGTGGCAGCGTGTGCACATGACTCACGAGGCAGCGACGTACGGCATGGGGCCCGGTGGCGGGGTCGCGACGGTGGATCTGCCGGTGGCCGCCACGCGGCCGCTGGCCTCCCGGAGTGCCGCCCGGGAGGGGGGAGGGCCTCTGGCGAAGGCAGTTTGGCCATGGCTGCGTGGCTGCTTTGCGGCCCCCGCACCCCGGCTCATCGAACTGCTCACCGTCGCGGGTGTGGCCCATCTCTGCGGGCTGTTGACGCCGCTCGGCTTTCAGGTGGTCTTCGATCGGGTGTTCGCGCAGGGGGTGGAGGCCACCCTGCTCCTGGTGGTGCTGGGCTTGTCGGCGCTGGCCCTGCTGGAGGGTGCCTGCAATGGTCTGCGCGCGCGCTACCGCACGGCGTGGGCCGCGGGCGTGGATGGCCGCCTGCGACCCGGGCTGGTCGCTCGGTCGGTGCAGAGCGCGGATGCCGTGGGTGACGTCACGAACTGGCTCGCCGAGGCAGGGCGTCTGCGCGCCGCGATCTGCGGGCCGTTCACGGATGCGCTGGTGGACCTCCCGCTGCTGCTGTTGCTGCACGCCGCGCTCGTCCTTGTCTCACCCACCTGCGGTCTGGTTGCAGTGCTGTGTGCTGTGGTCATCATCGTCGTGCAGATCGCCAGCACCCGTGGCCTTTTGTGCAGGCAGCGGGCACAGCCTCTGGCCCAGCGTGACGCGACGGTCTTCGCCGGGCTCGCCGGGCGGAATGGTCGCCATTGGCGGATGCTGGGTGTGGAAGCGGGGCTGACTCAGGGCTTTGCGAGCCTCGATGCCCGGCAGGTCGCCCTGGCCGGAGACATCGAGCTGCGCCAGGCCGTCGCGCGCGAGGCCGTCCAGACCCTGCTGCGACTACAGGCGGTGCTGCTGCTTGGGGTCGGTGCGCATGAGGTACTGGGCGGGCGACTGGGCGCGGGCGGTCTCGTCGCCTGCAATCTGCTCGCGGCCCGTCTGGCGCAGCCATGGATGCGCCTGCTCGCCGGCATGGAGGCGGTTGCGACCGGGCGGCATGCACAAGAGCGGCTGGGCGTACTGCTCGCTGGGGCCGTGCGTCCGCCGGTCAGGAGGCGGGCGTCCGGTGGGTCACTGGCCGACAGCCGGCTGGTATTGCACGAGGTGGCCCTGGGTGGTGACCTTGCCCTCGACGGTGGATCGGCTGGTGCGGGAGCCCAGGTACGCTCCAATTTGTCCGGCACCTGGCCCGCGGGGGGGCGACTGGCCCTGCTCGCGGCCGACCGGGCCACGCGCGAGCGTGTCCTCGATGCGTTCATGGGTGATCTCCCGCTGCAGGGCGAGGCGCATTGGCAGGATGCGTCGGGAAACCGCCTGCCCCTTGCCCAGGTGATGCGTGGCGTGACGGGCGGTGCGCCGTTGTTGCCCGGTACCCTGCGCGAGAACCTGCTCCTGGCCGCCCCGGATGCAGATGACCAGTGTCTGCTTGCGGCTCTGGCGGACGCCGGACTCAGCGACTGGTACACCCGCCTCCCGGAGGCGCTCGACACGCCCCTCACACCCGCCAGCGGCGAGGGCCTGCCGGCCTTCCACCTGCGCCTGGGTCTCGCCCGCACGCTGGTTGCCGATCCTCCGCTGCTCGCCTGCGAACTCGGCCATGGCCAGATGCAACTCGCCGAGGCGATCGGCCTGTGGCCACTCCTGACAGAGCGGAGGCCACACACCACCCTGCTGCTCATCGGCGACGCCCGCTGTGCCGCACCCGCAGGCTTCCAGACGTGGTGGATCACCGCAGGTGGTCACGAGCGCCGTCAGGGTGTCGGGTCATGAAGGCACCGTCACGGCCATTGCTTGCGCTGTGCGTGCTTTGCGCCGCAGTGGTCGCTGGCTTCCTCATCTTCGGGGTAACTGATCTGGTGACGACTGCGCCGGGTCAGGTACGACCGGCCGGTGAGGCACGTCCGGTGCAGACTGCGCGCGCGGGACGTGTTCAGGAATGGCCGCATCCTGCGCACGCCGCTGTGCGGCGGGGCGAGGTGATCGCCCGGCTGGATACCCGCGAGGACGACCTCCGCCTGCAAGCCCTGGACCTTGCCATCGGCGGGCTTGGCACGGACGAGGCACGGCTCGCTGCCCTGCTGAACGAGTTTGGCCCGCCGGATTGTGTGGAGGCCTCGGCGCTGGCGGGGGCGGAGCCGGATCCGCTCTGCCAACGGGACATCGCCTCAGAGGACGAGCAGCACGAGCGCGAGCGCACGCTCGAACGGGAGGAGCGCGCAGCCGCAGCCGCCACCCTCGCCAGCCTGCAGGGCGAGCGAGATGCCGTCTCCACCCGGCTGACAAGCCTCGCGACACAGGCGCGTTGGTTGCAGCCGGCATGCCGGGCCCATCGGGAACTCGCCCGCAGTGGCCGCATCGCGGCGGTCACGCATTGGGAGTCGGAGCGACGCTGCGCCGAGGACGAAGGCGCCATCGCGGTACTCGTTGCCGAGCAGGGCACGCTCGCGCTGAAACTCGATGAAGAGCGAGGCAGTGAGCAGCGACGGCGGGCCTCGGTACGCCAGCAGTGGGGTATGGCGCTCGCGACGGCACGCCGTGAACGTCGCGCCCTCGAGGCCGAGCGCGCCCTCCTGCTGCATCGGGTCGAGCAGGCGCTGCTCCGGGCACCGGCTGACGGGCGCCTGCACTGCGAGCGGCCGGATTACGCCGATGTGTGGATCGCAACCGGTGAGGTCTTGTGCCAGGTCGTGCCGGAGGTCGCGCGGGCAGAGGTGATCGCGCAGTTGCCAGAGCAGGACCACGAGGGGGTCTTTGCGGGGCAGGACGTCAGTCTGCGGATCCTCGCCCTGCCCTGGATCCGATATGGTGCGCTTCCGGGGCGTGTGCAGGGTATCGCTCCCGACGCCCGCCTGCCTGAGGTCCCGGGGGCAGCGCCGGCCTACAGCGTCACCGTTATCCCGAAGGCCGGGCACCCGCTGCTTCAGCAACTTGCACCCGGGATGCGCGTGGAAGTGGATTTCCACCGTGGTCGCGAGCCCCTCTGGCGCTGGCTGATCGCGCCGGTGGCGGAGGCCTGGCTGCGCGCAGGGCGTGAGCCTTGAGGCGATCTCGCCCGGGTCCGTTCGCTGGTTGCGCGCGGGGATGACGGAGTGGCGCGGGGATGAAGACGCGTGCCATTGCGTGCGGCACGGCTCGCTCGGGCGCGCAGCAGGGGCGTTAGGATGTATGTCGTGGCGCGGGACACCGCGCACTGGAACCCACACATGCCGCTGTCCGCACATCCCGATGAATTCCTGCGCCACCCGGTACTGGCCAGGGCACGCGCCTTCTCGCTCGACTGGCTAGAGCGCATGCGCGCCGCGATCGATGCCGAGCCCCTGCCGGGGCTTGCGAGCGTTGTCACGGCCGGTTCCTTCGGGCGGCTGGAGGCCAGCGAGTGGTCCGATGCCGATGTGGTGGTGATCGTGGAGGATGGGCTCGCCGCCGATGGCGAGGCGGCCCGCAATCTGCACGCCCGTCTGTACGCGCTGCTCACCGGCCTCGGTCTGCAGTTGCCGAAGTCCTGGGGGATCTTCACCTCGCCGACCACCGTGGCCGAGCTCTGTGATCCTGCCCGGCTGGGGCGCCTCGATGAGTCCCCGAGTGTTTTCGGCAAGCGCATGCAGCTCCTGCTCGACAGCCGCGCGGCATGGGGTAGTGAAGGGCTCAACGATGCGCAACGGGCCATCCTTGCCTGGTATGCCACCGGCTTCGTCGCGGCCCATCCCGAGGGTGGCTGGCGCCTGCTCACCTGCGACCTCATCCGCTACTGGCGTTCCTACTGTGCCTGGCAGATGTTCGAGACGGCCGCCGATGCGGACGACGCCTGGTCGCTGCGGCAGGTGAAACTCGGTTACTCACGCTTCATGAACTATGCCGGCCTCATCGCCCTGCTCGGCGAGGCCTCCAGGCTTGCGGGCGATGGCCGCGAGTTTCTGCTCGAGGGATTGGCCCTGACGCCGCTGGACCGACTGCGCCGCGCTTGCCAGCGTGCCGGGGACCCGGTCTTCGAAGTGATGGAGTCTCACTACGCCGCCTTCGTCCTGGCCCTCGAGGATGGTGCGCTCAGGACAGACATGGTGCAGTCCTCACCGCGCGCACTGCACGAACTGCCCCCGGCCGTTTCGGCGCCGGTTGCAGCCTTGATCGAAGGTAGTGTCGCGCTGCAGGCAGCTTTCACCCGTTTCGTCCGGGCACGTGAGGGTGACTGGTCGGAGGCCTTCCTGCACTCGCTGGTCGTCTGACCGGCGGGCATCCTCAGCAGCAGCGGCGTATGCCGTTCCAGCGCCGCTCCATCTCGCGCTGCCAGAAGGCCCCGCGATCAAGGGCACGATGCGCGCAGCCAGTCGGGGCCACGGCATCCCGGCCACCGGCCGGGTCAGTGGTTCCCGGTGGTGTCCGGCGCTGAAGCTCGCGCTCCCAGGCGTCCTCGTCGGCCAGATGGCGCAGGCAGGCGTGCAGCAGCCGGAGCCCGCTCAGCAGGCGCGTGAGGAGTCCGTCCGCGCGGGGCGGGCTGGGCAGCCCCGGCGGCACGGGGCGGGTCATGCACTCTGCCCTTCGGGCAGGAAGTCCCCGCCGTCCCGGCTGAGGCGGGTCGGGACGTAGGGGGTCTCGGTGCTGCTGCTCGTTTTCCCGCGCAAATGCCTCAGGCAGGTGCGCAGCGTGTCGAGCACGAGCACCCAGGTGAGGATGAGGAAAAGGGCGGTAAGTGCGGCGTTCAGGTAGTCGTTGAAGATGAGCCTGGGGGCGCTTGCCAGCGCGCTGCCGGTGAGTCGGCCACCGGCCAGCTCCGCCGCGAGCATTTCGGCGTGGGCCGGGAAGCCGACGCGTGGGTCGGCGCTGCTGAGCTTCAGCCAGGCGGCGGTGGAGGTCACCACTACCAGCCAGGAGAGTGGCAGGACGGTGATCCAGGCATGCCGGGCCCGCCCGGATTTGACGATGATCGTGCTGGCCACGCACAGGGCGATGGCCGCGAGCATCTGGTTGGCGATGCCGAAGAGGGGCCACAGGCTGTTGATGCCGCCCAGCGGATCGATGGTGCCGACGTAAAGGAACCAGCCCCAAGCCGCGACGACCACCGCACTGGTGCCGATCACGCCCGGCCACCAGCCAGTGCGGCCAAGCGGCGCGTAGAGGTTCCCCAGCGTGTCCTGCAGCATGAAGCGTGCGACGCGCGTGCCTGCATCCAGCGTGGTCAGGATGAACAGGGCCTCGAACATGATGGCGAAGTGATACCACATCGCCAGCCACTGGCCGCCGGCCAGGGCGGAGAACAGGCTCGCCATGCCCACCGCGAGTGACGGCGCGCCACCGGTGCGCGCAAGCAAGGTTTCCTCGCCCATCTGCGCGGCGAGCGTCTCGATCTGCTCGGGCGTGACCGGAAAGCCCCAGCCGCTGATGGTGGCGGTGGCCTCTGCTGCCGTGGCACCGACCACGGCGGCGGGGCTGTTGATCG
>DBNU01000121.1 GCA_002299125.1 Proteobacteria bacterium UBA664
TGGCCTCGCGTGCCCAACCCACCCCGCGGCTCATCATGGATTTCGCCACGCTCACCGGGGCCTGCGTCCAGGCCCTCGGGAAATCCTACAGTGGCGTCTTCAGCAATCGCGAATCACTGGCCGCGGCCCTGGTCGCTGCCGGACGTCGTTCGGGCGAGCGCGTGTGGGCCTTCCCGATGGATGAAGACTACGATCAGGCCCTGGAAAGCCAGGTGGCGGATGTCCTCCAGTGTGCGCCCGAGGGCGAGGCCGATCACATCCTGGCGGCGCGCTTTCTCAAGCGCTTCCTGGACGGGGATCTGCCGTGGGCCCACATCGACCTTTCGAGCGGCACACGCCGGGGCGGGCTGGCCCATGTGCCCTGCGAGGAAACGGGCTTCGGGGTGCGCCTGACCCTGGAGGCACTGCTGGGAGAGGAGCCGCTGCATGGGCTGCGAGCCGATTGATGCGGCTGCACCCGTCGATCCGTGTGGTACCCCGCCGAGGTGCGCCCACAACGCCCCCGGAGTACTCGCTGCCCGCGGGATCAATTGCCCTGGGTGGACTCCCAGGCCTTCACTGCGCGGCTTACGGTGGAGTAATGCACGGCGAAGAAATCGGCGATCTCCTGCATGCGGAAGTGCCCCGACAGGTAGGCGCGCGCCATCGCGGCCTTTGGGTCGGACTGGCCGCGCAGAAAGCCCTTGAGGTCGCTGCGTTTGCCACTGTTGCCACGTGCGCGCCGGGTGGCGAGTCGCTGTGCCGCGTCGATGAAGGCCTCATCACCGAGAAAGATCTGGCGCCGCACATGCTGGCGCGGATCGAAGGTGTCGGGTTCCGCGAGCCAGGCCTGCAGGGCGGCGATGGATCTGGCGCGCGTGCGGCCGAAGTGAGTCAGCACCTCGGCCGCGGGTAGCCACTCCGGGGCGGTTTCGGGCGTGAGCAGGTGACCGAGGCTGCTGCCGCTGTAGCGCTCGACCCGACGGATCCGCGCGCGTCGCCGGGGTTCGTTCAGCACGTGGCGCAACACCTCGCGGTACCAGGTCTCGGTGTCGACCAAGAGCGCCTTGAAGCGACCCTGGAAGAGCGAGCCATCGGTGCCGGTACGCTGATTGAAGTGCTGGGTGTAGACACCGTTCAACTGACGCATGCCGCGGGACAGATCGGCCTGCGGAGTCAGGACGAACAGCAGGTAGTGGCCCTCGAGCAGCGCGTAGGCATGGGTCTGCCAGCCGAGCCGCCGGCTGATCTGGGCGAGGACGTCGAGGAACTCCGCCCGGTCCGCCTCCGATCCGAAGGCGGGGCGCCCCGTCACCGCCGCCGTGGAGACGAGGTAGCTGGCTCCAGGAAACTCCATGCGGGTGGGACGCGCCATGCGTTCGACTATGGCACAGGCATTGACATGCCTCAAGAAACGCGCTCGTGCATGTCCGGACCCTCACCCCAGCCCCTCTCCCACGGGGCGATGGGCTTGCGAGCGGCCACGGTCTGCGCCGACATCGCGCCAATCCAGGCCCTCAGCCCTGGTAGGTGCGGCGGCGCAGGGCCAGTTTCTGCGCGAGGCTCTCCACCGCCATGCACAGGTTGCTGGTCAGCGCGCTGTTGCGTGCGTAATCCACCGGCAGCAGGTTGGAGACCCGGCCGTCCTCGACGAAGCCCCAGGCCCGACCCCAGCGCCGGCGATCTTCGCGGTCGTACACGCCAAAGGCGATCCCCTCATGACTGCGGACCAGCGAGAAGCAGGGGATATCGGTGTAACCATCGCCGACGTAAACCATGTGGTTGAAGGGGATGCGCAGGCGATCGGCTGGCACCTTGCGATTGACCGCGAAGGGATCGCGACGTGCCTCCTCGCCCAGGATCCCCTTGGCGATGTGGAAGAGATAGCGCGTCTTGTCGGTGAAGGAGACCACCCGGCGCGGGAAGTCGATACCGCCGTCCGTGGTCTCGTAATGGAACTCGCAGGCCCAGATGTCGGTGAACTGGCTGGCGATCCGTGCTGCGCGCAGCACTTCCGCAATGCCGCTCGACACCAGATAGAACTCGACCTTGATCCCCGCATCGACCGCAGCCGCCTCGGCGCGCAGGCGATCGAAAAGGCGCGAGACCCCAGCGTAGGGTTTCAGGCGTCGCCCCCATTCGAGCAGGCGTGCGCGGGTGATGCGTGCCTCGGGTGCCTGTCGGCGCGACCACTCCACCATGCGGTAGAGGTAGGCAGGTACCGGATCCCAGCCGTCCTCGATGAGCGGCTCCACTGCCTCGCGCCAGAAGCGCGGGACGTCGATGCCCAGGTGATCGAGGAGTCCGGAAGTGCTGTCGGGCGCGAGGGTGTCGTCGAAGTCGAAGACCACCGCGATGATGTCTTGCATGCGAGGCTGGAGCAGGGCAGCGGTAGGATGAGCCGTCGTGCCGATGCGAGAAGGCCGCCGACTCAGCGGCCCGCCCCGGCCTTGAGCAGGTCACGGATCTCACTGAGCAACCGCTCCTCGCCACTGGGTTCGGCTGCGGCCGGGGCTGCGGGCGCTGCCTCGACCTCCCGGCGTAGCCGGTTGACCGCTTTCACCAGCATGAAGACGGCGA
>DBNU01000011.1 GCA_002299125.1 Proteobacteria bacterium UBA664
GTGACGATCTCGGCCGCAGTGGGAAAATCGGGCCCGGGCAGGTGCCGACAGAGATCCGCGACCGAGGCCTCCGGGTGATCGATGAGATGCACGCAGGCGGCCACCACCTCGCAGAGGTTGTGTGGCGGGATGTCGGTCGCCATGCCGACGGCAATCCCCGTGGCGCCATTGAGCAGCACCGCAGGCACGCGTGCGGGCAACACCCGCGGCTCCTCCAGCGTCGCATCGAAGTTGGGCACCCAGTCCACCGTCCCCTGGTCCACCTCGCGCAACAGCAGATCGGCGAATGCCGTAAGCCGCGCCTCCGTGTAGCGCATGGCGGCGAAGGACTTGGGGTCATCGGATGAGCCCCAGTTGCCCTGGCCGTCGATGATCGGATAGCGGAAGGAGAAGGGCTGCGCCATCAGCACCATGGCCTCGTAGCAGGCCACTTCCCCGTGCGGATGGAACTTGCCGATGACATCGCCGATCGCACGCGCGCTCTTCTTCGGCTTGGCGTTGGCAGCGAGCCCGAGTTCGCTCATCGCATAGACGATGCGCCGCTGCACCGGCTTCAGCCCGTCCCCGATATGCGGCAGGGCGCGATCGAGGATCACGTACATCGCGTAATCGAGGTAGGCCTGCTCCGTGAAATGGGCCAGCGGTCGGCGTTCGAAGAGTTCTTCGGCCATGGCGCTTCAGGTCTCCAGCGAGGCGAGGTTGCCGCGGCGCTCCAGCCACGCACGGCGGTCACCCGCACGCTTGCGCGCCAGCAGCATGTCGAGGACGCGGGTCTCCTCGCCCTCCGCGTCCAGCGTGAGCTGCACCAGACGGCGGGTCTCCGGCACCATGGTCGTCTCGCGCAACTGCTGCGGGTTCATCTCGCCCAGCCCCTTGAAACGCTGCACCTGGGGTTCGCCGCGACGCCGTTCCTGCCGCAGACGCTCGAGGATGGCCACCTTCTCGCCCTCGTCGAGCGCGTAGTGGACCTCCTTGCCGTGATCGATGCGATAGAGCGGTGGCATGGCCACATACACGTGGCCCGCCGCCACCAGCGGGCGGAAATGCCGCACAAACAGGGCGCAGAGGAGTGTGGCGATGTGCGCGCCGTCGCTGTCGGCGTCGGCCAGGATGCAGATGCGCCCGTAGCGGAGCTCGGTGAGGTTCGCGCTGCCCGGATCACAGCCGATGGCCACCGCGATGTCGTGCACCTCCTGCGAGGCCAGCACCTGCTGTGCTTCGACCTCCCAGGTGTTGAGGATCTTGCCGCGCAGGGGCAGTACCGCCTGGAACTCCCGATCCCGTGCCTGTTTGGCCGAGCCACCGGCCGAATCGCCCTCCACCAGGAAGAGCTCACTTCGCGATCGATCCGGCGAGACGCAATCGATGAGCTTGCCGGGCAGGGCCGGACCACCGGCGATGCGCTTGCGCGCCACGGCCTTGGCGGCCTTCAGCCGCGACTGGGCATTGGCAATGGCCAGAGCCGCAATGGCCTCCCCGGCCTCGACATGCTGATGCAGCCAGAGGCTGAAGGCGTCACGCACCGCCACGGCGACGAAGGCGCTCGCCTCACGCGAGGTGAGGCGCTCTTTCGTCTGCCCGGAGAACTGTGGCTCCGCGAGCTTCACCGACACTACGTAGCAACAGCGCTCCCAGACATCCTCGGGGGCGAGCTTCACACCGCGCGGCAGCAGGCTCCGATGTTCGCAGAACTCGCGCAGGGCATCGGCCAGCCCCTGGCGGAGCCCACTGACGTGCGTCCCCCCCTGAGCCGTGGGGATGAGATTGGCGTAGCTCTCGGCGAAGGTCTCACCTTCGTCCACACGCCAGGCAATCGCCCAGTCCACCGCCTGGCGCTCCTGCGCCTGCGTCCCTACCCAGCCGATCGCTGGCAACAGTTCGGCAGTGTCCAGTTCCTCGCAGAGGTAATTGCCGAGGCCCTCGCGGTAGCACCAGCTCTCGTCAGTGCCCTCGGCCTCATCGATGAGACGCACCGCGAGCCCGGGGCAGAGTACGGCCTTGGCACGCAGCAGATGACGCAGGCGCCCCACGGCGATGCGTGGATGCTCAAAGTAGCGAGGGTCCGGTTGAAAACGGATATGGGTGCCGGTCTGCCCCTTCGGTGCCGGACCGAGATCGGCCAGCGGTGCCAGGGGATGACCGTTCGCAAACTGCATCCCGTAGCGACGGCCACCACGCATCACGTCCACCGCAAGGGTGAGTGAGAGCGCGTTGACCACCGACACACCCACGCCGTGCAGACCGCCCGCGTACTGGTAGTTCGAGCGCGAGAACTTGCCGCCGGCGTGCAGCCGCGTGAGGATCACTTCGACGCCCGAGACACCCTCGCCGGGATGGAGATCCACCGGCATGCCGCGACCGTCATCGAGTACGGCTACGGTGCCGTCGGCATGTACCGTCACTTCGATGCGCCGCGCGTGGCCGGCCAGGGCCTCATCCACACTGTTGTCGATCACCTCCTGGGCCAGGTGGTTCGGGCGCGTGGTGTCGGTGTACATGCCCGGGCGCTTGCGCACTGGATCGAGGCCGGTGAGCACTTCGATGTCGATGGCGTCGTAGCGTCGGCTCAAATCCTGGGCTCCCTCAATCTGGCTTCCTGCACAAAAGGAACCGGTGGGCTCGTGGCGCATTGCGGCCAACGGCGCGACACGACTCGCCATGGCCCGACACGACACCGACGTGACACAGGGATACGCCCCCGCGGCGACCGCGTGTTGCCCAGCTTCATCACGCTGCGCTATCGTCGCAGCATGTCCGAGACCACCACACCGTTTCAACTGGAATCCGCGCTCGAGACCCTCGAAACACTGGTCTCCCGCATGGAGGCCGGCAATCTGTCACTCGAGGATGCGCTCCAGCACTATGAGCGCGGCATGCAACTCACCCGCGCCTGTCAGAAGGCCTTGGACGCAGCCGAGCAGAAGGTACGGATCTGGTCTGCGGAGGGTGATCGACTCGAGGAGGGCTTCGCGCCTCCCGGCCCACGCGACCTCGGTGCCTGAATCCCGCACCTGAGTTCAGCAGGCACAACTGGCTCCGCTGGCCGCTCCTGACTCCCGGCTGCGACCAGCCTCTGGCACTCGCTGCGACCCCGACCCCTCTGCCCAGTCGAGCCCTCTGCCCATGGCACTCCCGGAATCCTTTGCGAGTCACGCGCAGCGCATCGAAACCGTCCTCGCCGAGTGTCTGCCGGCGGCGACCACCCCGCCCACGCGTCTGCACGAGGCCATGCGCTACGTGGTTCTGGGCGGTGGCAAACGCGTGCGCCCCTTCCTGGTGTACGCCACCGGCAATGCCTTTGGTGTTTCGCTGCGTGATCTGGATGCCGTGGCGGCGGCGGTCGAACTCATCCATGCCTACTCTCTGGTCCACGACGACCTCCCGGCCATGGACGACGACGACCTGCGCCGCGGCCGGCCCACCTGCCACCGGGCCTACGACGAAGCGACGGCCATCCTGGTCGGTGACGGGTTGCAGGCCCTGGCCTTCGAGTTGCTGGCCTTCGGCACCCCGGCCACGCTGCCCTCGGAACAGCGGCTGCGCATGCTGCAGATCCTGGCCCACGCCGCCGGCTCGCTTGGCATGGTGGGCGGGCAGGCCATCGATCTCGATGCCACCGGATCTGCCCTCACACTGCCGCAACTTGAAGATATGCATCGACGCAAGACCGGGGCGCTCATCACCGCCGCCGTGCAACTCGGGGCACTGGCCAGTCCCCGCATCCGTGATTTTGAACTCGATGTCCTCGATCGTTACGCCCGCGCCATCGGGCTCGCTTTCCAGGTGCGCGACGACCTGCTCGACATCGAGGCCAGCACGGCGGAGCTGGGCAAGCCCCAGGGTTCGGATGAGCGCCAGGGCAAGGCCACCTATCCCCGTCTGCTCGGTCTGGAGGGCGCGCGAGCCACCCTGGCCACGCTGCATGCCGCGGCCCTGACCGCCCTGCAGGAACTCACCCCCCCCACGACCGAGCTGCGCGCGCTGGCGGACTACATCGTCGCGCGTGGCCAGTGAGTCTGGTCGGCAACTCCCCTGACGATCAGCGGGCTGGGGCAAGCACGGTAGCGGACTCGACCACCGGTTGCAGGCGTGCCCGGTGGCGGGTAGTCGCCGGAACCATCTCCGAGTATGGTACTCGGACATTCGCCCGGCGCAGTCGGAAAGTCACTCCTGTGGCCCCAGGCTGCACCAGGCGATTTAGAGGCGAGGCGGAGGACCGCTGCCCGTCATGTATCAGCCCACTGGATCGGTGCCGGCCCCGCACCACGCCCGCAACTCGGGCACCCGTCCACCCGCCGAGGGAAACTCCATGACACAGGCCAATGTCGTCACCGCGCAGGATATACCGGATGTCCAGGGCAGCCCGGACACCCGACGGCTTGATATCGATCGCGTCGGCATCAAGGCGATCCGCCACCCCTGCGTGGTGCGTGATCGCTCTGGCGGCATCCAGCATACGGTCGCCTCCTTCAACATGTACGTGGGTCTGCCGCACAACTTCAAGGGCACGCACATGTCGCGCTTCGTGGAGGTGCTGAACGCCCACGAGCAGGCCATCACGGTGGAATCCTTCCAGCGCATCCTCTGGGAGATGACCAACCGCCTCGATGCGGAAAGCGGCCACGTCGAGATGAGCTTCCCCTTCTTCATCAACAAGACGGCACCCGTCTCGGGCGTGAAGAGCCTGCTCGATTACGAGGTGAGCTTCATCGGCGAACTGGTGAAGGGTCAGCCGCAGACCATCGTGAAGGTGGTCGTGCCCATCACCACACTCTGCCCCTGCTCGAAGAACATCTCGAACTACGGCGCGCACAACCAGCGCTCGCACGTCACGGTGGCGGCACGCATCGGTGCCTTCGTGTGGGTGGAAGAGATCATCGACTGGGTGGAGGCCGTGGCCTCCTGCGAGCTTTTCGGCCTGCTCAAGCGCCCGGACGAGAAGTACGTGACCGAGCGCGCCTACGACAACCCCAAGTTCGTGGAGGACATCGTCCGCGACGTCGCCGCCAGACTCAACGACGACGACCGCATCCGCGCCTACACGGTGGAATCGGAGAACTTCGAATCCATCCACAATCACTCGGCTTACGCACTGATTGCGCGCGACAAGGACCGCGAGGCAGAGCGGGCCGACACGACCGGCTGATCGCGCCCGGGGGAACCGGGGGCCTGCAGCAGGCCGACCGCTTCCTGGCACAGACGCCCTATCCCTGACGCGCCCCGCCAGCGATCCGTCCCGGCAGAGGGCGTGAATGAATCTGCTGTGGTGCAACTGAGGCTGGCGTCAGGGGGATGACGGCTCATCGTCATTCCCGCGCAAGCGGGAATCCAGAGACATCCTGCCACCGCTGCCGAAGGACTGAATCCCCGCCTGCGCGGGGATGACGGAGGGCGCGGGGATGACGGCGTGAGCCGGCCCCGAGTGTCCCTGGGCGGGGGCGGGGAGCGACACCGACCCGTTTCATTCGGTGCGGGTCACGCCCGGCGCGGAGGACAACCGAAGTAACAGCGAAGCGCTGGCACGGGATTCGCTTGCAGATCTGCTGACGCCGGTGCGGGCGTCGTCAGTGACACTCCTCCATGGCAAGGCTTGGGCCGGTGGCAACCCCACCGGCCCTTCTCTTGTGTGGCCGGGCGGGGGCGCCTATAGACCCGCCCGTTTCGCCTGCTGCCAGAGGGCCTCCTGCGCCTCGAGGTCGAGGGCCGCAAGCCCTGCCGACCCGGCGGCCGACTCCATGAAACGGAAGCGCCGCTCGAACTTGCCACAGGCACCCCGCAGCAGGGACTCGGGATCGGCGTCGAGAAAACGCGCCAGGTGCGTCACCACGAACATGAGATCGGCGAGTTCCTCCCGGGCAGCAGCAGCGTCACCCGCAGCGAGGGCCGCGAGCAGCTCGGCGCGCTCCTCCTCGACCTTGTCGAGCACAGCGTGGATATGCGGCCAATCGAAGCCGATGCGGGCCGCACGGGTCTGCAATCTGGCCGCGCGCTGCAGGGCCGGCAACTGGTTCGGCAGCCCATCGAGCAACGAAGGGGCTGACCCAGCGGGTACCGCGCGCAAGGCGCGTTCGGCCTGCTTGATCTCATCCCAGCGTCGGGCGACCTCGGTCGATCCCATGGCCGCTCCACCAGCCCCGGAGGCCGACTCGCCCCCGAAGATGTGCGGATGCCGACGGATGAGCTTCGCCACGATACCGCGGGCGACGTCCTCGAGGTCGAAGGCCCCCTGCTCTTCGGCCATGCGGGCGTGGAACACCACCTGGAGCAATAGATCGCCGAGTTCCTCGCAGAGGCCCGGCAGGTCGTTGCGATCGATGGCATCGACCACCTCGTAGGCCTCCTCGAGCGTGTAGGAGGCGATGGTGGCGAAGGTCTGCTCGAGATCCCAGGGACAACCGCAGGCCGGGTCACGCAGACGCGCCATGAGTTCACGCAGATCGTCGAGCGCAGAGCGCCCGGATGGCGGATCACCAAGGGCGGAAGCTTTCGGCCCCGTGGGAGTTTCGCTAGCATCATGGGCCATGGATTTCATGATCCTCAGGCTGGATATTTCCGGAGCGCCAATCCGATGGATCCCGTGCGAGGAGGCGGCGTGCCTCTACACCCGGAACATGGTGGCCTGGACTACCGGCGACAGCGTGTACACGCTCCGCGGCGGATGGAACCGCGCAACCCGCGCACAATCACGACTCGAGGTGCACTCGATCATCGCGGTCAAGCGTTCGCTTGCCGGGCAGCATATCAAGCGCAATATTCCCCCGCTCAACAACCGTGAGCTCTTCCTGCGCGACGGCCACCTCTGCATGTACTGCGGCCAAGGCTTCAGCGAGGGTAGGCTCACCCGCGACCACGTACGCCCCCTGTCGCGTGGCGGCCGTGACCGCTGGACGAACGTGGTCTCTGCCTGCCGGGACTGCAACACCCGCAAGGGCAACCGCACGCCCGAGGAAGCCGGCATGGGCCTGCTCGCCGTGCCCTACGCACCCAACTGGGCCGAATTCCTGGCCCTGTCGAACCGGCGTATCCTCGTCGATCAGATGGAATTCCTGCGCAGCCAGTTCAAGAGCGGCAATCGCCTGCTCGCGCTGCAATAGGCCACGCAGCCCTCCCTCCCCCCTGCACGAGCCGCCCGAAAACCGCGGGCGATCGGCAAGCATCGCGCCCGTGCGCGAGGAGCCGCCCCCACCATGAGTCGAGCCTTCGTCAAGGAAGACGCGCAGAACACCGAAGCGGTCATCCCGCCCCTGTTGCGCGAGCACCCGAACTACGTCACGCCCGCCGGCATGGCCGCCTGGCAGCGTCGCGCCGATGAGCTCACTCTGGCGCTGGCAGCCGCGGCCAGTGCCGCCGAGTCCGATCTCGCCCATGCCGCCGAGCGGGAATCACTGCTGCGGGAACAACGCTCGCTGGAGGCGCTGATCGAGACCGCCATCGTGGTTCCCCCGCCGAGCGCGCCCACCGACGAGGTGCACTTCGGTGCCTGGGTCACGTTCTCCGACGACGAAGACGCCAGCCGACGCGTACACATCGTTGGTGCGGATGAAGCCGCAATCGAGCACGGTGAAGTCAGTTGGAGATCGCCGCTCGGACGTACCCTGCTCGGTAAGCGTCCAGGCGACAGCACGCTCTGGGAACGCCCGGACGGAAATACCGAGATCGAGGTCCTCGCGGTGAGTTACTCGCCGTGACGCCCACCTCCGAGGGCGCGGGGTCGGCTGAAGCACGGCGACTGCGCCCCTGGAACGCGGCCGGCAGTGCCCGCATCGGCGCGGTGGATGCACCCGTCATCCCGCATCTGGCCGCGCTCGCACGCCGACACCCCGAACCCTGCTCCTTCGGCCAGGGTGTGGCCTTCTTCCCGCCCCCGCCACAGGCGCGCGCCGAGGTGGACGCCTTCTGGCGCTCGCCTTCAGCGCACGGCTATGGGCCTGCCGCCGGCCTCGATCCGCTGCTCGCGGCGATCGGTGCGAAGCTCGCCCAGGAGAACGGCTTCAGCGGCGTGGGCGATCGCCTGCGGGTGTTGGTCACGGCCGGTGCCAACATGGCGTTCCTCACGGCCCTGCTGGCGATCACGGATCCGGGCGATGAAGTCCTGCTGCCGTTGCCCTGGTACTTCAATCACGAGATGGCCGTGCGCATCGCCGATTGCCGCCCCATCGGCGTGCCGCCAGCACCCGGTCTGCGGCCCGATCTCGCCGCCCTCGAGGCGGCCATCACTCCGCGTACCCGGGTACTGGTCAGCGTCTCGCCCAACAATCCAGCCGGCATCGTCTACACGCCCGAGGAACTGCGCGCGCTCAACCGCCTCGCCACCGCCCACGGGCTCTGGCACATCAGCGACGAGACCTACGAGTACTTCCTCTACGGCGGCAGACACCACCTGAGCCCGGGCGCTCCGGCCAGTACCCGCACCATCACGCTGGGCTCCTTCTCCAAGGCCTATGGCATGGCGAGCTGGCGTGTGGGCTATCTGCTCGCACCGGCCGATCTCTACCCCGCCCTGCTGAAGGTTCAGGACACCAACCTCATCTGCGCGCCGCACATTGCGCAACATGCCGCCCTGGGTGCGCTGGCGGCCGGTGGCGACTGGCCACGGCGTCACCTCGCCACCCTCGAGACGCATGCCGGACAGCTTCGGGAGGCGCTGCTGCGTCTCGGCAGCGGTGTGCGCGAGATCATCGGCGGCGAGGGTGCCCTGTATTTCCTCGTGCGACTCAATACGGCGCTCGACTCACTGCAGATGGCCGAGCGACTGGTACTGGAGCACGGCGTGGTGACGTTGCCAGGCAGCGCCTTCGGGCTCACCCACGGCTGCTGGCTGCGGCTATCTTTCGGTGCGCTGTCCGGAGAGGGGCTCGCGCGCGGTCTCGACCGACTGGTAACCGGCATCGCGGCAATCCTCTCTGATGCCCCACCGATCGACGCCCCATGAGGGTGGCTGAGCGCGTCTTCACGCCCTGCTCCAGCGCGATGTTGGCGCTGACCTGACCTCGCGTGCAGGTTGAACTCCCCGACAGGACGGGTGGTCCTTGCGCCCTGTCCGTAGATCAAACCAAGGAGAGCCCCATCGATGCTTAGACCAACCCGCCGTTATCGGATGCTTGCGCGAGCCCTGCTGCCACTCACCCTCGCGCTCCTGATCGCGCCCCCGGCGAGCGCCGCGGACAAGGAGGGAAACTACGCCGTCTGGGGCCCTGGCGGCCAGTCCTGCAATCGCTACAACGAGGCGCGCGCGGCAGGAGATGATGCCGAGTTTCGCCTCTACGCCATGGGCTATTTCACCGCCTACCACACCTTCGTGGACGACACCTATCAACTCGGACCGGGCAAGTCCTTCACTGACATCATGGCGATGGTCATCGACTACTGCGAGCGCACGCCAGTGGACAGCTTTCAGCGCGCGCTCAAGCTGACGGCCGAGGAACTCGCGCCCGAACGCCGCCGCAGGGCACCTGGGCGGCGCAGCTGAACACCCGCCACGGCTGGGTCCCGTGACCGCTTCCCGGTGCCCCGCACGGGTTGCGGGCGGCGGAACGTCAGCGTGATCGCGAGCGTTTCGGCCCCGTTCGGACACCGTCGCGGCACGTGCCGGCTACGAAACGGTATTCGCGCACAAGAGGCATGATCTGCAACACTTTGCCACCCGAGGCTATTTGGTTCATGATTCACTGCACTACAGCCCGGAAGCATTCGGCCTGTGGGGCTCATTGA
>DBNU01000035.1:0-1648 GCA_002299125.1 Proteobacteria bacterium UBA664
CCGCGAGCGAATTCCTGCTCGAACGCCTCAAAGTCACGAAGAACAACGGCGAGTTCTTCGACTCGATGAAGCGGCAGTAACTCGCTTCCCGCCACCGCCTAGGGTACTCCTGACGCAGTTGCGCATCTGGCCAGAGGCCACGACGCCGCGCCTCCTGCAACGACAGTCGGGGGCAGGCTGCGGTGGAGATCCCGTTCTTTCGCAATGACGGCGTGACGACGCTGGATTCCCGCCTGCGCGGGAATGACGATGAGTCGTCATCCCCGCACACCACCGTCATCTCCCGCACCACCGTCATCCCCGCACACCACCGTCATCCCCGCGCAGGCGGGGATCCAGTGCCAGATTCCAGTGCCAGATCCCGTGGCCTGCAAAGGCCGATGCGCGGCATCCCCGCGCAGGCGGCCCGATGCGGTGCGGGCCGCTCACGGCGATTCCTTCAAGTCCCCTCAGCCGGCCGCCTGGTAATGGCGCATCAGGATCTCGGCGACCTCGGGTCGCGCGAACTCCACCGGTAGCGGCTCGCCACGGGCGAGCATCTCGCGCACCTTCGTGCCGGACAGCAGCACGAAGTCCTCATTCGCGTGATCGGGCGCGTCACGCATCATCACGACACGACCCAGCCGCTTCGACCACGCCGTGTGATCGGCACGGAAGATCTCGATGGCGAGGGCATTCGGCGGCACCTCCTCATCGAAGATGGTCTGCGCATCGAAGGGGCCGTAGTAGCTGCCCACTCCCGCGTGGTCACGACCGACGATGAAGTGCGTGCAACCGGCGTTCTGGCGGAAGATCGCGTGCAGCACCGCCTCGCGTGGCCCCGCATAGAGCATGTCGAAGCCATAGCCGCTCACGACCACCCGATCCGGCGGGAAGTAGAGTTCCACCATGCGCCGGATGGCCGCATCACGCACCGGGGCCGGGACATCGCCCGGCTTCAGCCGACCGAGCAGCATGTGAATGAGCAGGCCGTCCGCGTCGAGGCGCTCGAGCGCCATCTTGCAGAGCTCTTCGTGCGCCCGGTGCATGGGATTGCGCGTCTGGAAGGCCACTGTGCGCCGCCAGCCACGCTCGGCGATGGTCTCACGCAACTGCATCGCGGTACGGAAGGTGTCGGGGAATTCCGACTCGAAGTAGCTGAAGTTGAGCACTTCGATCGGCCCCGAGATCAGCGTGCGACCCTGCGCGAGCAGGGTGGCCACACCCGGGTGCTCCAGATCGGTGGTGCGGAACACCCGCTCCATGATGAGGCGCAGGTCCTCGTCCGTGAGTACCTCGACCCGCTCGACGGCCTGCACGGCGAGAATTGGCTCACCCGGCAGGTTCGGATCGGTGAGTGCGATGCGTTCACCCGGCGCGATCCCGTCGGCTGCGGGCAGCAGATTCAGCACCGGCACCGGCCAGAAGACATCCCCCTCGGTCCGCATCTCGCGCGCGACGCGCAGGGCATCAGCCCGGCTCATGTATCCGGGCAGCGGCGTGAAATATCCGGCCGCCAGCATCACGGCGTTGGCCGCGCTGGCCGAGGAGATCAGGATCGGACGCAGCGTGCGCGCCTCGGCCAGCAGATCCCCGTGGCGGGCGGCGTCGACAAGCAGGGGCCGGAGCGTGGTGGCACCGTGGGGAGGTAACGACATGAGCGGATCTC
>DBNU01000035.1:1992-26825 GCA_002299125.1 Proteobacteria bacterium UBA664
AACGACATGAGCGGATCTCTCTGGGGAGGTATCAAGGAACGACGGCAGCGGGGCCGGTCGACCAGGCTGAGCGGCCTGGGTCCCGGCGCGGGCGCTGGATTCTAAGGCAAGTGGGCGCGGCGCAGCAGATAGCCGCCTGGCCCGCGCTGCCCGGCCCAAGTGCCAACCGGCTAGTCCGGGCGCCGGAACATGCGCGGCGGAGAGCTGCGGTCGAGGATGTCACCCATGTGAAAGCGCTCGACACCCTCCCGGGCGTCCTCGAAGTACAGGCACAGCGTCTGCCGCACCGTCCCGAAGGCCAGTGTCTCCCAGGGGATCGCGTCCTCGCTGAACAGCGCCACCTCGAGCGACTCCGCGCCCGGAAAGAAATCGAGGTCCAGCAGCCGGGCGCGAAACATCAGGTAGACCTGGTTCACGGCGGGCAGGTTGATGAGGGTGTGCAGACCGAGGATCTCCACACGCGCGTTGGCCTCCTCGTGGGTCTCGCGCATGGCCGCCTCGATGGCGGTCTCGTCGTTTTCCATGAAACCCGCGGGGAGTGTCCACAATCCGCGGCGGGGCGTGATGGCGCGCCGGCACAGGAGGACCTGGTCATTCCAGACGGGGATGCAACCGGCGACGATCTTCGGATTCTCGTAGTGCACGATCGAACAGACGGTGCAGACGTAGCGCAGCCGCTCATCACCCGGCGGCACGCGCTGCTCGAGGAGTCCGGCGCATTGACTGCAATACCTCATGCGTCGGCCCCGAAAGCCCAGATCCAGCACGGCCGCGAGCCCTTGCCGCGACCGACCGGAGCCAAACGCCTCACGGTGCGGCACCGGCAGCCGGCGACCCCGCAGGATCCGCCTCAGCCGGCGCATCCGCAGTCGGTATCGGCTCGGCCGCACAGGCCGACCAGGCACGCCACCGACAGAGATCGGGCCAGAGTGCTTCGAGGATGACGCCTTGAGCGGCAGCGTTCGGGTGCAGACCATCTTCCTGCAGATAGCGCGGCTCGACCGCCACCGTCTGCCACGGGAAGTCCAGACAGGGCACGCCCGTGGTGGCGCAGATCTGCCGTTGCATGCCTTCGAAGGCGTTGATGTAGGCCTCACCGTAGTTGGGCGGCAGCCGCACCAGGATGAGGGCGGCAGCGGCCCCAGCCTTGCGCACGCCCTCGATCATCGCCTCGAGGTTCTTCTGGGTCACTGCGGGCGCGATGCCGCGCAGGCCGTCATTGCCGCCGAGGAAGATGATCACGGCTGCCGGTCTGTGTGTGGCCAGCAGGCCGGGCAGACGGGAGACTCCCCCGACCGTGGTATCCCCGGAGATGCTCGCGTTGACGACGCGAGCCCCATCGTCTCCGCTCGCCATCCGCGCCGCGAGACGCGCCACCCAGCCATCCTCCTGCGACATGCCGTAGGCTGCGCTGAGTGAATCCCCAATCACCAGGGTGGTCGATCCGTCGGCCAGCGCCGGCCCTGCCGACACGCCAGCGCCCACCATCCACAGCACCAGGCCCATGCGCATCATGAGAAATCCACCTGCAAGTGAAGGCACCGATCAGGCTTTGATGATACGCGCCGAGGGCCTGACTCGGCAGGTAGCCCTGCCCACGGGGCCACTCACGCTGCTCGCGGATGTGAGCCTGTGTGTCGCGCGCGGGGAGTCGGTAGCCATCGTCGGGGCCTCCGGTTCCGGCAAGTCCACTCTGCTCGCCCTGCTGGCCGGCCTCGATCTGCCGGACGCCGGACGCATCTTCATCGACGGCCAGGAGCTCACGGGGCTCGACGAGGACGGACGGGCGCGACTGCGCGCCGGGCGGGTCGGCTTCATGTTCCAGGCCTTCCACCTGCTGCCGGCCCTCACGGCGCTCGAAAACGTGATGCTGCCGCTGGAACTTGCGGGCCACGGCCACGCAGCACTCGGTCTGGCCCACGCAGCACTGGCAGAGGTGGGACTGGCGACGCGGGCCAGCCACTACCCTGCCCAGCTCTCGGGTGGTGAGCAGGGCCGCGTTGCCCTCGCCCGCGCCCATGCCGGTCGCCCGGGCCTGCTCTTCGCCGACGAGCCCACCGGCAATCTCGACCGCCGCACCGCCACCCAGGTGGTCGAGCTGATGTTTCGCCTGAACCGCGAGCATGCCACCACCCTGGTGCTCGTCACCCACGACGAGGCGCTCGCGGCACGCTGCGCCCGGCGGCTGCGCATGCAGGACGGGCGGTTGAGCGAGGAGGCGCACAGCAACTCAGCCGCTGCCCCCAGCGCAGGGTCGAACCCGGGCGCGGAGTCGGGGGCGTGAGCTGGACGGCCCTCTGGCGTCTGGCCTGGCGCCGCCTGTGGTGGCAGGCCCGTGCCGGTGAGTACCGCCTGCTGCTGGTCGCGCTGCTGCTCGCGACCGCCAGCACGACCGGCGTCGAGCGCCTCGCGCACCGGGTGACCGGCGTCATCGAAGGTCAGGCCCGGACCCTGGTCGGTGCCGACCTCGCGCTGCGCGCCACCGAACCCATTCGGCAGGCACACATCGACACGGCACAGGGGCACGGGCTCGCCACGGCCCGGACCGCGCAGATGCGCACCATGCTCGCGCATGACGGGCGCTTCGTGCTCGCCGACCTCAAGGCCGTGGCAGCCACCTGGCCCCTGCGCGGGCAGGTGACGTTGCAACCCTGGTCGCTGCCAGCCGCCGCAACGGAAGCCGCGTCGGACGCCGCCGCTCACGGCAACGAAGCGCTGAACCGCGCACCACGCCCGGGAGAGCTGTGGCTGGACCCGGCGCTCGTGGAACGTCTCGGGGTCGCCCCCGGCGAGCGGGTGCGGATCGGGCGGCAGGATTTCCTGCTGGCCGGCCTCATCGTGCACGAGCCGGATCGCGGCAGCGACTTCCTCGGTCTCGCCCCGCGCGCGCTCATCGCCTGGGATGACCTCGCGGCGACCGGTCTCATCGCTCCTGGCTCACGCGTCCAGTACCGACTGCTGGTGGCGGGCCGACCGCAGGCGGTGGCCGCCTGGAGCGCCACGACTGCGACCGACCTGACCCCGCACGAGCGTTTCATCGACATCGAGGACGAGCAGGGCGGGGTGCGCGAGACGGTGGAGCGGGCGCGCCGCTTTCTGACCTTGGCGAGCCTCACCGTGGTGCTGGTGAGCGGCGTGGCCGTGGCCCTGGCGGCCGAGCGACTCGCCCGACGGCAGCGTCTGCACGTTGCCTTGCTGCGGGCCTGGGGCGCGGATCTGCGCACCACCGCCACCCTGGTCGGCCTCGAGTCGGCGTGGCTCGGCGCGTTCGCGGCGACGCTCGGTGTGCTGCTGGGCGGCGCGGTGGAGCAGATCATCGCGTGGTTGCTCGCCGGTGCGACGCTGGGGGCCGCACCCTTGCCGCTCATGACCGGTGCCGCGCGCGGCTTCGCCGTGGCCTTGCTCACGCTGTTCGCCTTCGCCGGCCCACCGCTGCTGGCGCTGGCGCGCGAGCCGCCGATCCGGGTGCTGCGACCGGGGCGTGCACACGTTGGTCTCTCCGCCCACCTCCCGCTGGCCGCCCTCGGCCTCGCGCTGATCCTGCTGCCCTGGGAGCCGGCTGCGCGGGAGATCTCGGGCTGGCTGCTCGCGGGCCTCACCGGCCTCGTCCTAGCGCAGGCGGTCGTCGGTTTCGCCTTCGTGCACCTGGCCGGGAAGCTGCGCGTGGCGGCGGCCGGCCCGCTGCGACAGGGTCTGGCGAGTCTCGCCCGCCGCCGTGGCCAGGCGGTCCTGCAGATGGTGGCCGTGGCCAGCGGGCTTTGCCTCGTGCTGGTGCTCACCCTCGTGCAGCACGAACTCATGGCCGGCTGGGGGCAACGACTCGCGGCCGGCACGCCGAATCATTTCCTCATCAACATCCTGCCGGAGGAGGCCACCGCCGTGCGCGATCAGTTGCGGGCGGCCGGCGTGGCCGAGGTCGAGCTCCATCCGATGATCCGTGGCCGTCTCACCGAGATCGACGGACGCCCGCTCGTGCCCGGTGCATTGCCGACGGCGCGAGCCCGACACCTGGCCGAGCGGGAGTTCAATCTCTCGATCGCTACGCAACCGCAGCCCGACAACCGCATCGTGGCCGGGCAGTTCTGGCCCCATTCCGGGGCGCAGCCGAAGCAGTTCTCGGTCGAGCGCGACGTAGCCCTGGCGCTCGGCTACGGCCTCGGGGATCGCCTCCGTTTCAGCGTCGGCGGCGAGCCCGTGGAGGCGACCGTCACCAGCCTGCGCGAAGTGCAATGGGACTCCTTCAACGTGAATTTTTTCGTGGTGGCGCCACCGGGCCTGCTCGAAGGCCTGCCTCACACCTTCGTCACCAGCTTCCATCTGCCACAGGGCGATGAGCAGAGCCTGCTGCGGCGTCTGGTCGAGGCGCACCCGAGCCTCACCGTGATCGATATCCGGGCGCAGCTCGCGGTGCTCGAGGGCCTCATCGATCGCGCCGCGCAGGGCCTCTCCGGCGTGTTCGCGCTGAGTCTCGCCGCCGCAGCCTTGGTCCTGTTCGCGGCCCTGGCCGGCAGTCACGATGAGCGCCGTCGCGAGGCGGCCCTGCTGCTCGCGCTCGGGGCCTCACGCGCACGCCTGACGGCGAGCCTCGCGGCCGAGTTCGCCACCCTCGGGCTTCTCTCCGGCCTCATCGCGGCCTGTGCGGCGGCGGCCATCGGCGTCGTGCTCGCCAGCGAGGTCTTCGGCCTCGCCTACCTCCCGGGGCCGGGGCTGTTCCTGCTGGGCCCGCTCCTCGGCATGGTCGGTGTGCTGGCCATCGGCCTCGCCGGCACCCGTGACGTCGTCCACACCCCGCCGGCGCGCGTCCTGGCTGCGGAGGCGGGCTGAGGTCGCGCGGGGGCGTATTGGAAAGACCGCCGGCCAGGCGCGGCGCTTCTGCTAGCCTTGCGCCTGCGATCTGCGCCGTCCGCTCCCGCCTGACCCGCCGGCCTCCATCCCCGCGGTCGACCAACGGACGGGCCAAACCCAAGGCCCCGACCTCACGCCCGCCCGCGACCAGCCCATGACCAGCCCATGACCCAGACCTCGTCCGCCCCCGGCCGCCACCCGGCCATGTTCCTGCTGCTCTTTGCCCTCTTCTACGGGGTCTTCTACGGCGCGTACTTCGCCGTGCCGGATCGGCTGCTGGTCAACGAGGTCTACGAGCCCACCCTGGTGGCACCCTCCGGCCTGCTGGTGAATCTCATCTCGGCGTCCGAGCAGGCCACCTGGGCGGACAACCGCCTGCAGTCGCGCCGGGCCATCCTGGACGTGGTGCGGGGCTGCGACGGCATCGGCTTGCTGCTGCTGCTGACGGCCGCCGTGCTCGCCTTCCCCGCCCCCTGGCGCCTGAAGCTTGCGGGGGTCGTCGGCGGCTGGCTGCTGATGTACCTGCTCAATCTCGCGCGCATCGTCGGGCTGTACTTCGTGGTCGCCTATCAGGGGCAGTGGTTCATCCCCCTGCACACGCTGCTCATCCCCGGGGCGCTGGTGCTGCTCGGTGGGCTCTACTTCCACCTGTGGACGGCCTGGGTCGTGGGGCAGGGGGCACGCGGGCGTGCCTGACACGACGGGGATCCTGCGCGCCGTCCTCGTCTGGCTGCTGTTGTCGGTGGCCGGGATTGCTGCCGGCGAGGCGCTGACCCGCCCCCTGCTGCTGCCGATGGCCTTGCTGGGTGATCTCCTCGTCCCGGGCTTTCACTGGCACATGAGCTTTGCAGTGCACGAGCAGGCCCTGAACGTGGTGGTGCAAGCCACGACCGAGCAGGTCGTGGCCGCGAGCCCGAACAGCGGGCTGCAGCCCGGAGTCTCGGTGCGGGCGGGGGCGACCACGGCGCACTTGCTCTTGCCCACCGTCATCTGGCTCAGCGTGCTCGCCGCCGTGCGGGTGGACGGCTGGCGCCAGCGGCTCGCACTCATGGCAGGCGGGCTCGTCGCCTCGCAGTTACTGGCCGCGCTGATGGGCGCCATCCTGCTCGCGGCCAAGCTCGAGCTGCTGCTCGCCCAGGTGGCCCAGCAGGTCAACGAGCGGCGGGTGGAAAACTGGGTCGTTCAAGCCATGGTGTTCCTCGAAACGGGCGGGAATGTCGTGCTGGCACTCATTGGGGCAGCCCTGTGTCTGGGCGCTCTCGAGACTTGGCGGATGCGCCGCCGGGCACCACGCGCGCACCAGAATGGTGCGACGGGACCAGTCCAATCCGGCTCGCCGTCGCACGCATCCGGCGGCTGAACAGCCGGGGCGTACATTGGCGCGACTCATGCTAGGTATTGGCTGAGACCGACCCGTCGGTGCTCGATTCCTCCTGGTCCACGGACCCTTCGGCCGGGCCTCGCGCCCGGCCCTTCTTTTCCAGGCCCCGTGCCGCCCAACCCGCCCGGGCCCCGCCCCTCAGGTCGCGTCGGGCAGAAACAGGCTCATCAGATCGTTGAGGTAGCGTCGACCCTGCGCGGTCGGGCGCACCTGGGTGGCCGACCACTCGAGCAGGCCGAGGGTCTCGGCGCGCGCGAGCGCGGCGCGGGCGACGGACAAGGGCAGCCCGGTACGCTCGGGGAAGAGCCAGGCCGGGAAGCCTTCGGTGAGGCGCAGCGCGTTCAACATGAACTCGAAGGGCAGCGCCTCCCGCGTCACCGGTTGTGCCTCCGGTCCACCCGCGGCCACCTGCCGCCGGTAGGCCTCCGGATGTCGCGCCCGCTCTTCGCGCCAGACGCGCCCGGTGGTCACGTCGGTCAGCTTGGCGTGGGCACCCGCGCCGATGCCGAGATAGTCGCCGAAGGTCCAATAGTTGAGGTTGTGGGCGCATTGCTGACCGCTGCGTGCCCAGGCCGACACCTCATAGCCCTGATAGCCGTGGGCCGCGAGCAGCGCCTCGCCTTCGGCCTGCATCGCGGCCACGGTGTCGTCGTCCGGCAGCGCTGGCGGCGGGCGATGCTGGAAGGGAGTGCCCTGCTCCAGCGTCAGGTGGTACCACGACAGGTGATCGGGTGCGAGCGCGATGGCCTCCCGCAGATCGAACATGGCCTGCGCCACGCCGTCACCGGGCAACCCGTACATCAGGTCGAGGTTGATCGAGCCAAAGCCCGCAGCCCGAGCCATCGCCACGGCCGCAAGCGCCTGTGCCCGGCCATGGATGCGCCCGAGCACGGCCAGACGATCATCCCGCAGGCTCTGCACGCCGATGGACAGTCGGTTCACCCCGGCCGCCGCGTAGCCCGCGAAGTGGGCCGCATCGGCGGTACCCGGATTCGCCTCCAGGGTCACCTCGAGATCCGGTGGCAAGGCCAGGAGGCTCCGCACCCCCGAGAGCAGGCGGTCGATGGACTCGGGAGCGAACAGACTCGGCGTACCGCCGCCGATGAACACACTCGTCAGCCGGCGCCCCCACACCTTCGGCAGTTGCCGTTCGAGGTCGGCGAGCAGGCCATCGACATAGGCGCGCTCGGGCACGGTCTCCGGTGCCTGATGCGAGTTGAAGTCGCAGTACGGACACTTCCGCACGCACCAGGGCAGGTGCACGTACAGGGTGAGCGGCAGCGGAGCGGTGAAGCTCAACATGGGGCGCTGGCGAACCGGCCGCACGGACCAGCCGGCATGCACATGACAACCCTCACGCGGTGCTCAATCGGCGGCCGCAAGCCGTTCGAGCAGGCTGCGCAAGGCCTGCCCCCGATGACTGAGGCGCTGCTTCTCCGCCGGGGCGAGCTCGGCCGCCGTGAGTCCTGTTCCATGCACTTCGAAGAGTGCGTCGTAGCCGAAGCCGCTCGCACCGCGCTCGGCGCGGGCGATCTGTCCCGCCCACTCGGCCTCGGCGACGACCGGACGCGGATCCTCCGGATGCCGAAGAAAGACCAGCACGCAGACGAAGCGAGCCGTGCGCAGCGGATCTGGAACGCTCGCGAGTTCAGCGAGCAACAGGGCGCGATGGGCCGCGTCACTCGCCCCTGCGCCGGCATAGCGCGCCGAGTAGACACCGGGCGCGCCGTCCAGCGCCTCCACGCACAGGCCGGAGTCATCGGCCAGTGCCGGCAGGCCGGTTGCGCGTGCGGCGTGGCGCGCCTTGATGAGCGCGTTCTCGAGGAAGGACGCACCCGTTTCATCGGCATCAGGCACGGCGAGGTCGCGCTGGCTCACGAGTTCGACCGGCTCCCTAGCAAACAGGGCGCGAAACTCGGCCAGCTTTCCCGCATTCCCCGTGGCAACGACGATCCGTTGCATGTCCGACCTCCGATCCGGTGAACTCACTGCTGCACGAGCGCTCACGCCTCACGCGGCCAATGTGCTGCGCTGACATTCGATGATGTGGGCAATCCCGACGCGAGCGAGGCCCAGCATGGCCTCGAGCTCCGTCTGCCGGAAGGCGTGACCTTCGGCGGTGCCTTGCAGTTCGATGAAGCCGCCCGCGTCATTCATGACCACGTTGAGATCGGTCTCGGCGCTGGAATCCTCGGCGTAGTCGAGGTCGAGTACCGGGGTGCCGTTGCAGATCCCGACCGATACGGCGGCCACCATGCCGTGGATGGGATCGCGCGGGCACAGACGCCGGGCGCGCAGCTTCGCGATGGCGTCCACCAGGGCGAGGTAGGCACCACTGATGGCGGCCGTACGCGTACCGCCATCGGCCTGGAGCACATCGCAATCGAGAATCACGGTGCGCTCACCCAGGGCCTCGAGGTCCACCACGGCCCGCAGGGATCGCCCGATGAGGCGCTGGATCTCGAGTGTGCGGCCGGACTGCCCACCCCCCGCCGCCTCGCGGCGATTGCGGGTGCCGGTCGCGCGCGGCAGCATACCGTATTCCGCCGTGACCCAACCTGAGCCCTTGCCACGCAGCCAGCCGGGGGCCTTCTCCTCCACCGACGCCGTGCACAGCACGCGCGTGTCGCCGAACTCCACCAGCACCGATCCCTCGGCATGCCGGGTGTAGTGACGGGTGAAACGCACGGTGCGCGTGGCATCTGCGGGACGGCCGCTCGGTCGAGTCATGATGGCTCCGGGGGATGAAGGGGTGCCGAGTATAGGCGGGGCGGCAGCGGCGATACCCCCCGTAGGGCGTCGCGGCAACGCACGGGTGCGCCCGGGCTCCCGGGCGACCCGCCGCGTGGCGACGCGCATCGTGGCCGGCTGGCGCTACCATGCGCCACTCCCGCGGTCCGCCGCGCCACCCCACGGATCCGCCACCCATGCCCGCCTCGATGACCGCCTTTGCGAGTCGTTCCCGCGATCTGCCCTCGGCCCGCCTCTGCTGCGAACTGCGGGCAGTCAATCACCGCTACCTCGAACTCGGCCTGCGTCTGCCCGAGGAGCTGCGCGCGCACGAGGCCGAACTGCGCGAGCGCATCAGCCGGCGGGTCCGCCGCGGCAAGGTGGACTTCCGGCTGGAGCTCGCGGCCACCGTCGCCGGGGCTGGGGCCTTGCGTCTGAACCTCACGAACCTTGCCGCCGTGGTCGAGGCCTGTGGGGAGGTGCAGATCGCTTGTGGTCAGGCACAGGCACCCGGCGTCATCGAGCTCCTGCGCTGGCCCGGCGTGGTGGAGAGCACCACGCCAGATCCGGAGTCACTGTTGCCGGAGGTACTGGCCCTGGTGGAGGAGACGCTGGCGGATTTCCTCGCCGGCCGGGAGCGTGAGGGCGCACGCATCGCAGCGTTCATGCAGGAACGGCTGAACGACATGGCGCGTCAGGTGGCCCTGCTGCGCGAGAAACTGCCCCGGCTCGTCCAGCACCAGCGGGAGCGCCTGCTCGCGCGCATCGCCGATCTCGGGGTGAGCGTGGACCCGGGCCGGATCGAGCAGGAAGTCGCCCTGCTCGCCCAGCGCGCCGACGTGGCCGAGGAGATTGATCGCCTCGACACGCATCTCACCGAAGTGCGGCGCCTGCTCGAAGAGCCCGAACCGATCGGTCGCAAGCTCGATTTCCTGATGCAGGAACTCAACCGCGAGAGCAACACCCTGGGCTCGAAGTCACAGGCACTGGAGAGCACCGCCATCGCGGTGGAACTCAAGGTGCTCATCGAGCAGATGCGTGAGCAGGTGCAGAACGTCGAGTGACTCGACCCCGTACCTGGACCTCATCCCGGCAGATCTTCACAGGAGCCCAGCGCATGCTTGATCCCGCACAGCTTGCCCAGGCCGTCGAACGCGTGGCCGCAGCCGCAACGCGCCCGGCCACGGTGATCGTGATCGGTTCCTACGCCCGCGGCGATGCGACCGAGGCTTCGGACCTCGACCTGGTGGTGATCGAACCCGACCTGCCCGACAAGGCTGCTGAGTATCTACGCCTGAAGGCCGCAGTGGGGCGCATCGGTGTCGGCGTGGATCTGCTGCTGTATGCGCAGCCGGACTTTGATCGCCGCAGCCAGGTGCCCGGCACGCTGCCCTACTGGGCCAGGAAGGAAGGCAAGGTGCTGCATGACGCCGCAGCGTGAAGAGGCTCTACGCCTGCTGCGTCTGGCACGGCGTGACCAAACTGCGTTGCATGCCTTGCTGGGGGTACCGGGCGTAGCGGCGGCAGTGGCCTTCTTCCACGCGCAGCAGGCGGCAGAGAAGGCGCTGAAGGCTGCGATGTGCCTGCACGGCCTGGAGTACCGCCGCACGCACGACCTGGAAGAACTGGCCGGTCAGTTGGCCGACGCAGGCCGCCCACCCAGCGTGGTCGAGGCCGATCTGCGCCTGCTCACACCCTATGCTGTCGAGTACCGCTACGACGACGAACCGCCCGAACTGCTGACACCGGCACAAGCACTGGCCATCGTGGCCGCGCTGCTGAGCTGGTGCGACGAACTGACGCGGATGCACCCATGATCACGACGCCCGCGAGGCCCTTGCAGGGCCAACGCGGAGCCAGCGTCCGTGACTCGGGACACGCGACACCCCCTCACAGCACTTCCCTCAGCAGCGCCCCGATCGCCGACGGATTGCGGGTCGTGCGGATGCCGCAGGCCTCCAGCACCGCGAGCTTCGCCTCGGCCGTGCCCTGACCGCCCGAGACGATGGCACCGGCGTGGCCCATGCGCCGACCGGGTGGGGCTGTCACGCCTGCGATGAAACCGACGATGGGCTTCTGCATGTGCTCCCGTGCCCACTCGGCGGCGAGTTCCTCGTCGCGGCCGCCGATCTCCCCGATCATCACCACGGCCTCGGTCAGGGGATCGTCGTTGAACAACCGGAGTACGTCGCTGTGGCTCAGGCCGCCCACGGGATCGCCGCCGATGCCGACTGCGGTGGACTGCCCGATGCCGAGTTCGGTGAGTTGCGCGACGGCCTCGTAGGTCAGGGTGCCGGAGCGCGACACCACCCCGACTGCCCCCCGACGGTGGATGTGCCCGGGCATGATGCCGATCTTGATCTCATCCGGCGTGATGACACCGGGGCAGTTCGGTCCGACAAGCAACGTGCGGCTCTGCCGCCGGCGCATCTCCTCCCGCACCTCGATCATGTCGCGCACGGGGATGCCGTCGGTGATGCAGATCACGAGGTCGAGTTCCGCCTCCACGGCCTCCACGATTGCGGCTGCCGCCGCCGCGGGTGGCACGTAGATCACGCTTGCGTTGGCACCTGTCTGCGTCTTCGCCTCGACGACCGTCGCGTAGATCGGGATCCCGTCGAAGGCTTCGCCTGCTCGTCGGGGATTCACCCCGGCGACGAAGGCATCCTGGCCGAAGGCGTAGTCGCGGCAGGCGCGGGTATGGAACTGCGCGGTCTTGCCCGTGATGCCCTGGGTCATCACCCGCGTGTGACGATCGACAAGAATGCCCATGCTTGGCCGACTCCCGGCTGAGGTAGAACGATGCTCAGGTTGCAGCCGCCACCCGGACGACCTTCTCCGCCGCCTCGGCCAACGTATCCGCGGCGATGAACGGCAGGCCGGATGCCTGCAGGATCTCCCCGCCGAGGGCCTCGTTCGTGCCCTTCATCCGCACCACCAGCGGGACGTCCAGCGCGACTGCGCGACTGGCGGTCACCAGCCCCTCGGCGATCACGTCACAGCGCATGATGCCGCCGAAGATGTTGACGAGGATCGCCCGCAGGGTCGGGTTGTCGAGCATCACCCGGAAGGCCTCGGTGACCTTCTCGGTGGTGGCACCGCCACCTACATCGAGGAAGTTCGCCGGCGTGCCGCCGAAGAGCTTGATGGCATCCATGGTCGCCATGGCAAGCCCGGCCCCGTTGACCAGGCAGCCGATGTTGCCATCGAGCGGGATGTAGCTCAGGCCATGCTCACTGGCACGGCGCTCGGCCGGGTGTTCCTCGTCCGGGTCGCGCAGCGCGAGCAGATCCGGATGCCGGAACAGCGCGTTGGAATCGAAGCTCATCTTGACGTCCAGAGCGACCAGTCCGCCTTCTCCCGTCAGCACGAGCGGGTTGACTTCGAGCAGAGTGGCATCGAGGTCCCAGAACGCGCGGTAGAGACCCTGCAAGAGCGCACGTGCCTGCGGCAGGCTGGCAGTGGGCAGGCCGATGGCACAGGCTATGGAGTCGGCCTGCTGATCGGTGACGCCGAGGCCAGGGTCCACGTGCAGCCGATGGATCCTGTCCGGGGCCCGGGCACCGAGTTCCTCGATGTCCATGCCCCCCTCTCCCGCGGCCATCAGGCAGACACGGCGCGTCGTGCGTTCCACCAACAGACCGACGTAAAGCTCCTGACGCAGATCTGCCAGTTCCTCGATGAGCAGCCGCCGCACCGTCTGCCCGGCAGGGCCGGTCTGCGGTGTGACGAGCTGCATGCCGAGCAGGTGCCCGGCATGTGCGCTCAGTTCATCGATGGAGCGGGCGATGCGCACACCGCCGCCCTTGCCACGTCCGCCGGCATGGATCTGGGCCTTGACGACCCAGGCCGATCCGCCCAGTTGGCCGGCTGCATCGATCGCTTCAGCGACCGATCGACAGGCCACACCGCGGGGAACGGGCACGCCGCAGGCCAGAAGGAGCTGCTTACCCTGGTACTCGTGGATCTTCACCGGGGACACACCTCCCTACCGCGTGGCCTTTGCGTTCTGCGCCAGGCTCTGTCGCGCGCAGGCTGCGAGTGCGCGGATAGCGAAGCCTCCCGGAGCACTGCCCTCGCCCGACCAACCGTTTTCAATCCCAGACTAGCCTGACGCAAAATCCAGGGCGCTGCAAAGACGATGGGCAGCGGCCCCGTACGGACCGTTGAGCTTGCCGCCATTCGGCTCAGGCGACCGGCGTGAGGCAATCCGTCGGCATGGTCGCCCCCCGGGGATCCCGGGATGCGTTGCCCAATCTCCTTGCCCCTGCCTCGACCATCGGGCAGCCATCGATCACACTCCCTCGCGCCAGAAGCGGCAACAACGGCCGCTATGACTCGTTATCGCGAGCATGACGCTCCGGGTTGCCTGCATGCACCGACCGGAGTTCATCGAGGGCCTGCCACCCGGGATCTACGCCCGGCAACGGCGTCCTGCGCTCGGCCTCGCAACGAACCACGCACCAGGAGGCATCGTGAACACGGAACTCACGGATCGACAGCAGCGGGAGCTCGATTACCACCGCGAACACGCCAGGCTGCATCAGTCGATTCTGGCCACGCCGTTCTCCTGGGACGTGCTCCACAACCCCGGCAAGCGGTGGTGGAACGCGTACTGGGCGATGTATCAGTGTCTGGTGGGTTGCGATCTGCAGGACAAGCGCGTGTTGGTCGTCGGTTGCGGCTTCGGCGATGACGCGTTGCGACTCGCCAAGCTGGGTGCCCGGGTGAGCGCCTTCGATCTCAGCCCCGATTCTCTGCAGATCGCGCGGGCTCTCGCCGCTCGTGAGGGCCTCACGATCGACTTCCAGGAGATGCCGGCCGAGCGGATGGCTTACGACAGCAACAGCTTCGACTGCATCCTCTGCCGCGACATACTCCATCACGTGGACATCCCGGGGACGATGAGCGAGATCGTCCGGGTGGCCAGGCCAAATGCCACTCTGGTGGTCAACGAGATCTACTCGCACTCCATCACCGAGCGGATCAGGCGATCAGGCTTCGTCGACAAGTTCCTCTACCCCAGGATGCAGCGGCTCATCTATGGCCCGGGGAAGCCCTACATCACCGAAGACGAGCGAAAACTCAGCGAGGTCGATCTCGCACAGGTCATGCAGCCGCTGCAGAGTCGTCCGCTGACGCAACACTTCAATTTTCTGGTCACCCGGGTCATTCCGGAACGCTCGGATTCACTCGCGCAGGCGGATCGATTGCTGTTGCGCCTTTTGCGTCCCATCGCTCATCTTCTAGCAGGGCGAGTGCTGTTCAGTGCGCGCATCGGCAAACCTGCCGATGGCAGCTCCGGTTGACCTCGAAGCCTGCGCGCCGGCATCTGCCGGTGATGCACCGTTCATTCGCCCGTTGCACCCACGCAGGATCCGGGAGCGCTCGATGGACGTCCTCACCACCAGCGTCCTCGAGACCGGCAACGACGGGCGTGCGCGCTTTCGTGAGGCGACAATGCCACTCGATGGCGGCACCCCCATGGTGCGCCTTTCCGCCCCCATCCCGGTCACCGGCCTGCAGCTACGGCTGAGCCCGGTCGGCTTTGCGAGCGACTTCCACTGTACCCAGGAGCCGCAGTGGCTGTTCGTGCTCGCGGGCTGCATGGAGATCGGCTTGCAGGACGGAAGCTGGCGGCGCTTCCGGCCTGGCGAGTACTTCCTCAGTGCCGACACGCTGCCGCAAGGGGCGGTCTTCGACCCGACGCTGCACGGCCACCGCAGTCGCCAGGCGGGCGAATTCCCGTTGGTGACGGCCTTCGTGAGGTGCGCCCCAGCCGATGGATCCTCGACCGGCAGCGCTCTTCACGGGTCGGCTGGCGACGGGACGGCGCGCTGAGGTCGGTGAGCGCGAGCGAACGGGCTGCTCAGAGCGCGACCAGATACATACCGAAGGTCGCAAGCAATCCCACCAGCCAGATGATCGAGCGCATCGTGGCGCGATCGGTGACGTAGCAGATGAGATACACGAGCCGGGCTGCCAGAAAGACCCCGGCGAGGCCGGCCAGGGTCGCAGGCTCTGCCCCCCGGCCGATGGCGAGTGCGGCACCCGGCAGGTAGAGGGTCAGCGCCTCCCAACTGTTTTCCTGCGCCGCCTGTGCACGGGCACGAAAGCCGGTCTGGCGCGCAAGCCAGGCGCGGGGATCGCGATTGTCGTAGCCGTCGAAGCCACTCTTGGCGACTGCCGCGCACAGGAGCGGTAGCAAGGTGGCCAGCAGGACCAGGACAATCACGGGAGTCATCGGCAGCAAACCTCGGGCGAGAAGCGAGTGGGGGTTGAACGCGCTCGCGACCATAGCCCACGCGGCCCGTACAATCACCCCGTGCGGTGCACGTCCTTGCTGCGCTTCGAGGCTTGAGACCAGTCGGCCGCCAACCCGTGAACCAAGGAGCCGCACCCTGCATGAATGCCGACCCGGGCCTGCCGCAGCAACCGCTATTTCCCCCGCCGACCCGCCGAGGACTGCTGCTCGTGGTTTCGGCCCCATCGGGGGCGGGAAAGACCAGTCTCGTCACGGCGCTCACGGCACAACTCCCGGATATCCGCTGCTCGATCTCCCACACCACGCGGACCCGACGCCCGGGTGAAGTGGACGGGGTGCACTATCACTTCATCGACTCCGCTCGCTTCGAGCAGATGGTGACTGCGGGTGCCTTCCTGGAGCACGCGACGGTCTTCGATCACCATTACGGGACCACCCGCGCCGAGGTGGAGGCCCACTGGGCCGCCGGTCGGGACGTCATCCTCGAGATCGACTGGCAGGGCGCGAGGCAAGTCCGTGCCAGCCATCCCTCGACGCGATCCCTGTTCATCCTCCCGCCCTCGCTCACCGAGTTGCAGAGCCGCCTGTCCCGGCGGCCGGGGTCCTCCGATCGCGAGGTCGCGCGCCGCATGCGCGACGCCGTGGCCGAGATGCAACACCACGCGGAGTACGATTTCATCCTGGTGAATGACGACTTCCAGACCGCCCTGGAGGGCTTCGCAGCCATCGTCCGGGCGGAGCGTCTGACCGTTGAGCGACAATTGCCCCGACTCTCCGCCCACCTCGCGGACTTGCTCGGCGCCGGCTAGCCTCTGTACTCTCCCAGTCTTTTTTCCGCTCCCTGCTGCCTGCGCGGAGCGGGTAGTTCAAGAAGCACATCCCAAGGAGACCGCATGGCCCGCCTGACCGTCGAGGACTGCCTGAAGGCCGTCGACAACCGTTTCGACCTCGTCCTGCTCGCCGCCAAGCGAGCGCGTCAGATAGCACTTGGTGCGACGCCGCTCGTGGAAGACGAGGGCGACAAACCCACCGTGATCGCCCTGCGTGAGATCGCGGAAGGCGTCATCGACCGGGAACGCGTCGAGGCCATCGCGGCGCAGGAACGCGCTGCGGCCGAGCAGCGCCAGCGCGCCGAGCTGGAGTTCGCCGCCGAGATGCAGGGTCCGAATCTCGCGCCCGAACGCGAGCTCGACTGAGGGCCGGTCGGGAGCGGTCAGTCACCGATGCCCGGCGGCGCTTCCCACATGAACCCCGGAGCCTCCCCTTCTGGCGAAGCGCCCGCGAGCGAACTGCCGCCGCTGCTCCGGCCGCCGGCAGCGGCCACTGACCTCGAGTTGCCCGAGGACGGATTGACGTACAGCTCTCCGCTGCCGTTGTCACCGGCGGAGGCAGAGGCGGCGCCATCGTTGCTGCCCGCCACGGGCATCGACGGCCTGCTCGCGCGGGCCTCCGTTTACCTGACGCCGGCCCAGTGCGCACGACTGCGCTCCGCCTTCGAGTTCGCCGAACAGGCCCACGCCGGACAACAGCGCAAGTCGGGCGAGCCCTACATCGAGCACCCGCTGGCGGTTGCCGGCATCCTCGTCGACATGCACCTCGACCATGAGACCCTCATGGCCGCCATGCTGCACGATGTCATCGAGGATACGCCCACCGACAAGGCCGAGATCGGTGAACGCTTCGGGCCCGAGGTGGCGGAGATAGTCGATGGGTTGTCCAAGCTCACCCACATCGACTTCGAAAGCTACGCCGAGGCGCAGGCGCGCAACATGCAGAAGATGCTGCTGGCGATGGCGAGCGATCTGCGGGTGATCCTCGTTAAGCTTGCTGATCGCCTGCACAACATGCGCACCCTCGGGGCCCTCGTTCCGAGCAAGCGCCGACGCATCGCCCGTGAAACCCTGGACATCTACGCACCCATTGCGCAGCGCCTCGGCATGAACGTCGTGCGCCTGGAGCTGGAAGACCTCGGCTTCGCTGCCCTGTATCCCATGCGCCATCGGGTGCTGAGCTCAGAGGTGCGCCGAATCCGCGGCCATCGTCGCGAGATCGTCGGCGAGATCCGCACCGCCATCAAGCGCCGGATGCGCCAGGAGCGATTCACCGGCCAGGTGATTGGACGCGAGAAACACCTCTACAGCATCTATCTCAAGATGCGGCAGAAGGGCGTGCGCTTCCAGGACGTGAATGACGTCTACGCCTTCCGCATCCTGGTCGAGAATGTGGATGGCTGCTACCGCATGCTGGGCGTGGTACACAACCTGTTCAAGCCCATGCCTGGCAGATTCAAGGATTACATCGCCATTCCCAAGAGCAATGGCTATCAGTCGCTGCACACCTTGCTCTTCGGTCCCTACGGTGTACCGATCGAGGTACAGATCCGCACGCATCAGATGGATGAAGTGGCCGAGCAGGGTGTGGCCGCACACTGGCTCTACAAAAGCGGTGACTCGCTCGCCAGCAACGCGCAGAAGCGCGCTCGTGAGTGGCTCAACCGCGTACTCGATCTGCAACGCGAGGCGGGCAACTCCGAGGAGTTCCTGGAGCACGTCAAGACCGACCTCTTCCCCCAGGATGTCTACGTGTTCACGCCGAAGGGCGACATCCTGGAGCTGCCGGCAGGTGCCACGGCGGTGGATTTCGCCTACGCGGTGCACAGCGATCTCGGCAACACCTGTGTGGCGGCGCGCATAGACCGACGCCTCGCCCCCCTGCGCTCCCTCCTGCGTACCGGGCAGACGGTCGAAGTCATTACCGCGCCGGGCGCGCGCCCCAATCCGGCCTGGCTGAACTTCGTGGCCACCGCCAAGGCCCGCTCCCACATCCGACATTTCCTCAAGAACCTGCAGCGGGACGAGGCACGCGGGCTCGGCGAGCGGCTGCTCGAACGTGAACTGGACCAGCTCGGGATCCGCTCAGATGCCATGCCTGCGGAGGAACTCGCCCGCGCCGCCGAGGACATGCGTCTGTCGGGCTTCGATGCGGTGCTGGAGGAGATCGGCCTTGGCAAACGGCTGGCCGCGCTCGTCGCCCGCAGCCTGCACCAGCGGCTGGGTGGCAGCACCGAGGGTGCGGCAACCCCTGCGCCCAGACCAGAGACTTCCCGCCCACTCTCCATCCGTGGCACCGAGGGCATGGTGGTGTCATTCCCCAAGTGCTGCTATCCGATCCCCGGCGACACCATTGTCGGGCGCTTTTCCGCCGGCCGGGGTCTGGTCGTGCATCGCTCCGGATGCCGCAACGTCACCGACCATCGCGATCAGCAGGACGAATGGGTGGATCTCGCCTGGGAGCGAGACGTACAGGGCGATTTTGCCGCCGAGATCCGCATGGATGTCACCAACCAGCGGGGTGCCCTGGCCACCATCGCCTCCGCGCTCTCGCGTGCCGAGGCCAACATCCAGAGCGTGGAGATCCGTGAGCGCGATGACCGCTACGTGAGCATCGCCTTCGTCATCGACGTACGCGACGTCGCGCATCTGGATCATGTCATGCGTGCGGCCAGCAATATCCGGCACATCGCGCGTGTCACGCGCGCCTGCGGCTAGATCAGATCCCCCCGATCGGACGGATCCTCATCGGCCATGCGCTCGGCACCACGCGGACGCTCACCGCATCGGCACGCCGGGGACGCATATTCCGGCAGGACGGCTCATCCCGTAACCTCTGCCCCAGGCCCACACCCGCCACGGAGTCCCGTCGAACCATGTCACGCTCCATCATCCAGACCGATCGCGCACCCGCCGCCATCGGTAGTTACTCACAGGCCGTACGCGTCGGTGACACGGTCTACCTGTCGGGGCAGATCCCGCTCGACCCCGCCAGCGGTGAACTGCTGGAGGGCGACATCAAGTCGGAGATCGAGCGCGTGTTCGCCAACCTGGCCGCCGTCCTGGCCGCCGCTGGCGGCAGCCTCGCCGACATCGTGAAGCTCAACGTCTACCTGACCGACCTCACGCATTTCGGTCAGGTGAACGAGGCCATGGCCGCCCTTTTCAGTGAGCCTTTCCCGGCCAGGGCCGCCATCGGAGTTGCCAGCCTGCCGCGCGGTGCCCGCGTGGAGGTGGACGCCATCGCCGTACTCGGGTGAACCCGACACGCCGGGGCGGGCGGTCAGCGCGCCCGTCCTGGCGTGTCCGGCGCGGGTCATTTGCCGAGCAGACTGCGCAGCATCCAGGCATTCTTCTCGTGGATCTGCAGGCGCTGGGTGAGGATGTCGCAGGTGGGTTCGTCACTGGCAGGCTCAGCCACCTTGAAGGCCGCCCGGGCCGTGCGCACAACCGCCTCCTGACCCATCACGAGATCACGGATCATCTCTTCGGCCGTGGGAGCGCCCTCCACCTCGGCGATGGTGCTGAGGGCGGTGAACTCCCGATAACTGCCCGGTGCCGGGAAGCCCAGGGCGCGGATGCGCTCGGCAATCTCGTCAAGGGCCTGCCACATTTCCGTGTACTGGGTCTGGAACATCACGTGCAGTGTCTGGAACATCGGCCCGGTGACGTTCCAGTGATAGTTGTGCGTCTTGAGGTACAGCGTGTAGCTGTCTGCAAGCAGACGGGACAGCGCGGCGGCTATGGCAGCGCGTTCCGTCTCGCCAATACCGATATCGATCGGCTGATGCGTGGACATTCGAATCTCTCCTGTTGGTTCCTGCGGCCGGGGAAGATCAGGCCTATCTCGCCCTCGATACTCCGAGCGTGTCTGGCGTGGATCACGATCGCGCCCCAGACGCTCGGTTGTCTCTGCAAGTCCACCCTCAGGATGCCCTGAGAGCCGCAAGGATATCGAGTCTGGCAGCCCGGAGCGCCGGCAGTGCACCGCCAAGCAACCCCATGACCAAGGCAAAGAGTATGGCGCTGGTCGCGATCTCCGGGGTGAGCGTAAGACGGAAGGAGATCTCGGAGAAGGTCTGCCAGTTCAGCGTGGAGACACTGACAAAGCCGAGCAGAGCCGCGGCAAGCACCCCGACGACGCCACCGATCGAGCCCAATACCAGGCTCTCGACCAGGAAACTCAGGAAAATCGCCGCCCTGCGGAAGCCGATCGCGCGCAGGGTGCCCACCTCGGCCGTGCGTGCAGCGACACTGGCATACATCGTCAGCATCGCGCCGATGATGGCGGCCAGGGAGAAGACCAGACTCAAAACCCAGCCGAGCACGTCGAAGAAGAGCCTCACGGCACGTGACTGCCGGGCGTAGAACTCCGCCTCCGACTGCACATCGATACGCAGGCGCGGATCGGTCGCGAGTGCCCGCCGGAAGGATGCCTCTGCCCCGGACGTGGCCAGCCGCATGAGCGTGAGCGAGTAGGCCTCGCGTCGCCACGCCTGCATGAAGGCATCGAGGTCGCCCCAGACCTCCGAATCGAAGGCCGTGCCGCCGCCATCCACCACCCCCGTGACCCGCCACTCGCGACCGGCAAACCGCAAGCTCTCGCCCAGGCCAGCACCATCGAAGCGGGCGGCGATACTGCGTCCAGTCACGACCTCTGCGGCGCCGGGATTGAACCAGCGGCCGGCCAGTAGCCGCACGCGCGGTCGCAGCGTCCGTCCCGGTGCCTCCATTCCCCGCAATGTCACGTTGGCGGGTCGGGCACCATCACGCTGCGGCAATGCGATGAGGACCACCAGTTCACGCGAGGCCAGCAGGCGACCGGCCTCATCGCGGGCCACGTCCGGGCGGGCCAGGATTATCGAGGCCTGATCGCGCGCGAGCGTGCTCTGTACCTCGGTCTCGGCCCCATCGCTGATGATGAAGAGATTATCCGCCTCACCTGTCGCCACCAGCGTTGCCTCGATTCCTGCGCCGATCATCCGAATGGCGGCAAAGACAAAGACGACCAGCGCCATACCCCCAGTCGTGAGCAGACTGGTCACCCAGCGCGCCCGCAGATTGCGCAGGGAATGCACCGCGGGGAGCGCACGTACAGGCAACATGACTCAGTCAGACCTACGGAGGGCGGCCGTCACGGGTACCCGCAGGACGTACCAGATGGGCCAGACGACCGCGATACAGCCCACACCGACCGCAGCAAGCATCCCTTGCAACAGGGTCTGCGGATGCACGGTCAACACGGGCAGGAAATCCTGCACAGCCAGGCCAACCCGGGCGGCCACAGGCAGGAGCAGCACACAACCGAGGGCCCCGGCAGTCGTGGCCAGCAGCAGCGATTCACCGGCGATCAATGCGACGAGATGCCGCGGGCCAAAGCCCAGCGCCTTCAGCGTGGCGTATTCGCTCCGTCTCTCCCGCACCGTCATGGCGAGTGCGTTCGCCATGACGATCAGCACGACCAGGAGCACGACCCAGGAAACACCCTCGATCACCAGCATGATGATCGAGGCCATCTCGAGGAAGCTCAGATGGAAGGCACGCTCGGTCTCGGTCAGTGTCTCTGCCCGGGAATTGCGAAACTGCGAGTCGATGAGCATCGCAATGGACGCGACTCGGGATGCATCCTCAATCCCGACGACATACACCCCCACTTGATCCTTGCGCGGGTGGTTTTCCTGCCGCAAGCGCTCGTTGAGCAGGGAGAAGTGCAGGAACATCTGTCCTTCATCCGCAACCGGGGTCGCCCCACGAAAGACCCCGCAAAGCCGGAAGCGCCATTCACCCGGGTAGAACGTGCCCTTGAGCGGGATGGTGTCACCGAGGGACCAACCGAAGCGAGCAGCAAGCTGCCGGCCGACGATTGCGCAATTGCGATCACGCAGGAACGCTGCGTAATGCGCCGCTGACAGTTCGAACTCGGGATACAGGCTAAGGTAGTTCGCTGGATCGATGGCGAACTGGGGGAAGAATCTCCGACCATCCACGTACACACCGCCAAACCAGCGCGCCATGCCGACTCTGGTCACGCCCGGGATCTGGCGGATCCGATCCCGATGGGCGATTGGCAAACCCACTGTGAGCGACACGGCATTGCGGGTGATCAAGCGCGTGGCCGAGGCCGCATCGGCTCCGGCATGAAAGGCATCCACCAGTGATCGCAGTAGACCGAAGGCCAGCACCGCGATCACGATACCCAGACCCGTGAGCAGCGTGCGCAAGCGATGACGCAGCAGGTTGCGCAGCAGGAGCCGGGCAAGGAGTCCCACGCTTCAGCCTCCGGCCGAATCCACCAGCACGCCCTTGTCGAGGGTCAACACCCGTCGGGCGGCACGTGCAGCGTGCTGATCGTGGGTGACCATCAGGATGGTGGTACCCAACCCTTCATTCAGCCGACCGAGAAGCGCAAGCACCTCCGCGCCTGCGGCGCGATCGAGGTCACCCGTGGGCTCGTCGGCCACGATGAGGCGCGGATCGGCCACTACCGCACGCGCGATGGCAACACGCTGCTGCTGGCCTCCGGAGAGTTCGCCGGGGCGGTGATCGAGACGGTCCGCGAGACCCACCAGGCCGAGGACCTGGCGTGCACGCATTCGTCGCGCGTCCGCGTGCAGACGGGTGAGCAATAACGGCAGCTCCACGTTCTCGAGCGCACTGAGCACCGGTAGCAGATTGTAGAACTGGAAGATGAAACCCACATTCGCTGCACGCCAGTCGGCGAGCGCACCCTCATCGAGGGTCGCGAGATCCACGCCAGCGACCTCGACCTGACCGGTGTCCGCGCGATCAATGCCGGCCACGAGGTTCAACAGCGTGCTTTTGCCTGAGCCGGAGGGGCCCATGAGTGCGATGAAATCGCCGGCCGCTACTTCCAGGCTGAGATTGTTCAGCACCGTGAGTTGCTCGCCTCCACGCCAGTAGGACTTGCTCACCGCCGCCAGGCGGACCATCGGCGCCGCGGACTTGCCGGCGTTCACGGCAAGCACCGGCGTTTCGGGTTCAGCGGCCCCACTCATCGTCATGCCCGCCAAGCGGGCGGCTGCGGATCCGCTGCCCGGGTTGCAACTCCGGACCCGGAGCAAGCACCACACTGTCGCCCTCCGCGAGTGCAGAGCGCATCGGTATCGATCGGGCATCTGCTGCCGACCACGCCCCGGCATCCGTCCGCACCTCAGCGCCAAGGGGCATCGACACCACCTGCCACTCACCCAGAATGGGCAGATCACCCAGCGCTACCCGCTCGAGAAGTCCTCCCCGGTCGACCCGCCAGACGATTCGCTCGCCACCGCGCTCATCCACCGCTTCGAGCGGCACCGTCAGCCGCGCCAATTGTTCGTCGAACTCGAGCTCGCGCGAGAGAAAGGCGACCCTCGCACTCATTCCCGGCAGCACCCGGGGATCGCTGTCGACGAGCGCAACCTTTACCAGTACGGTGGCCGTGCCCCGATCAACGATCGGCACAAGCTGGCGTACACGCCCGCGCAGATGGATGTCGGGGAGCGCGTCGAAGACGATTTCGGCAGGTTGTCCGACCTGGGCCCGCACGAGGCTGGCCTCCGCCACGTCCGCTTCGACTTCGAGTGACTGCAGATCCGCGAGCGTGACTACGGCACCCTTGGCGGCCGCGGTCGCGGCAAAGGGGGCCACGACATCGCCGATGTCGGCAAACTTCTCCAGTACCACGCCGGTGAAGGGCGCCCTGATGATCGTGTACTCCACGGCCACCTCGGCCTCCCGGAGCGCGGCACGCGCCGCCTCGACCTGGGCCTCGGCGATGGCAACCTGCGCAACGGCGGTATCGATGGCGGCCCGCGCACGGGTGACCGTGGCGGCGGCCTTCTCGTCGCGGGCAATCGCCGCATCACGATCTTGCTCCGCGAGGAAGCGTTCGCGCGCCACCTGCTCGGCACGCTTGCGCACGCGTGCGGCATCCCGCGCCTCGGCCTCGAACTCGGTCAGGCGCGCGCGGGCCTCGGCCAGTTGTGCACGCGCGGCACTTACCTGTGCCTCACTCACCATCACATTGGCGACCGCGCGCGCGCGCGCGGCCTCGAGGTCGGCGTTCTCCAGCCGCGCGAGCACTTGGCCCGCCTCGACACGGTCACCCTCGCGCACTTCCAGCGCCGTGATGCGCCCCGTGGCCTTCGACGCGACTTGGGCCCGGACCTGTGGAACCACATAGCCCGTCGCCGTGAACAGCGTGATTGCCTGCGAGGGGAAGGTTCGGGTCACCCGCACGACCGGGACTTCGTGCGGGAGAAACGCATGGCGTTCGAAGTAAATCCACCCTCCGATCACGCTGAGTGTCAAAAGACCCAGCAGTCCAGGACGCATCCAGGTGCGGCCTGCCCGACCGGTAGCCCCCGCACGAAGTTGTGGGTCGAGTCGCAGGGCCTCAAGGTCCTGGAGTCGGGTACCGTCGGACGGCGGGTTGGTCATCAAGAAGCGCGCTCTGTGTGGGCTGCGGTTGGGTTAGCGTACTGCGGTGCGGCAAGGACCCGCCTGGGTCGACGCTCGTCAGGCCGGAAATGCTTTTCGTGCTAGGCTTTCGGATGTCGGCCGGGGCATGGTCGGCGCGGGAGGTGTACGGGGCGAAGATCCCGTACGAATCAACGAAAAAGGACTGGAGATCCGCTGATGAATTCCAGGCGTGCCGCGACGCATGTCGCATGTTTGCTCTTTGCCTTGTGTCCTGCCGCGATGGCAGAGGGCAACCCCGAAGATGGCAAGTGGAAGGCCAACACCTGCTTGGGTTGTCACGGCGTCGAAACCTACAAGAACG
>DBNU01000059.1 GCA_002299125.1 Proteobacteria bacterium UBA664
CCACGGCCACGCACAGGGTGGCTGCGAAGTGCATGCCGCGACTGACACGCCCCCAGCCGAACAGCATGATCCCAAGGAAGCCAGCCTCCAGGAAGAAGGCAGTCAGCACTTCGAAGGAGAGCAGCGGCCCGAGCACGTTGCCGGCGGCGCGCGAGAACTCGCTGAAGTTGGTGCCGAACAGGAAGGACATCACCACACCCGAGACGACGCCCATGCCAAAGGACAGGGCGAAGATCTTCGACCAGAAGCGGTACAGGCGGAGGTACACATCCTCCTTGGTGTAAAGCCACAGACCCTCGAGCACCGCCAGGAAGGAGGCGAGCCCGATGGTCAGGGTGGGAAACAGGATGTGGAAGGAGACGGCGAGCGCGAACTGCGCGCGCGACAGGGTGAGGGTGTCCAGTTCGAACATCGGGGTCTCCGGGCTGTCTCTGCGCGCGCCATGCTGGTTGACCCGCAAGTGACGAGTCTTGCAGCCCGGCGCGTCGTTTTCCACTCGGTGCGGACTGCCGTGCAGCGACCTGATGCCTTGCCGTCCGGAGCGCGCTCTTGCAACCTCCGACCTGCCGCGCGCGCACCATCGGCTGCTGCTATGGGCCGGTAGCGAAATACTGCCCCCGGCGGGTCCAGGCTGCGCTATAACCATTCGCTAATACACTGGCATTAACCATAGACACGCTCAAATTGCGCCAGACGCGCGGAATCTGTGGTCGCCAAGGCCGGTCGGAGAAGGCTCGATGAAAACCCACCACAGCCGTCTGCTCATCCTCGGCTCCGGCCCCGCCGGCTACACCGCGGCCGTCTATGCGGCCAGGGCGGCGCTGGAACCCGTGCTCGTCACCGGCCTGCAACAGGGCGGGCAGCTCACCACGACCACGGATGTGGACAACTGGCCCGGTGACGACGCCGGCGTACTCGGTCCGGAGCTCATGGAACGCATGCGCCGGCATGCCGAGCGCTTCGGCACGGAGATCCACCTCGATCACATCCACACGGCGGATCTCGGCACGCGTCCCTTCCGGCTCGCCGGTGACGCCGGGACCTACACCTGCGACGCCCTCATCATCGCCACGGGGGCCTCGGCTCAGTATCTCGGCCTGCCCTCCGAGGAGGCCTTCAAGGGCCGTGGCGTATCGGCCTGTGCCACCTGTGATGGTTTCTTCTACCGCGGCAAGCCTGTGGCCGTGGTCGGCGGGGGCAACACGGCGGTGGAGGAGGCGCTGTACCTCTCGAATCTGGCCGCACACGTCACGGTGATCCACCGGCGCGACCGCTTCCGGGCCGAGAAGATCCTCGCCCATCGGCTCGAGGCCAAGGCCCGCGGCGGCAATGTGAGCATCGACTGGAACCACGAGCTCGAAGAGGTGCTGGGAAACGAGAGCGGCGTGACCGGGCTACGCATCCGCTCGAACCAGGATGGCGCGACGCGCGAGATCCCGGTGCACGGTGTGTTCATCGCCATCGGTCACAAGCCGAACACCGATCTCTTCACCGGACAGCTCGACATGCAGGGCGGTTACATCCGGGTGCAGTCCGGGACGAGCGGCCTTGCCACCCGGACCAGTGTGCCGGGGGTGTTCGCGGCCGGTGACGTCAGCGACCCGGTGTATCGCCAGGCCGTCACTTCCGCCGGCTCGGGCTGCATGGCAGCGCTCGATGCCGAGAAATATCTGGAGGCGCTGGCCAGTGGCGGGGCGTGACGCCGGGCCGGTCGAAGGGTGCGACAGGCTCTGTGCCCGCGATTGCAGGGACGTGGCCGTGGTGTCGAATCAAGTAGTCAGTCAGTGGGAGACGCCTGCCGGCGGCCCCGTAAGGAGAAAGCCATGAACAGTGTCATCAAGCCGAACGCAGCCGCCTTTGAGCACCTGCGCAGCCGTCACATCGACAGCCTCGCCGTGACCGTGCACGAATATCGCCACCTCGGCACCGATGCGCGGCACTTCCACATCGAGTCGGCCGACAGCAACAACAGCTTTCTGGTGGCCCTGCCGACCATGCCGCAGGATTCCACCGGCGTGGCGCATATCCTCGAACACACGGCGCTCTGCGGCAGCCGCCGCTATCCGGTGCGTGACCCCTTCTTCATGATGCTGCGCCGCTCGCTCAACACCTTCATGAATGCCTTCACCTCGAGCGACGCGACCGCCTATCCCTTCGCGAGCCAGAATCGCAAAGATTTTGACAACCTCCTGTCGGTCTATCTGGATGCCGTGTTCTTCCCGCAGCTCGATGAGCTGGACTTCGCGCAGGAGGGGCATCGCGTCGATCTGGCCGACGCGGCGGATCCGGCTTCGGCGCTGGTCTACAAGGGCGTGGTCTACAACGAGATGAAGGGTGCGATGTCGAGCCCCGTTGCGCGCCTCTGGCAGACCTCCCAATCGGCGATCTTCCCCAGCACCACCTACCACTACAACAGCGGTGGTGAACCGCTCGACATCCCCAATCTCACACACGCCCAGTTGCAGGGCTTCCACGCCGAGCACTATCACCCCAGCAACGCCACTTTCATCACTTACGGCAGCTTCCCGGCCGCAGAGCACCAGAAGCACATCCACGAACTGGCGCTGGCCCATTTCGAGCGCATCCCAAGCCGCATCCACGTGGACGACGAACGGCGGCTGGTCGCGCCACAGGCGGTGGCGGGGCGCTATGCGGTCGACACCGCAGCGGACGCCGAGGATGCGACCTACGTGGTAGTGGCGTGGCTGCTCGGGCGTTGCTTCGATCTCGATGCCCTGCTCGAGATGCACCTGCTGAACGGCCTCCTGCTCGACAACTCCGCCTCGCCGTTGCGGCATGTGCTGGAGACGACGGATCTCGGCTCTGCACCTGCGCCCACCATGGGTCTGGATGATTCCACCCGCGAGGGGGTGTTGGTCTGCGGGCTCGAGGGTTGTGCCCCCGACGCGGCACCGGCGGTCGAGCAGTTGGTGCTCGCGACGCTCGAACAGGTCGCGCGCGAGGGCTTCGATCCCGAGCAGGTCGAGGCCGTGCTGCACCAGATGGAACTCGCCCAGCGTAGTGTGGGGGGCGGCGACTGGCCCTATGGGCTGCAACTCGCCCAGCGCATGCTGCCCGCCGTATTGCACGGGGGTGATCCCATTGCCGTGCTGGACCTCGACCCCGCGATCGACACTCTGCGTGCACGCGCGGCGGAGCCGGGCTGGCTGCAGGGCCTCGTGCGAAGCCGACTCATCGACAATCCGCATCGGGTCCGGGTGACGCTGCATCCGGATCTTCGGCTGCGAGAGGAGGAGGCCAGCATCGAGCAGGCGCGTCTGGACTCCCTGGCCGCGCGCCTCGGAGACGCGGATCGCGCAGCCATCCGCGCCCGCGCCGAGGCCCTCGATGCACGCCAGCGCTCGCAGGACGACCCCGAGATCCTGCCGCGCGTCACCCTGGCTGACGTCCCTCCCGACATCCGCTGGCGGCCGGGCCGGGTGGCAAGCGCCGGGGGACAGACGGTGCACACCTATGCGGTCGGGAACAACGGGCTGGTGAACCAGCAGATCGTCTGTGAATTGCCCGCGCTGGATCGCGGCGAACTCGAACTGCTGCCCCTCTTTTGGTCCTTCATCACCGAGGTCGGGGTGGGTGAGCGCGATTACCTCGCGCTGCAGCGCCTGCAGGCGCTCACCGGTCGCATTCAAGGCTCGGTGACGGTACGTGCCGCTCACGATGACCCCGCGCTGCTGCGTGGCTGGTTCGTGCTCGGGGGCAAGGGACTCGCGCGCAATCACGCGAAACTCACGGCGCTTTTGGCCGACACGCTCCTTGCGGCTCGCTTCGACGAGACCCGCCGACTGCGTGAACTCGTTGCGCAGATGCGGGCGGAAGCCGTCTCGAGCGTGACCGACCACGGCCATCGTCTGGCGATGATGGCGGCCGCGGCCGGCCTTGCCCCTTCGAGTTGGCTGGAGGACCTCTGGGATGGGCCGGCTGCGGTCGCTCGCCTGGTGGCCCTCGATGATGGCCTCGCGGAAGCGGCCGCCCTCGACGCCCTGGCGGCGCGCCTCACGGCCCTGCATGCCCGCATCGCCGCGGCACCCCGGCACCTGGTGCTGGTGGCGGATGAACCGGTGCTCGCCGGTGCGCTCGCCGACATCGGCAGTCGCTGGGCGGAGTCTGTGCCGGCCGCGCCAGTCTCTCCCTTCGCGGGCATCAGCGAGCCGGTGCCGGCAAGACAGGTCTTTGCCACCAACACGCAGGTGAATTTCTGCGCCCAGGCCTGGCCCGCGGTGCCAGCCGCGCACGCGGACGCCGCCGCGCTTTATGTCCTCGCCGGCCTGTTGCATCACGGCTATCTGCACCGCGCGGTGCGTGAGCAGGGCGGTGCCTATGGCTCGGGTGCGCGCTTCGATGGCGATTCCGCCAGCTTCCGCTTCTTCTCCTACCGCGATCCGCGCCTCGAGGAGACGCTCGCGGATTTCGCCCACGCGATCGACTGGGCCCTCGTGGCGGGCAATGTCACGCCGCGCGCGCTCGAAGAGGCGATCCTCGGTGTGATCCGCTCGATGGACCAGCCGGGCTCGCCCGCTGGCGATGCCCTGCAGGAGCACTTCCTGAACTTGCACGGGCGTACACCGGAGGTGCGCCGTGAGCTGCGGCGGCGGGTGTTGGCCGTGACGGTCGCGGATGTGCAGCGCGTGGCGGGCCACTACTTCGGTGCCGCCGATGCACGCACGGCCGTGCTCACGGCACCGAAGACGGCCGCTGTCCTGGCGGCGGAGGGCTACGTGCGGCTGGACATCTGAGATGAATCACACTGTCTCAGGCTGTCATCCCTGCGCGGGTGCGCCGTCATTCCCGCGCAGACGGGGATCCAGTGTCGTCGCGCCGTCGCCATGGAAGGACTGGATGCCCGCCTTCGCGGGCATGACGGGATTGCGCGGGCCGGAGGTCTGGCGCAGATGCACCCCCATCTCGGCATGACGGGATTGCGTGGGCATGACGGCAAGTTGGCTCATACTGAGCAAGCCCGAGGCCTTGGACCCCCGCCAGAGCGCCCCCGAGTGTCCTCGTCGTGGGGGTGGGCATGACGACGCGATCCGTTGCCTGCGTCGAGGATCGCGCACCGCGCGCTGGGCAGTCGCAGGGGCGGCAGCCTCAGGGCGGTGCGATGGCCCCGCTGTGCGGCATGAAATGCCGCTCGATGAGGTTGGCGTCGTCGAAGTGACGCTCACCGGCGAAGGCCGTGACCTGGCGGTTCCACTGGCGCGGGCTGCCGGCCACACGAATGCCGCTCGTCCACTGCCACCAGCGCCCGGCGCGCTCGGTGCCGGGGACGATGCCATCGAGGCCGAAGAAGGCCATCCCGGCGGGGGTCACGGTGGTGGTGAGTTCCCGGGCCGGGCGCAGGGTGTAGTGGGTTCCCGGCGCGTTCGCGTTGGCTGTCGTCCGGGCACTCGGCGCAGCACTCACGTCTTCCACGGCAGGTGCCCGGCGCAGGGCGACGATGTGGCGGGTGTCGGCCGCCAGCAGTAGCTCCAGCCGGCCCGTGCCCGCCGGCAGGCCGACCGGTCGCGTGAGTGGATCGATCGCCTCCAGACGCGCCCGGCGGGGTGCCAGGCGTGGCCCGGGGAAGGCGATGTGCCAGCAGCCGCAGGCAGGAATGGCGTCGGCCAGCAATACCGAGCCGTCGTCGTCCAGCGTCAGCCGCCAGATGAGGCCGTCGATGGTTCGCTCGCCGTCGTCACCCGGCTTGAGGACAGCGAACCAGGCCGTGTACTCCAGTTGCAGCAGGCTGCGCGAGCCCTGACGGGTGAAGGCGTGGCGCACGTAGACAGTTGGCGTGCTGGTGTCAATGCCGAAGGGGGTCGCGGCGTCGCCGGTCGCCATGATGGCACCGGGTAGGTCGGCACCAGCGGTTGGGGCCACAGCGTGCGTGCGTACCAGACGCAGGATCGGCGCATGCTCGCGGAACAGCACGGCCAGGGTGCCGGGATCGGGGCGCGGGATGCCGAGCACGTCGCGCGGCAGCGGGAAGCGCGATGGGATGGCCGGGGCGGCATCGGGGGCTACGCCTGCGATGATCGCGGCCGGGTCCACGACACGCGCCATGGGCACGCTGACGGCCGTCTCCGGGTATGCCGGGGCCTCCGGCTCAGCGACTGCGGGCAGCGGTGACGGGGTGGCGTCGGCCGGTGCAGCAGTCAGCGGGCCCGCCGCGTCGTCGCCCACCGGCGTTCCCGTCAGATCGGGTGTGCCGGGGCGATAGACGAAGCGCGCCGGATAGAACTCGCCCGGATCCTGGAGGCCACCCGCCCGCAGCGGGGCGAACACCGGCGTCGGTGGCAGGCGCTTCACGCCGGGCGTCACCGCAGGCTGCACCGTCGTGGGCAGGAGCGCGCCCGCCGGCACGAGTGCTGCCGCATCCGGGGTCGGCACGGCAACCGGCGCGGGTGCCAGTCGTGCCAGCGTGACCGGCTCGGCCGCAGCACTGACCCCGGCGAACTGCGCCTCGAGATCGAGCCGGCGCTCACCGGCATCCCAGGCGTAGATCCACGCACCACCGGGCAGATAGAGCCCGAGGATGCGCGCCGACCAGCGGTAATCGTCGGGGATGGCGACGTTGGCGAGCAGTCGGCGCATTGCGCCGGGATGCTGGCGATCCCAGTCCGTCACTTGGGCGGCACAGTTCTCCAGCGCGTCGAGCGCGGGCAGGGTGGTCGCGCCGGCGAGCGCCTGCAGGCGCTCTGCCTCGATGGCGCGCGCCTGACGACCCAGCGCCAGCAGATGTTCGAGCCAGACCGCAAGGCGCGGGTGGTCGCGCGGCATGCCATCGAGTTCATCGCGAAAACTGGCGCGGAAACGATCACTGCGCAGCGCCGGAAAGCCATCGATGCGACGGAGATCGGCCGAGGCCAGGCCGGCACCATCCACCGCCGCGTCAAAGGCGCTGAGCCGGGCGACGCAGTCGGCAGTGGCGGCGTCCAGGTGGGCGCGCTGGAAGGGCGCGGGAGCGCAGGCCGCGATGAACGGCACGATGGCGACGAGGATGCGCAGGCCGCGTGATCGGTGGGGCACCGTGGGCGCTCTGCTGGGGTGGGGCTCTGGAGCGGGCATGAATGGCGGCATGGTCAGTGATCGGTGTGCAAGAGCCTCGGGGGTGCATTCAAGCATGCCAGAGCGCGGGGCAAGGTATGTGAGTGTTTGTCCATGACAACGGCAGTCCGGGTGTGTTCGCCGGGAAGTAACCGTGGGTTAGAGGCCGACAGCGCGCATTTGCGGGTGCGCTGTTACGCTGCCGCAGTCAGGTACAAAACTCTTGAGCTACGCGCGCAAGCACGCGGGTTCAGCAGGGAACTTCTCGCATCATTCCAGTGTCCGCCGGGCGCTTTGAGTCTGCTACCAATCCCTAGTCGCCCAAGGACCTCCTCATGTCGTCAGCCCGCTTGTTTTTCTTGCTTGGGGTTGCCCTGCCCCTGAATGTTCCGGCGCAGGAGCTGCGCTTGAACAACCACCTCGAGGTGGAGGCGGTACTCGGCAGCCTGACGCGCAACGACGCCCAGTTCCCGAACAACCCCACCGGCACGCGCTTCTCGGTGCAGGATCTCATCGGCAGTGGTGTCGATCCCGAGGTACGTATCACGTATGCGCGCGCCATCACCGAGCGTCAGGAGGTGCGCTTGCTGTACGCGCCGTTGTCGCTGTCGGGCAGTGGTGTGTTGCCGACGACCACCAACTTCCGCGGCATGGCCTTCGATCCCGGTATGCCGACCACGGCCGAGTACCGCTTCAATTCCTATCGTGCGACCTGGCGCTACGCCCTGCTGGACGGTGCAAACTGGACGGTCAAGCTTGGCTTGACGGCCAAGGTTCAGGACGCGCGCATCGCCCTGTTGCAGGGCGGTAGAATGGCGGAGGATAGTTTCGTCGGCGTTGTGCCGCTGCTGCATGCCTACGTTGAACGCCGCATCGGTGACAACTTCACTGTCATCGGTGATCTCGATGGTCTGGCTGGTGGTCCCGGTCGTGCGATCGACTTCGGTCTGCGGCTGGCTTATGCGGTGTCGGATCAGCTCTCCGCCACGGGTGGCTGGCGTGTACTCGATGGCGGCGTGGACA
>DBNU01000117.1 GCA_002299125.1 Proteobacteria bacterium UBA664
ATGACAGTGGCCCGATGGTCTCGCTCGGCCTCGCCGTACCGCTCTTCGACCGCGGCCGGGCGCAGCGCCAGCGCAGTGCGGCCGAGGCGGGCGCTTCGCGCAACGGCTATGTGCTCGCCTTGCGCACGGCCCGCGGCGCCGTGCGTGAGGCCTGGGAGGAAGCCAGCCGGCTCGCCGGTCTCGCGCGCGCCCGCCGCACCGAGATCGAGCAGATCGCCTTCGCGCTGGTGGAGATGGCCGACCGGGGCTACCGCGCGGGAGAGATCTCGCTCATCGAACTGCTGGACGCCTACAAGAACGAGCACGATGGCCGCCTGCAGGTGCTCGACCTCGAGTCGGCCGCGCGTACCGCTCAGCTCGAGCTCGAACGCCTGACCCGCGAGCGGCCGGGCTGAGTTTGCAGGACGACCGGCGCTTCAGCCTCGGCCGCGCGAGGCAGCGGCGGCGATTCGTTGAAGGGGCGTGGCGGTCGAACAGGCTCACTGCAACGGCTTCACGCCACCGCGGCGGCCAAAGCCGAAGGCGACGCGGAAAACATCGGGCATCTGGATGCGCTTGCCGTCCATCCGTTGCACCATGCCCAGTTCTTCGAGATCGGTGAGAAGACCGGCGACGCCCTGGTCGATGTGTTGCGGCGGCAGCTTTGCCGCATCCCCGGACCTCTGGAGCAGGCCATCCAATCGGGGTAGCGTCCCATCACCCTCCCAGATCCTCTCGATGTCACTGATGGCGCATGGAACGGTAAGGTTGCCGCGCAGCGGTGCCATGACCGGTGCCACCCACGGGTAGTCCTCGGTGATCTCCTGCACGCGGATCTGCGAGGCCTCCTGCACGCCGCGTTGAATGCCTCGATAGTCGAGTGGCAGCGTGTGGTCGTCTGCTGTCTCCGCCGCAGCCTTGCCGAGGGCCGCCAGGAAACTGCGTGGACTCACCTGATTCAAACCATCCTGCAGGTGGTTGACCAGCCATGTGTACGGCTTGCCGCGCTTGGTGCTGCTGCCCATCGCCTTGCCTGCAATCTGCTCGAACAGTGCCTCCTGACGCTCTTCGTCTCTGCGCAAGGAGGCCGGCACGGCCCAATGCCCACTCGCGCTCGCCTCGGTACTGCCCCTGATGTCGTCGACCCACGCGGCAAATGGCTGTCGGCTGACATCTGCATTCCCCAGGCACTGATACAGCAACGCATACAGATCGGCGCGTTGCCACGCCAGGGATGCCTTGTTGGCCAGCAGCTTGGAGTAGTCGGCAAAGCTCGTGACGTTGGCGTCCTGCAGCAGGTCCGGTCGCGCGAAGACCTTGCAGCGGATGGCTCGTGTGGAGCGCAGGTCGAGCGCCACCTGAAGCAGGCCCTTGGCCAGCCGGTGGATGTGCTGCCAGTCATCGGCCATGCGGTCCAGCGCGTCGAACAGCACGAGCAGTGTCTCGCCCTTGTCGGCGAGTCGCTGGTCGGCGGCCTCGATCGCATGGGCGAATGCCTCGGGGTTGTCCTGAACCCACTGGGCCCGTTCGGCCCAGGTCTTCAGTGAGCCAAACGTGCCGCCAATGCCCGCATGATGGGCGACCACCGCGCGCCAGATCGTTCGTTCTCGAAAGCTGCCGTCCAACAGGCCGGTCAGAGTTCCAGCATCGGGTACCTGGGTGATCGACAGCCCCATGCCGAAGCCTTGCGCCACCGTCAGGCGCTCAGGCAGCCGCGCTTCCGGGAAGCCGTCACGCACGAACGAGAGATGTTTCGGTGAAGCCAGCAAGGAGAACCAGAACGATTTCCCCGCACCGCGAATGCCTTCGACGAGTGTGGCGTCTGGCTCGAGCGCTCGGGCATGCCTGGGGGGCACGTAGGTGAACGCGATGGGCCGGCTCAAGGTGCCCTGTGCCTGCTCCAACCCGGCCGAAGTCTCTTTGATGCCGCCGCGAATGGCTTGCACGGCAGTGATCACGTTGCATCCCCTCCGATGCGCAGCAGTACCCATTGGATCAGCGCGCCGAAGGTGGCGTCGACCTGCGCGTCGGTCGCGCCGCCTTGCTCGGGACGCAGGTTTGGATCGAACTCCTGGAACCGCTCATCCCAGTCCACCAGGATGGGGAAATGCGGTGCGGCTTGGTCAGTTTCGATCGGATGGAAGTAGTTCGCCTCCGGTTCATCGGTGTTGGGAGGGATTGTGTCGTACAGGGTTTCGGAGAACATATCGTAGACTCGGCGCTGGAAACGCTTGATCTCCGCTTCGCGGTCGCTCTTGGGCGTGAGCGCCCGCACGATGGCCAGACGCTCGCGCACATGACGAACCACCTCGGGGCGGCGCTGCCAATGCGTAAAGAGTTGTCGGTACCCCTGCCAGGTCTGCGCGTTGTCCGTGGCAAACAGCAAGGCCGTGTCGGCCAGCCCCGTGATCGCCGCCGCCGCTAGGTCGTGCAGACCGGCACGGCTGTCGATCAGCACTAGGTCCGGTCTCTCGTGCGCTTCCAGGGCCTGCACCATGCGCCGCAGCCGCTCGCCTAGGCGCTGCGGCCCCTGCGGAGAGGGCACGTCGGCATAGGCCCGGGCCAGCTTGGCCAGGTAGTCGCTTTCCTGCTGCCCCATCGCCGCCACAACACGCACCGCGCCCTGCGTCGACTCGCCCAATGGGCAGGCAGACACCATGCTCGCCAGGACGCCATCACTCTGGCCTACGGCGTCCTCAATCAACCAGTCCATCGCACCGAACTCCGCCACCCGTTCGGGCGGAAGCACCAGGCCTGACAGCCCAGGTGACTCCAGGTCGAAGTCGATCAGCAGGACCCGCTTGCCGGCCCGTGCCAGCCCCCAGGCCACCATGCACAGTGCCGTGGAGCGGCCGACGCCACCCTTCAGACCGAAAAACACCATTCGGTGCGGATGGTCCTTCGTCTCCTCCACCGGTCTCAGCCAGTCTTGGCCCGTGACCTGGCGGTCCAGCAGCGCTACCTCCGCTTCTCCCTGGGGTTCGTCGTTCTCGTTCATACCCAGAGAGACGATGGTTCGATGCCAGTCGGAAGAGCCGAATACACGTTCGGGGAAGGAGAAGCTCTCTCGGAACAACAGATCCTCGCCGGTCGCGTAGGGCGAAAGTGAAGACTGGGTGGCCTCTAGGTACTGCCAGGCCTCCCGAGGAAAGTCCGCTGCGGCGCAATCGACGGCAAAGCGCAGGCGACCGTAGACGTCGCGAATGATGCGCACCGGCTTGTCCGCGGGCAGTCTCGGATCCCGCAGGGCCAGCGCCGCCAGGCGCAGCGCGTCGTGAAACCGGATCGTTGTCATCGGAGCACTCCGTCTTCGCTGGCCTGATCGAGCATGGCCATGATCTCACCTGCACATAGCCGCCATTTGCTCACGGATGCGATGGGTAAAGCGGCGTCGGCCCAGTAGCGATGGTCGATCAACCAGTCGTGAAAGTCGCCGAGGCAGCTAACCTGGGCCATGTAGACCGATGCGAAACGCCCGTCCGGTACCAAATGCCCATCGGTCACCAGGCGGCCACAGAGGATGGGGAAGTGCTGACGGAGTCGATGTCTCTGCGATATCCCGCCGTCGGCGTCGGTCGGCACGCCACACGCTACGAGCACGGCTTTCAGGCCCGACTCGGCGGCGAAGCCGAACAGTTGACCGGCGTTGGCATGGCGACCGCGTTCGTACAGGGTCTCGGCGTCGTGCAGGTGTCTGCGGGCAGCCTCGGCATACTTGACCTTAACGTTGGTTGCGGTGCTCATGCCCTGGCTTTCCTCCCTCGCCTGACGGTCGTGACTGCTGGTCTCCATGTTCGCAGATCGTCCAGGTCCGCATGGCTCACGGCGCTGTTGAAGCGTCGAGTGCGTCCCGCAGAGCATACCTGTCGCGTAGGTCGATGCGCGCACCCATCGGCTGGCTCGTCCACTCGCAGGTCAGCGGCGGCGGGCCCGCGCGATGCATCGCCAGTGTCTGCGCGAGCAAGACCGCAACCAGCCGACTCAGGGGCTTGTGCGCGTGTTGCTGCCGTTGCGTCAACTCACGCAGCATCGGGTCTTCGATGTCGATGGTACTGCGCATGATGCGTGAAGATCTGTGGATACGCATCGTATGCACAGTCGGAATTCTGGTCCGAACGTGCATCAGCGGGATGGAGCGGATTGATCCCGTGGGTCGTCTTTCCACGTATTCGGAAGCGGGTCGTTGCAGTGGTAAGGACTGGCTCCTCGCCTGCGTGGGGATGCCCCACACAGGGGCGCTATTTCGGCATTCGACGCCCGCACCTGCCCGCCGCGCCTGGTCAGCCGGAATCGGTGGGTGCGCCGGTTGCGCGGTGCAGTGCCACCACGGCACGTGCGAGGCCGGCCTCGGAATCCACATAGGCCTCACGGCTCAGGATGAGCACGCGCTGGCCGTCGAGGATATCGATGAAGGTGGCCAGGCCCTCGCGGTTGAGCGCGGCGAGCTGCTCGTAGGCCTGCTCGCTCGCGGCCACGGCACCCTGGAGTTCCCGGCGCCGATCCTCGGCGGCGCGGATGGCCACCAGCGCGTTCTCCACCTCGTTGAGCGCCGTGAGCAGCGTGCGCTGATAGATGGCCAGGGCGGCGTCGGCGCGCGCCCGCGCCGCCGCCACCTCGGCGCGCCGACGACCGGCGTCGAGCAGCGGCAGATCCAGCACCGCACCGAGTACACCCAGCAACTGGCCGGTCAGCGCGGTGGCGCTGCCGGTACTGGCGCTGATGCGTCCGGGCAGGCGCAGCGTCGGGTAGAGGTCGGCCACTTCCACGCCGATGCCGGCCACGGCGGCAAGCAGGCGTGCCTCGGCGGCGCGCAGATCGGGGCGGTTGCGCACCACCATGGCCGGCAGTCCTGCCCCGGGCCCTGCGGCATAGATGGGTGGGTCGCCTTCGATCTGCGGCGGCGGTTTGATCTCGAGTTCACCGGCGTGGGTGCCGAGCAGCACCGCGAGGGTGACTCTGGCCTGCGTGCGTGCGATCTCGAGCAGGCCACGCTGGGCGCTGGTGCGCGCCGCATCGGCGGTCGCGCGCTGTACATCCATCCGGGCCGCGAGCCCGGCCGTGAAGCGGGCCTCGACGATCGCCAGGGTTTGCCGCTGCAGAGCGAGCGCGCGATCAAGCAGCTTCAACTGGGCGTGGGTGCGACGGAACTCGATGTACTGGTCGACCACGCTCGCCACGAGCAGGCGGCGGGCGTCAGCGAGATCGGCCACGCGGGCACCCAGTGTGCCGATCGCCGCCTCGATGCGCCGTCGCTGCCGACCGGTGAGATCGGGCGTGAAGGCCAGAGTGCCACCGATCCCCACCACGTCGAGGTCCCGCCCCGGATCGCTGCGCGAGATCACATTGCCCTCGGCCAGTCCATCGACGATGGGATAGAGGTCGGAGCGCTCGGCGATGACGAGGGCCCGGGCCTCCGCCAGACGCGCGCTGGCGACGACGAGATCGGGATTGGCAGCCAGTGCCTGGGCGACCAGGGCATCGAGGCGGGGATCCTTGAAGCCTTGCCACCAGGCGGTGCCTTCCACCACCGGCAGTTCGAGCGTGGTCTCCCAGGCAGCGGGCACCGGGATCTGCGGCGCGACCGGGTCGGGGCCCACCGCCGCACAGCCCTCCAGCCCGAGCAGCGCCGCCAGCAGACCAGGGAGCGAGGACCTGCCCGGGCCGATACCCCTGCTGACGGATTGCCAGGGCAGCCACCGTGAGCACCCTTCAGCAGTCGGTTGCACGACCTGGCTCGCCGTGGCCTTGGCCTTCACGCCGCGCGCTCCATGCCTTGCCCGAGCTGTGTGTGTGCCTCGCGAAGTTCCTGTTCGAGGGTGCCGAGGTTGTGATCGCGGGCCCGCCCAAAGCCCGCGAGGCAGACGTAGAGCGCCGGGGTCAGGAACAGTGTGAACAACCCGGCGATGCCGAGGCCGCCGAAGACCACCCAACCGATGGCGAGGCGCGCCTCGGCACCGGCCCCGCTGGCGAGCACCAGCGGCAGGGCGCCGATGACGGTCGAAAGGAGCGTCATCATGATGGGGCGCAGGCGGATGCAGGCCGCAGCCAAGATGGCCTCGCGCACGCTCAGGCCCTGGCTGCGCTGTTGATCGGCGAACTCCACCACCAGGATGGCGTTCTTGGCCATGAGCCCGATGAGCATCACCAGACCGATCTGCGAATAGATGTTGAGCGAAATCCCGGTGACATCCAGCGTGAAGATGGCTGCGGCAAGCCCGAAGGGTACGCTGAGCAGTACGATGAGCGGGCTCAGCAGGCCCTCGAACTGCGCCACCAGCACCATCGCCACGATGACCAGCGCGAATAGGTAAGTCAGATCGAGATCGCCGCGCGTCTCCTCCAGGGCCTCGGCCTTGCCCTGCAACACAAGCTCCTGCGTGCCGTCGAGGGTCTGCGCGGCGAGCCGCCGGATCTCCTCGATTGCCTCGCCCAGGGCCACGCCCGGGCGCAGATCGGCCTCGACTTCGATGGCGCGACGCTGCGCGACCCGATCCAGTTGCGCGGCCACGCCGGTCTCCTCGATCCAGGCGAGCATGGACAGCGGGATGAGTTCACCGGTGCCGGAACGCACGGTGAGGTTGCCGAGGTCGCCCGGGTCACGCACGAGGCCAGTCGCGGACTCGAGGAAGATGGGCAGGGCTCGATCCTCCACGTTCAGGAACGCGATCCGCTGGCCACCGACCATGGCGGCGAGGGTGACGGAGATGTCGTCGAGCGCCACACCGAGATCGGCGGCTCGCCGGCGATCGATCTGCACCGACAATTGTGGTTGTGTCGGCTGGTAGGAGATCTCCGCGTTGTGCAAGCGCTCTGAACGCGTATCGACAGCCTCGGCCAGCCGCTTCGCCTGGGCGTGGATGTGCGCGTAGTCCGTGCCGAGCAGGGCGACCTCGAGACCGGCATGCTCACGGCCACCGAGATCGAGTCCGCTGCGACCGACGACACTTGCACGCACGCCGGGGACCTCTGCCATCCGTGCCTGCAGCTCCTCGATGATCACCTGCTGGGGGCGGCGGCCGCTCGCCCAGGGCGCGAGGGGGGCTGTGATGCCGACGCGGTTCGGGTCGTAGAGCCCCACCACGGTGAACAGGGTGCGGATCTCGCCTCGCTCGCGATAGGGAGCGAGGATTGCCTCCAGCGCGGCGGCCTGCCGATCCATGTACTCGAGACCGGTACCGTCCGGGCCCTGGGCGAAGACGAAAATCACACCACGATCCTCGCGCGGCACCAGTTCCTGTTCCAGCAGCACGTAGCGCTGGGCGGCAAGTGCAGCGAGCAGCGCGCCGGCGAGCAGTACCACCCGCGGGTGTGCAAGCACCGGTTGCAGCAGGGCCGCGTAGCCACGGGCAATCCATGCGCCACTGCTGGCGAGGGGGCCGCGTCCACGCCCGGCCACGTGCAGCCGGAGGTGGGCGGCGACGGCGGGCACCAGCGACAGTGCAACGAAGCCTGAGATCAGCATCGCCAGCACCAGCACGAGCGCGAACTCCCGGAACAGGCGTCCCGCCAGCGTCGGCAGGAAGGCGATGGGTACAAACACGGCCGCCAGTACCGCGGTGGTGGCGATGACGGCGAAGAACACCTGCCGTGTCCCCAGCAGGGCCGCGGCACCGGGCCGCACCCCCTGTGCCTGCAGGCGCTGGATGTTCTCGATCACCACGATGGCGTCGTCGACGATGAGGCCCGTGGCGAGCACCAGCGCGAGCAAAGTGAGCAGGTTGATCGAGAAGCCACACAGCCAGAGGCCGGCCACGGCACCGATGAGTGCCGTCGGGATGGCGGCACTGGGCAGCAGCGTCGGCAGCACTGCGCCGAAGAAGAGCCAGAGCGTCAGCACCACGATGACGATGGAGAAGAGCAGGCTCTGTAACACCTCGGTCACCGAGTCGTGAATGAACACGGCCTCGTCCTGCGTCACCTCGATCCGCAAGTCGTCGTAACGCGCATTCATTCCGGCTACCCGCTCGTGGATGCCGGCCGAGATGGCGATGGTGTTGGACTGCGCGCGCCGGAGCACACCCAGACCGACCACCGTTGCGCCGTCGAGTCGCACCAGATTCCTGGGTCGGGCCGGGGCCAGGAAGGCATCGGCCACATCACCCACGCGCGTGTCTCCGCTTACCACCACGGCCTCGATACGCTCCGGGCTCGCCGCCGTTGCCTCGACCCGCACCAGCAGTTCCTGGGCAGCAGAGCGGAAGCTGCCGATGGGGATGTCGAAGGGCGCGCCCCGCAGCGCTGTGGCCACATCACTCACCGTGAGTCCGAAGCGCGCCAGTCGCAGCGGGTCGATCACCACGTGCATCTGTTGCTCGCGGTTGCCGAAGATGTCGATGCTGGCCACACCCTCCACCGCCAGCAGATCGGGCAGGATGTCGTTCTCCACGCGGCGGGTCAGCGCCGCCGCATCGAGCGCGTCAGAGGTCACGGCCAGACGGATGATCGGCTCGGCGTTCTGGTCGGCCTTGACCACCGTGATCTGTTCGGTGCGCTCCGGCAGATCGCGGGTGATCCGGCTCACGGCCTCGCGCACGTCGGCAGCGGCGGTGACGAGATCGGTGCCGGGGACGAACTCCACGCGCACGCGGGCGTTGTCTTCCTCGCTGGCGGAGCGCAGCCGATGCACCCCCGGCACGCGGGCCACGGCCCCTTCCAGCCGGCGCGTGACCTCGGCGTCCATGGTCTCGGGTGCCGCCCCGGGCAACACCGCCGAGACGGTCACCATGGGCACATCCACATCCGGCAGCTCGCGCACCTCCACGTCGAGCAGGGCCGCCAGCCCGGCGACGATGATGAGCAGGTTGGCCACGACCGCGAGCAGCGGTCGGCGCACGGCCAGCCCGGCCAGGCCATCAAGGGGACTGCTCACCGGAGCGAGGTCTTGCGGCGGGCCGCGGCGGTGGGCGGGAAGGTCTCGTCGCCGGCAGCCATTTCCGTCACGGGGGTGCCCTCGCGTACCTTCTGCACACCCTCGGAGATCACGCGTTCGCCCGGGTCGATTGCGGCCTCGACCAGCACGCTCCCGGCACGTCGCTCACCGATACGCACTGGCACCCGTACCGCGCGACCCGCCCGCACGACCCACAACGCCGGCCCCTCGTCGCCCCAGACGAGGGCCTCCTCGGGTACCATCGGCAGTGGCTCTCCGGCCATGGCGAAACGCACCCGGAAGCTCATGCCCGGACGCAGGGCATCGTCGGCGTTGTCGATCACGGCACGCACGGTGAATGTGCGGCTCGCGGGATCGATGCGGCTGTCGATGGCCTCGATCTTCGCCTTGCGTGCCGTGCGTGGACCGCTGAAGGGCAGGACCTCGAGCGGCATTCCGACGCTGACACCGGCGAATACCTGCTCGGGCACGGGGAAATCCACGTAGAGCCTGCGCCGATCATCGATGCGCACGACGGCGGTCGCGGTGCCGATGCGGGCACCGGGGTCCACGAGCCTGAGCCCGAGGTGACCATCGAAGGGGGCGCGGATGGTGCGCTCGGCCAGCGCGACCTGTGCCTGCTCCAGCGCGATGCGCTCGGCCGAGAGGCGCGCCTGGACCTCGTCGATCTGGCTCTCCGAGACCGCCCCCGTGTCCTCGATGCGAAGATAGCGCGTGAGCAACTGCTCGGCCTCGCGCACGGAGACCTCGGCCAGGGATACGGCAAGCCGCTCCCGGCGCGCATCCAGTTCCACCAGCGGTGTGCCCTGACGCACCAGGGCACCGGCCTGGAAGAGGATCTTCCGGACCTCTCCGCTGGCCGCCGGGTAGACCTCGGCCGAGGCCCGCGCCCGAGCCGTGCCCACGGCCTCGACGCTGGTGCGACGGGAATCGAAGGTCACGGCCTCGGTGATGACGGCAACCGCTGCGGCTACCGGTGGTGCGCCTGCGGCCGTGACTGCGGTCTGCCGGTCGGCGGTAGCGGACGTTCGCGCGTCTGAGCCCAGCAGGCCGGCGCTCAACTGGCCGAGGCGATCACAGCCGGCGAGCAGGGCGACGGCCAGCACGGCGAGCAGCCGGGGTGTCGCGGCTGGCGCTGCGGTACCACGTCGCTTGCAGTCAGGCATCGGCATGGGCCAAGGGGTGAATCCATCGTGAAAGAGTGGAGGTTAGTGCACCGCACGGGTGTGCTGATCACTGGCCGGATGAAATGGCAGGCCTCGGCTATGGCCGGACCGCCCGGGGAACGTTCACCCGGGCGGGCAGGGTTGGCGGTGCCACGCGCGATCAGGGGCCGCTGCCGCAGAGTGAAGGACCGGTCGGCTCGGGCCGAAACACCAAGCAACCCCCGGCGGAAAGGGGCTGGACCCAGCCGGAGCCGTTGGAGCGCGGGCCTTCTGGCCAAGCGGGGATGAGTACAAGAGCAACGGTCGCGGCCACACGGCTGGTTTCAGGATGATCGAGTATAGAGATCGGCATGGTCGCCTCATTTGCCCACTCAGACCCGTTTGCCCAGCCAGGGATGAGATCCCCGCACCTTGCATTGGCTCGCCGCGCCTTCCTGCGTCGGCTGGCTGCCAGTGCCGTCGTGATGGCCGGTGGCCTGTCACTCGTTGCCTGCGCGCCGCGCCCGCGTGCACCGCTGCGTGTGGGAACCGCGACCTGGCTCGGGAACGAGCCCATGCACCTGGCCGCTGCCCGGGGTTTGGTCCCCCGGGAGCAGGTGCATCTGGTGCGCCTGCCCACTTCGACCACCGTGCTGCAGGGGCTCATCACCGGGCAACTCGATGCCGCCACGCTCACCCTCGATGAGTGGCTCTCGGCCCGCCAGGACCAGCTCGATCTGCGGGCCGTGGCGGTGCTGGATGTGTCGGCCGGGGCCGATCGGGTGCTCGGGCGGCCGGGGCTCGCTTCCGCCGAGGCGCTTCGAGGGCGCAGTGTGGCGGTGGAGAATTCTGCGGTCGGTGCCCTGCTGCTCGACGCCTTCCTGCGTCATCACGGCCTCGACCCGCAGGAGGTTCGCACCGTCTTTCTGCCGGCAGATCAGCAACTGGAGGCCTGGCGAGCAGGCCGGGTGGACGTGTTCGTCAGCTATGACCCCTTCGCCCTCGCACTCGAGGCACAGGGTGCCGTGAGTCTCTTCGATTCCGGCCAGATCCCCGGTCGCATCGTCGATGTACTCGTCGCGATGCATCCCTGTGACGCGTTTTGTGTGGAGGGCCTGGCCGCACTGCTCGCCGGACATTTCCGCGTCCTCGAAGATCTGCTTGACGGCAGTCCCGCGTGTATGGAGGCGATCGCAGGCAACCTCGGCGTCAGTCCGGAGCAGTTGCGCGCATCGATGACCCGGATCGAACTCGTGGATCGTGCGGCCAACCACGCTTGGATCGAACAGGAACCGCCGCGCCTGCGCGCAGCCGCAGCCGAGGTGGCCGCCGTGATGATGGCAGCCGGGTTTCTGACCGCCGCACCCGAACCTGGGACGCTCATCGACGCGCGGGTGCTCGCACGGTTGGCGCGCACATGAGCCTGCTGCTCAATCGACTGGCCTCTCTGCGCCTGCTGGTTCCGCTCGGCACGGTGGTCGCCGCAATGGCTGTCGTGATGCTCGACAGCACGCTGGGCTGGCAGGAGTGGCGCGCGCAGACGCTTGAGGCCGGTGAAAGGCAAGCCCGCGCGGCGGGTGCGGCCTTGTTGCGCCACGCCGAGCGCTCCTTCGTCACGCAGCCTGCGCTGCTCGCCGAGGAGCTGGCCTTCGTCGCGGCTGCCCCCGAGGTGGTGGCGGTGGCGCTGTTCGACGACACCGGCCAATGCGTGCATGCGCACAACCCAGCCTGGATCGGACGCCATCTGCACGAACTCCTCCCGCCCGCCGAGGCGGCCCTCGGCGATGCCGCGCGCGGCCAGCGCACGGCACGTGTGCTCCTGAATGAAACGCCGCGCCCAGCCATCACTTACGCCGGCGGATTCCGGCTGCCCGCACAACCTGGTGAGCTGCGTGGCCTGCGCCAGGGCCTCATCTACCTGCGCCTCGAACCCTTGCTGCCCGGCTTTCTGCCGACGCTGCAGTCGAGTTCCCTGCCGGTCGCGTTACTGACGGCGCTGATCGCAGTGCTGGCATCGGGCTATCTGCAGTCACGGGTCGTGACGCCGCTGCGGCGGCTGGCCGAGGCGTCAGGGACACTGGCCCAGGGTGGTTGCCCCGACCTGCCCGATGTTCCCGCAGCGGTCGAAGTGCGTGACGTGACCATCGCCTTCACTCGCATGGCCGAGCGCATCCGCGCCCAATTCGCCGAGCTCCGCGGGCGGCGCGAGTTCGAACTCGCCGTTCTGAACACGCTGCAAGAGGGTTTGGTCGTCGCCGATGTCGAGGGTCGTATCCTGTTCGCCAATGCGGCGGCGCTGGCCCTGTTCGGTGGGCGCTGTGATCCGGTGCAGGCCGGTCACCTCGACCGGCTGTTCAGTCACGATGAGCGCGCCACGCTGGTGGCCGGTGCCGATGCCCTGACCTGCCAACTGCAGAACGATTGCGGTGCGTCGTTCTGGGCCGAACTGCAGGCCTGGCCCCTCGTGTCGCTGGAAGGGCCGGTGCTGGTACTGGTGATACGCGACGTGACCGAGTCACGGCAGGTTGCCATCGAACTCGCCGCCCACCGTGATCATCTCGGGGGGCTCGTAGAAAGCCGCACCCGGGAACTCGCCGAGGCGCGCCGGCAGGCCGAGCAGGCGAACGAGTCGAAGTCGGCCTTCCTGGCCGTCGTCAGTCACGAGATCCGCACGCCGCTCAACGCGCTCATCGGTCTCATGGAACTCCTCGGGCGCAGCCGGCTGGACGCGGAGCAGGACGGGATGCTGCGGGTGATGCAGGACGCTGCGGCCACGCTGCACACGCTCATCGCCGACATGCTGGACTTCTCGCGCATCGAGGCCGGGCGGCTCAACCTCGCCGCAGAGCGCCTCTCGGTGGAGGCCGAGGTGGCGCGCGTCACCGAGGGCCTCGATGCGCTCGCCGCCGAGCGTCGCGTGGAACTCAGGCTCCGCATCGAAGGCGATTTGCCGGCCTGGGTGCTCGGCGACGCCCATCGTCTGCGCCAGATCCTCTCCAATCTGCTTGGCAACGCCATCAAGTTCTCCAGTGGCCTCGTCGAACCGGGACGAGTGTTGTTGTCGGTGCGTTGCCGGTCCGAGGAGGAGGGCGCGGCCCAGCTCGAATTCGCCGTGCGCGACAATGGCATCGGCATGCGGGCAGAAGATCAGACGCGGCTGTTCGCCCCCTTCGAGCAGGCTGATGCCGAGACCGCCCGTCGTTTCGGCGGCACCGGACTTGGTCTTTCCATCGTGCGCCATCTGACCGAGGCGATGGGGGGGCGTGTCGACGTACACAGTGCCCCTGGATTGGGTAGCCTGTTCACTGTGTCGCTCACCTTGCCGCTCTGTTTCGTCGAGCCGACCGGGGGAATGCCCCTCGCGGCCTGCCGTGTCGTCCTGGTGGGGCCATCGCACGACGATGCACGCACCTGGACGAACTGGCTCGAACGGGCCGGCGCCCGCGTGGAGCAGGTTCAGGGCATCGAGGATCTTGGCCAGCGTATCGATCAAGAGGCACCAGAGCGCATCGTCTGGATCGTCCAGACGGACGGTCTGGGTGGCTTCGAGCTCGATCATCTGCTGGATCTCCGCCAGCGAGCCGGTGTCGCTGCCCCCGCCATGCTGTTGCTCGACGCCGCATCCCGCGCGCAACCACGGCTCTGGACGATGGATATGCCGGTGCTCAACCCGCGGTTGCTGACCCCCGCACACCTCGTGCAGGCCGTGGCCACGGCCGGTATCGACGGCAGTGACGGGAACCCCGGGGTGCTGTCGCCCAAGGCCACTCCATCCGTCGCGGGGCCGCGCGTGCTCGTGGTGGACGACAGCCCTACCAATCGTCTGGTGGTCGAACGTCAGATCGTGGCCCTCGGCTATCAGGTCCAGACCTGCGAAGGCGCACTGGAGGCCCTCGCCTTGCTCAGTCGGGAGCATTTCGCGCTGATCCTGAGCGACCTCTGCATGCCGGGGGTGGATGGCTTCGAATTCGTCCGCCGGTTCCGCACCGTCGAGGCGGAGTGCAGGCGATCACGAGTACCGGTGATCGCCCTGACCGCCAACGCGCTGGACGGTGAGCGGCAGCGCAGTCTCGCGGCCGGGATGGACGACTACCTCACCAAGCCGGTGACGCTCAGCCAGCTCGCGCACACCCTGACCCAGTGGCTGACGCCGGAGCCGATGCCGTCGGCACCACTCGTGCCCACGCCAGATGACGAGGGTCAGGTGCTGACTGCGCTGGGTAGCTTTCTTGGTGAGGATCCGGACGTCCTGCGCGACTATCTTGAGGTATTCAGGGCCGAACTCGGGGCCTGCCCGCTCGTGCTTGCAGAGGCGCTGCGGGAGACTTCGTTCAGCCGTCTCGCCGTGCTCGCCCATCAGCTCAAGTCCTCCGCGCGCAGCATCGGGGAGCTCGAACTCGCGCGTGCCTGCGAGGCGCTCGAACGTGCCACTGCGCGCGGGACTGGCGCTGCACTGGAGACGCCAGTCCGCGAGATCAATGGCCAGATCCACCAGACTGCGGCACGTCTGGAGCGTGCCTTGTTGGCACTCGGGCCAGCGCCGGCGAGGGGCCGGGCCAAAGAAGGCGTTGCCGAGGCGCAACATGAGGAGGAGTGAGAGTGACCGGTCTCGGTGAACTGCGAGTGGTCGTCGTGGACGACGACCCGGTGATGTTGCGTCTGCTCGGATCGATGGTGCGTGGCCTCGGCGTTGCGGAGGTGAGTGTCCACACCGAGGCCGCAGCGGCCCTGGCTGATCCGGCGTTGTGTGATGGTCGGCCCATCTGCGTCCTGCTCGACATCAACATGCCCGGCATGGACGGCATTGAATGCGTGCGCCATCTCGCCGAGCGGGGCTATGGCGGGATGCTCGTGCTGGTCAGTGGCGAGGATGAAGCGATGCGCCGGGCGACTGCCATGCTTGCCCAGGCGCGCGGTCTCAAGCTTGGCGGCACCCTGTCCAAACCGCCGACGCGAGCGGCCATTCTTGGTGCGCTTGCTGCCGGTTTGCCGGATGGGGCACGGACGGTGCGGGGCGCTGGCCCCAACGGCCCGTATCACTCCTTCGGTTACGCCGATCTGCAGGCCGCCCTCGCGGAGGGGCAGCTCGTCAACCACTACCAGCCGCAGGTCTCGCCGCAGACCGGCACGCTCATCGGTGTGGAGTCCCTCGTGCGCTGGCAGCACCCGGTGCATGGCCTGCTGCCACCGGCGCAGTTCCTGGCGCTGGCCGAGCGCTACGGTCTCATCGGCGAGCTGCTCATCCAGACCCTGCGTCAGGCCTTGGGCGACCTGGCCACCTGGCAGGGGCGGGGGCACGCGCTGCGGGTGGCGGTGAACGTCTCGATGGACAACCTCTCGGTCATCAGCACTGCGGATTCCATCGCGTCTGAGGCAAGACAGGCCGGGGTCGATCCGCGCCAGGTCGTGCTGGAGGTCACGGAGAGCCGCCTCATGCGCGATCTGGCCACCGCGCTCGATGTGCTCGCACGCCTGCACCTGAAGCGCTTCCGGCTGTCGGTGGACGACTTCGGCACCGGGCACTCCACCCTCGTGGTGCTGCGTGATCTGCTCTTCGACGAACTCAAGATCGATGCCGGTTTCGTGCACCGGGCGGCCCAGGATCCGCGGCTGGCAACCTTCTTCCGCGCCAGTCAGGGGCTGGCGCACAACCTCGGCATGGAGGCCGTGGCCGAGGGGGTCGAGGACGCCGAGGACTGGGTCTTTGCGCGCGACGAGGGTTGTGATCTCGCCCAGGGCTGGTTCATCGCCCGTCCCATGCCGGCGGATCGCCTGGAGGACTGGCTCACGACCTGGCGTCAGCGCACCGTCCGCGAACGGCTGTTCGCAAGGGGAGCGGCAAGCACGCCGGCCGGCACTGCCTGAGACCGCCGGCGGGGTGTGGTCTGCTAAGGTGCGTCCGTGAGCGACTACTCTTTCGTCCAGGCCATTCACTGGTATGCGCTGCCGGTGGCGCTGCGGCAGCCTTTCACCGTCGCCTCCACCTCGGTGGAGCGTCTGGGCAACTTCGCGGTTGCCATCCGGGACACCTCCGGTCGGACCGGCTGGGGCGAACTCGCCGTGCTGCCGCCCATCACGCCAGAGACGGAGGCCACCGCGGTCATGGTCGCGGACACGGTGGCGCGGCTGTTGCTCGGCCGGCCGGTTGCTCGCGTGCGCAATCTGAGCCACGCCCTGAAAGAGGAATTCCCCGCTTGGCCGGGGCTTCGGGCGGCGGTGGAGTCGGCCCTGCTCGATCTCTACACCCAGGCAGAGAACACGAACGTGTGGGGTCTCCTCGGCGGGGCGATGCCGGTGATCGAGAGCGACATCACAGTGCCCATCTGTAGCGCACCCGAGGCGGTGGAGCGGGTGCGTGACTGGCAGGCCCAGGGCTTCCGCATCTTCAAGTTGAAGGTGGGTCGCGATCTCGAACAGGACCTCGCCACCATCGCGGCCATCCATGCTGCCAGCGCCCCGATCGAATGGATCATCGACGCGAATGCCGGCTACACCCTCGAACAGTCTCTCGCCCTCGTGGCCGGCATGCGGGCCATTGGTGTGGGCCGCTTCGTGTTCGAGCAACCGGTGGCGGCGGCGGCGCTTCAGGATCTGGCGCGTATCGCGACCGAGCCCGGTGTGACCGTGATGGCCGATGAGTCCGCACGCACGGTGGCCGACCTCTGGCGCATCCTCGAGGTCGGTCACGTGCAGGCGATCAACGTGAAACTCGCCAAGAGCGGGTTGTTCGAGGCCATCCGCATGGCGCGGCTGGCGCAACGGCATGGGCTCGGGCTCATGATGGGCGGCATGGTGGAGACCCGCCTCGGCATGGGCATGAGCGCACAGGTGGCGGCCGGGCTCGGTGGTTTCGGGCTGCACGACCTCGACACCCCCTTGCTGCTGGCAGAGGATCCGGTCGAAGGCGGCTACCGACAGGACGGGCCGATCATCGTGATCGACAGCGGCTGCCTGGGCCACGGTGCCGCCATCGCCCCGGGTTGGCGCTCACGCTGCGTTGCCAGCGCGGAGGTCTGAGCATGCGGCAGATGTGGCGAACCAAACCGCTGCCTGAGGATCCGCACGCGACCGATCACGGCCTGCACCGCTGCCTCGGGCCGCTGGACCTCGTGCTGCTCGGGATAGGTGCCATCATCGGTACCGGCATCTTCGTGCTGACCGGCAAGGCGGCCGCCAATCTGGCCGGGCCCGGGGTCGTGCTCTCCTTCGTCATCGCCGGCATCGCCTGCGGGCTGGCTGCCTTTGCCTACGCCGAACTCGCCGCCACGGTCGGCGGTTGCGGCAGCGCCTACGGCTATAGCTATGCCGTGTTCGGCGAGTTCTTCGCGTGGCTGGTCGGCTGGGGCCTGCTGCTGGAGTACGGCATGGCGGTGGCAGCGGTGGCGAACGGCTGGTCCGCCTATCTGCAGGGCCTGCTCGCGGGCCTGGGCTGGCCATTACCGCCAGCGCTGACCCGTGGTCCTTACGCGGATGGTCTTTTCAATGTCCCCGCGGCGGCGATCGTGCTCGCGCTCATGCTGCTGCTCATCGCCGGGGTGCGTGAAAGCGCACGTTTGAATGCCATCGCCGTGGCCATCAAGCTGGTGACGATCGCACTCTTCCTGGTGGTGGCCGTATTCCACGTCGATCCAGCCAACTGGACGGATTTCCTGCCCTACGGCTGGTATGGCACCGGCAGCAGTGGTGAGCCCGTCGGCGTGCTGGCCGGGGCGGCGCTGGTGTTCTTCGCCTACGTGGGTTTCGACGCCGTATCGACGGCCGCCGAGGAGGCCCGCGACCCGGCCCGCGACTTGCCGATCGGCATCGTCGGCTCGCTGCTCTTCTGCACGGTCATCTACGTGGCCGTTGCCGCCCTCCTGACCCTCATCGTGCCCTACACGGAGCTTGGGGTGGCCAATCCGGTCGCCTTCGGTCTCGAACGGGCCGGGGTGCGCGCCGGCTCGGCCCTGGTGAGCGTCGGTGCCATCGCCGGGCTCACCACCGTCATGCTGGTGCTGTACTACGGGCTGACCCGCGTGATTTACGCGATGGCCCGCGATGGCCTGTTGCCGCGCAGTCTGGCCGAGGTCAACGAGCACACCCGCACGCCGGTGACGGTGATCGTCGCCACCGGACTCCTCATGGCCGGCATGGCCGGCATGGTGCCGCTCGGCAAGCTGGCGGAGCTCGTGAACATCGGTACCCTGGCGGCCTTCGTGATGGTGTGCCTCGGCGTCGTCGTGCTGCGTCACACCCACCCCGAGCAGGCGCGCCCCTTCCGCGCCCCCTTCGGCCTGCTCCTGCCCATCGCCGGCGCGTTCGCCTGCGCCAGTCTCATGACCTTCCTGTCGGCCGCGACCTGGGTGCGCTTCGGCTACTGGCTGCTCGCCGGCCTGCTCATCTACGCCTGCTACGGCGTGCACCACTCGAGTCTGCGGCAGCAGCAGGGCTGAGGGAGAGCAATCCGCGCTGGTTTGAGCGTCAGACCCGCGAATTTCGCCTGACATGATTCCTCTGTACTTTGGCTTCCAACCGGACTAGCTTCACGCCGTGCACCGTCCTGCCGTCATCCTCGTGCTCCTCTGCGCCATGCTCTGGCAGTCGGCGGCGCTCGCCTTCGTCGGCCTGACGGCAAACGCTCCGGTCGACGTGGAGCACGCGGCGATGCACTGGCAGGGTGTGAACCACCATCACCATGATGGCGGGGACTCCCACCCGGACGACTCGCTGGAGTCGGTCAGGCATGCGGTCAGCGACCACGCCAGCGTGTCGCCCGCGCTGGCAGCTCCGCCGCCCCCGCCGCTGGTCCTCCCATCGGCTCCGGCCGTCGTCTGCGGTCTGCACGACACGCTCGTGCCCAACCCGACCCTCGACGGCCTGTTCCGCCCACCCCGGTCCTGATCCTGACCCGCCTCTGGACGCGGGCATTCCCATGCGAATGCCCGGCCTGCCACTGGCCTTTTCGCTCTGCGAGGTCTCGTCCGCACGTGGGCGTGACCTGACCCCGCAGCGAGCCGGTCGTGGCGTCATGAAACGTCAGGATCATCGTGAACGCTCCCCGCTGGCTGTACGCCTGCGCCGTGGCGGCTTGCCTGGCCGGCTGGTCCGGCCCGCCTCAGGCTGCCGCGTCCGCAAGGACCATCGAGGCCCCGGCAGTGCCCGAGGCCGCCATTCCTTCGCTGCCTGCCTCGTCGGCAGGCTCCGTCACCCTGAGCGTGGCCTTGGAGGCCGCGTGGCAGCGTGCCGTCGTTGCCCGCGCGAGTGCCGGTCAGATCCGTCGCGCCGAGGCTGATCAGGCCGTCGCGGACAGCCACTGGGCGGCACCACCGGCACTCCACTTCAGTCACCGCGACGACCAGCTCCAGAACAACGGTGGCCGGCGCGAGACTGAACTCGGCGTCACCCTGCCCCTGTGGCTGTCTGGCCAGCGGGATGCTCGCGCCGGCGTGGCGGACGCAGCGACGGCACAGGCCCAGGGGGGCGAGCGCGCAGCCCGTCTGCGGCTGGCCGGCGAGCTGCGTGAGACGGCATGGCAGCTCAACGCCGTGCAGGCGGAGACTGCCCAGATCGAGGCCCAGGTCGCGGCGCT
>DBNU01000233.1 GCA_002299125.1 Proteobacteria bacterium UBA664
CCTCGAGCTCCGTGATCTGGCGAGTCGGGTCGTCTTCGATGCGCTCTGCCGAACCGTGGCCGCCGGTTTCGCGCAGCAAGTAACGGCCGCGCTCCAGCAGCGTGCGCTCATCATTGAGCCAGGCGCGCGCACGCTCACCTTGCCAGGCGAGGTTTTCGTTCCACATCCGCGCCGAGCCCAGCAGGTCGATGATGCCGGCGGCACCGTCGTGTACCAGCCGGTCACCCTGCAGGGCGAGGTCTTCCTTGGTGGCCTCGACGTTGCCGAGGAAGGTCTTGAGGCCGGGTTCCTCGATCTCCGCGTAGTCCGCCTCGAGGATGAGCGAGCCCGGGATGTCCGGTACGCCGAGGTCCGGCGGTGCACCCATGGCCGGACCGGTGGCACCGGGGATGGGGCAGCCGAGCCCCGCCGGTCCCGCCTGGGTGCCGGGGCTGAGGGCTGACAGGCCGAGCACGACCGGGAGGCAGCAGCGCCACCGGGCGGACCGGCCCGGGCGATGGCGCGCGGGGCGGGGTCTCACAGGGCAGAGGATGCCCGCTCGGGGCCGGTCGCGCCACAGTCACACGGGCCTGGTTCACGTCTGCCGAGAGGTCGTGGGCCGGGCTTGTCGCGCGTGCGGCCGGCTGGCGTAATTCGCGGAGATTGCGCGCCGTCACGGCGCCGTCGCCGCCTGTCCCCTGTCTTCCCCGGTCCACGGAGCTCCTATGCGCATCGCGAGTTTCAGCCACGCCGGTCGGCGTCGGCTTGGTGTAGTCGTCGGCGAGGAGATCATCGATGGTGCTCACGACCCCTGCCTGCCGGAGCGGCTCGAGATCCTGCTCGCGGCAGGCACAAGCGGGCGCATCGCCCTCGACCGCCTGCTTGCCAGTGACGCCCCGCGCTTCCCGCTCAGCGAGGTCCATCTGGGGCCGCCCATCACGCGGCCGGGCAAGTTCCTCGGCATCGGCCTGAACTACGCCGATCACGTGGAGGAGACCGGGCTCGAACGCCCGGAGAACCCCACCTTCTTCAACAAGCAGGTGACCTGCGTGCACGGCCCCTACGATCCGATCCACCTGCCGCGGGTCTCGGAGAAGCTCGACTACGAGGGCGAACTGGGCTTCGTGATCGGCCGCCGCTGCCGGCATGTGCCGGTGGATCGTGCCCATGAGGTGATTGCCGGTTATCTCATCGTCAACGACGTATCGGTGCGCGACTGGCAGCAGAAGGCACCCACCATGACGCTCGGCAAATCTTTTGACACGCACGGCCCCATCGGCCCCTGGCTGGTGACGACCGACGAGATCCCGGATCCGCAGGGCCTCGATTTCCGCACCACGGTCGATGGCGAACAGCGGCAGGCCTCCAACACGCGGCACATGATCTTCACCTGCCGTGAGATGGTGGCCTTCCTCTCCACCGCCTTCACCCTCGAACCGGGCGACATCATCGCCACCGGCACCTGCGGCGGGGTAGGTGTGCGGATGAAACCGCGCGGCTATCTCAAGCTCGGGCAGCGCGTGCGGGTGGAGTTCCAGGGCATCGGCTGGATCGAGAACGAGGTGATCGCCGAGCCGGAGCCCGCGGCGTGGAGGTGAGCGGGTGAGGGGCTGGAGGGCGGGTGGTTTGCTGGGGGCCGAGGTATCCGTTGCGCCGACCCGTGCCGGACCTGTCGTCCCCGGCTCCTGCCTATCGACGTATGGCTTCCTGTATGGGCTAGCGCTACCCTCCATGTATGGCAACCACTCGCTTCGATTGGGACCCTGCCAAGGACGCGGAGAATTCGGGCAAAGCACGGAGTCTCCTTCTCCCGCGCCCAATACGCCTTTGCAGACCCACAGCGTGTGCTTGCCAGGGACGAGACCCACAGCCAGAGCGAGGAGCGGTTCTTCTGCTTCGGCAAGGTCGACGGCGGTGTGCTCACGGTGCGGTTTACCTACCGCGCTGCGGTCATCCGCATCATCGGTGCCGGTTATTGGCGCAAGGGGAAAACGATCGATGGGCGCGAAAATCAAGTACACCGATGAGCCCCTTGGCGAGGTTCGGGTGGTTGCCGATTTTCTCCCGACCCCGGCCGACCTGGCCTTTCGGGAAGAAGGCGTGAAGGTCACTCTGGCGCTGAGCAAGAGGAGTGTCGAGTTCTTCAAGTCGGAGGCGGCAAGGCATCAGACGCAATACCAGCGCATGATTCGCCGGCTTCTCGACGCCTATGTCGATGCTCAAGCCCCAGCCCGGCAGCCCACGCGCAAGCCGCGCGACAAGGCCGCGCCGCGCCGGTGACTCGCGAGCGGAGTGTCAGGTGGTGGCTGCGCCGTCGTCCTGCCGAGCTGCTTCCGGGGCGGCGCTGCGCTGCTCGACCAGCAGGAAGCCCCTGTCGTCACCCACGCCATAGTCCATGGTGTGGCGCTGGCCTCGAACGGCGTGCAGGCGACCCACCAACGCGGATCGGCGTTCCTCGGGCAAGGTGTCGATGAGCTTCAGCGCTTGCAACAGGCGCACCAGCGCGTCGAAGTAGTTCCTGTCCTGCAAGCCGACCTCATTGCTGAAGCCGACTGCGCACTCGCAGTAAAACACCAGCAACTCTGCGAGCCCCTCGGACGGGCCGCCGGCCCTGCGGTAGTCGGTGACGGCCTTCTTCGCCCTGGCGACCGAGGTGTCCTGGTTCTTGTACACGTCGGGCCACAACCAGCGGTCGAAGTCGGCGAGTCTGCCTTTGACGCCGGACCAGGTGGCGGCACTTCCTTTGGTGCCCTTCCGTCTTGCCCGCGCAGGCGGGCATCCAGTGGCGTCGCTGCGGAGGCGCGGCGTCTTCGGACCCTCACCCCAACCCCTCGCCCACGGGGAGAGGGGCTTTGAAAGACTGGATCCCCGCCTGCGCGGGGATGACGAGGGTGCGCGGGGATGACGAGGGTGCGCGGGGATGACGAGGATGCGCGGGGATGACGGCTGCCACGAACACTGCCCGGGGTCTGCCGGTACGCGCGGATGCCGTTGCCGGGCTCTCTCAGTCGCGCCGGTAGCGCACCCGCGTGCCCTGCGAGATGGAAAGCGCCATCTCGTCAGCGGTTATCTCGAGCGGGAAGTAGCAGCCCGAGATGTTGGCGGAGGCGAAGCTGGTGCCTTCGAGGTTGGCCCGACGGAAGTCGATGCCGCGCAGATCCGACATTCGCATGTAGCAGTCGGAGAGATCGAGCCCGTCGGCCTCCAGCCCGCGCAGATCGATGCGCGAGAGATCGGTCCCGCGCAGGTCTATCTTCGCGCCCGCCGCCCGGCGGCGGTTGAACTCTGCCACCTGCTCTTCGCGCAGGAGCTGGAAGAGCGGATCCTTGCTCATCGTTGGCTTGGCCATGCTTGCGCCTCCTGATGGAGCGGGCTCGGGTGATCCCACTCCGTCGAGGCTAGCGGCAGCGCGCGACACCCCCTTGAACCTCGGGCGTGGGTTACGCGGGCCTCGCGCCGAGGGCCGCCTCAGGTGCGCGCGGCGAGGGCCGCGAGGATGCGGCCCGGAACGCCGGCGAAGTCACCGTTGCTCATGCACACGACGCGATCACCGGAGCCGCTGGCCGCGCTCACGGCAGCCACCAGCGCCTCGTCCGTCGGCAGGCAGTGGGCACGAGCACCGAGCGGCGCAAGACTCGCGGGCACGTCCCAGGCGAGGCCCGGTGGCGTCAGTACCCATACGCCATCCGCGTCGTGCAGGGCCGCCGCGAGCTGCTCGCGGTACTCACCGGCGCGCATGCTGTTGGAACGGAGCTCCAGCACGGCATGCACGCGCCCGCCGGATGTGACGGCGGCCTTGAGGCCGGCGAGGGTCGCGGCGATGGCCGTGGGGTGATGGGCGAAGTCGTCGAATACCTCGATGTCGCCCACCTGCCCGAGCGATTCGAGCCGCCGCCGCACGCCGCGGAAACTCGCGCAGGCGCTCGCGTAGACCTCGGGCGACACGTCGAGGATGCGTGCGGCGAGGAAGGCGGCGAGGGCGTTCGCCACGTTGTGCGTGCCTCGCAGAGGCCAGTCCACGGTGCAGGCTGCGCCGTCGCCCGTCTCGATCACGAAGCGCCGCCCGTCGGCTGCAAGCAGACGTGCTCGGGCGTGGACTCCTTCCACCCCGGCGGCCTCCACTCCCACGGCGAAGCGTTCGACCGGGGTCCAGCAGCCGCGCGCCAGTGTGGCCTCGAGGGCCGGGATGCCGG
>DBNU01000036.1 GCA_002299125.1 Proteobacteria bacterium UBA664
GTACTTGCTTCACCGTGGTCGCAAGCCGCTGGTAGCGGGCGAGTGCGATGCGCCCCGCCGCGCGTCCCGGATGGATGCCGGCCAGGAACAGGGCCTCGTTGGCGTAGATGTTCCCCACGCCGACCACCACTCTGCCGTCCATGAGGAAGGACTTCACCGGTGCGCGACGACCGGCGGCCAGGTGCTGGAGATGGGCGCCATCGAAGTCAGGCGACAGCGGCTCGGGGCCGAGGTGCGCGAGCAGCGGGTGGCGCTGCGGATCGCCCGGCACGTGCACCAGCGAGCCGAAGCGCCGCGGGTCGTGGAACAGGAGCCGCAGCCCGGCACCGAACTCGAACTCCAGATGGTCGTGTGGACGAAGTGGGGCGGGCCGGGTGAGCACCCTGAGCGATCCGGACATGCCGAGGTGCAGCAGCAGCGTCTCGCCGCCCCAGTCCATGAGCAGGTACTTGGCGCGGCGGCGCAGATCGATGAGCCGGCGACCAGCCAGGCGTGCCGGCAGATCCGGCGCTACCGGCCAGCGCAGCCGGCCATCGTGGATATGCAGCCCACTGAGCCGCTGACCGATGAGCAGCGGGGCAATGCCGCGGCGGGTGGTCTCGACCTCAGGCAGCTCGGGCATGGTTGGGGCTGGGTGCTAGAGCAGATCCATCGGGTATGGCAAGACGCCCTCGCCCGCGTTCACGGTCCCTGCGTTTCCTCGGGGCTCGTCTCTGCTTCCGCCGCGCCACCCGCGGCTGCTGCCCCCTGGTCATCGACCGCAGCCAGGCCCAGCAGGCGCTGCATGTCCGGGCCTACGAAGACCCAGGCGAGCCCCACGTCATCACGGGCGAGGATGAGTTCCGGTTCGCGCCGGATGATGCGGAAGTCGATGTGCCCCCCGTTCCAGCCGATGCGGATCCCGGCCGGGTCGAGCGCCCCCCGGCCCGGTTCGCGGGCGGCCGCAAGCGGGTCGAGCGCGCCCTGCCCGGGCACGCCGCCGGTCGTGTCCGCCCGGGAGGCGTCCACCTCGTTCGGGCTGGTGGCAGAGTGAGCACCCGCTTCGCCGCCAGCCTCGGTGGGTGGCTCCAGGTCCTTGAGGTCTTCGATCCGCCAGGCGCGGGCCTCGCGCCAGGCGTTCGCCACCTCGCCAGCGGGGAGTTCACCCTCACCCTGTGGCCCGACCCAGACGACGGCCGGGCCAGCGGCGTCGGCATCATCCGCTGCCGGGCGCTCGAGCTGCAGCACCCGCCCGGGCAAGTCGATACGCGTCGGCGAGACATCCGGCGGGATCGGCGCGGTGGCGACCCACTCGGTCGCATCCACGTCGATGGCGGCGAAGTGGAAGTCCGCGATCCGATGCAGCTCGTCCGCTCGGCGGACGTGCCGCTCACGCTTGATGGGATGGGTGTTGCCGAACAGGAGGTGCTCTCCCCCCGCCTCGAGTTCGAGCAGCGGGGCGTCGAGTTCAAACTGGGCGAGGTCGAGGTCCGCTATCCCCTGGCTGTGTTCGCGCCGGGTAGTGAGCAAACCGAGGGTGGACTCGATGCGGTAGGCAAGGGCGGGTACCGGCGACGGCCAGGGGGCGGTCAGCCACCAGTGGTCGGCACGCCGTTCCAGCTCGAGTGCAGGCGCGCCGGGTCGGCGGATGGTGAGTCGCTCGATCCGGCTCACATCGAGCGGGGTCAATGCGATCTCGGCAGGCGGCCGCTCCCGTCCCGGCTCGAAGATCACGACCAGCGACAAGAGCAGGGCAACCAGGGTGAGCAGGGTCAGGGTGAGGCGATGACGCATGGCGATCCGGCGGCTGGGGTGGCGTGGCCTGCACGTCAGGGCATGCAGGAAGCTGATGTTGATGGCAGCATATGCAGGACGCGGTGGCAACGGTACTGCAAGCGATCGAGCGGAATGTTGCAGCGCCCCGTATCGTGGTCACGACACCCCTGACAAGGCATCTGCAGACCGCATGAACTTCGTCATCGAGAAGCTCGCCGATCTCACGCGCTCGCGGGACCGCGACGTGGTGGATGTCACACTGACGACCCTGGTGCGCGACCTCATCGATCCGCTGGTGGTCAGCATCCACCGACGGGTGCGCGTGGACGGCGAGGAGCGCTGGCTGTGTCGGGCCCGGCATGAGCGCGGGGCCGCAGTGGCCACCATCGCCAATACCCTGGACGATCTCAGCCAGTTGCCCGCGCTCGGGAGTCACCCCGAACGCGAACGCTGTCTGCGCGAACAGATGCTCGTGGAGGTGTCCGGCCCGACCTACACCACCTGCATTCCGCTCGCCACCGACACCGGGCCCTTCGGTGTGCTGGAGGTGGAGTCCGCCACGCCCCTCCCCGAGCCCGGACAGACCCTGCTGGTCTCCGTGGCGAAGGTTTACCGGAACCTGCTCTCGCTGCTCGACTACTCGGAGCGCGACACCCTCACCGGGCTGTTGAACCGTCGCACCTTCGACGACGCCTTCCTGCGCGAACCCTCGGCCCTGCCCGAGGCGCGTGCCGGCTCGGGGTCATCATCCGCACCGCAGACCGGGATCTGGCTCGCGGTCATCGATGTGGATCATTTCAAGCAGGTGAACGATCGCCACGGTCACCTCATCGGTGACGAGGTGCTGCTGCTGCTCGCGCGCCTGTTGCAGGCCAACTTCCGGCTGACCGATCGCCTGTTCCGTTTTGGTGGTGAAGAGTTCGTCGTGCTCATGCGCTGCCCCGGTGAGCCGGAGGCCCTCATCGCCTGCGAGCGGCTGCGCCGGAGCGTGGCAGACTGCGCCTTTCCGCAGGTGGGGCAGGTGACCATCAGCATCGGCGTCGGGCCGGTGCGTGCCGATGACCCGCCCGCCCGCGCCTTCGAGCGCGGTGACCGCGCCGTCTACCGCGCCAAGCAGGAGGGCCGCAACCGCGTGGTGCCCTGGAGCACTCTGCCGGAGGCCCGCACGGAGGCCGAGGCCACGACGATCTCCGGCGACGTCGAGCTTTTCTGAAGCCCGCAGCATTTTTCGCCGAACGAGGCATCACACATGACAGAACTCTGCGTCGGACTGGCCCTTTTTCTCGTTACCCACGGCCTGCGGCTGCCGGGAGAAGGACCGCGCCGGGCGCTCCTCGCGCGCCTGGGTTGCATCGGCTTCAAGGTGCTCTACGCCCTGCTGACCGGGCTCGCGCTCTTGCTCATCGTGCGCGGCTACGGGGAGGCACGCCTCAGCGCGGAGCTCTTGTGGGTGCTGCCAGTCGGCGTGCGGCACGCCGCGAGTCTGCTCACCGTCGCGGCCTTCCTGCTGCTCGTCGCCGCCTGGGTGCCGCGCAATCACCTCAAGGCCGCCAGCGGCCATCCCATGCTGGCCGGGGTCAAGCTCTGGGCACTGAGCCATCTGCTGGTCAACGGCTCCACGGCGGATCTGCTGCTCTTCGGCACCTTCCTCGCCTGGTCGGTGGCCCTGTTTGCGGTGTTGCGGCGGCGTGATCGGGCGGCCGGCGTTCGTCCTGCGGCGGGTCACTGGGCGGGGACGCTGGCCACCGTGGTGCTTGGGCTCGGGCTCTGGGCCGGCTTTGCCCTGCATGCCCATCGCTGGCTCATCGGGGTCGCGCCCTTCGGCGCTTGAAAGCGACCCTGCTGCATCATCCCGGCGGCAACGCCCCTCGCCCACGCGCTCAGGTCGGGGCCTCGGCGTGGTAGGCGTCGAGCCGTTCCACCTCGTTGCGTGAACCCATGATCACGGCCACGCGCTGATGCAGGCCAGCGGGGGTGATATCCAGGATTCTCTCGTGCCCGGTACTCGCCCGCCCACCCGCCTGCTCGACCAGCCAACCCATCGGATTGGCCTCGTACATGAGGCGCAGCTTGCCAGGCTTCGCGAGATCCCGGGTGTCCCGCGGGTACATGAATACCCCGCCGCGACCGAGCGTGCGATGTACGTCGGCCACCATGGAGCCGACCCAGCGCATGTTGAAGTTCTCCCCGCGCGGCCCCGCCTTGCCGGCCACGCATTCCTGGATGTAGCGGGCCACGGGCGGCTCCCAGAAGCGGGCATTCGAGGTGTTGATGGAGAACTCGCGCGTATCGGCGGGGAGCGTGATCGCGGGCGCGGTCAGCAGGAACCGGCCGCTGGATGGATCCAGGGTGAAGCCATCCACCCCGGCCCCGGTGGTCAATACCAGTTGCACCTGCGGCCCATAGGCCACGTAGCCGGCGGCCGCCTGGTGATGGCCTGCTTGCAGGAAATCCGCCTCCGTGGCGGGCACGCCCGGATGCGGGTGCGGCAGCAGCGAGAAGATGGTGCCGATGGTCACGTTCACGTCGATGTTCGAGGAGCCATCGAGCGGATCGAAGAGCAGCAGCCAACGGCCGAGTGGGCTGCCCTCCGCTACCGGGTGCACTCCATCCATCTCTTCGGAGGCGATGCCGCCGAGTTCCCCCGTGCCGGCGGTTCCATCGAGGAGCCACTGGTTGCTCAGCACGTCGAGCTTCTTCTGTACCTCACCCTGCACGTTCTCCGCCCCTGCCCCACCGAGCACGCCATCCAGGGCCCCGCGTTGGACACCGACGGCGATGCGTACACAACTCGCAGCGATGGCCTCGAGGAGACGGGCGAGCCCGGCGTCGAGCCCGGCCTGCACGCGGCCCTGCAGATATTCGGGAAGGCTGGGGCTGTGCATGTCGGGTCTCCGTGGAGTTCGCTGCGGGATGATGGGGCCGTGCCCGCTCAGGCCCGCGCGCGGCGTCGCCACCAGAGGGTGAAGCCGGTCAGGAGCAGGGCGGCTGGAATGCCGAGCAGGGCGAGCAGACCGATGGTGGCCTGCACCGGGTCGGAGAGTTCGAGCTGACGGTCGCGCGCGAGGCGGGCCGGGACCTCAATGAGCTGCTCATCGCCGGAGAGCCAGTCCACGAGCCGGGTGCCGAGATCCAGATTGCCGGCATTGCCGAGGTACTGGTTGGAGAGGAAATCGCCATCGCCGAGCACCACCACCCGCTGCTGGCCGGCGTCCGCGCCCGCGTCTGAGTCGGCCGCCGGCGGGGCGTCCGCGGCGACGGGGGCTGCCGTGGTGTCTGCGGCAGCATCGATCGCCGGATCGGCAGCCAATGTTGCATCGATCTGGGCGGCCGGAGCCTCTGTGGAGGGGGCCGCGCCCGGCTCGGGCGCCAGTCGGCCAGGTGCGCTGGCGCGCGGGCGGGTCAAGGCGAGGCCGAGGTCGAAGGGGCCCATGAGGTCTTCGCCTTCGTTGAACTGGACCATGCCGGCATCGAGGGTCCCGGTCTCGGACCAGACCTGATCGCCGCTCCGCAGGATGGATTCCGCAGCCCAACCTTCGAGCGGCGTGTGTTCCAGACCGCTGGCCGTGGGAAATACGGTGACGAGGCCGAAGCGACCGACGACGGCGCGGGCGGGGTATTCGGTGATCGGCAGGATGCTCGCATCCTGGATCTGGAGCAGACGGGCGGCCGGGTCCACCAGCATGCCCGGCTGCACGCGGATCCCGAGCCGCTCGGCCAGGGGCTCGAGACCGGCGAGCCGACCCTCGTCGATGATCCAGAGCAGGTTGCCGCCACCGTCCACCCAGCGCTGCACGGCGGTGAGGGCGGCGGGGGTCCAGCGCACCGTGGGGCCGGCGATCACGAGCGCGGAGCTGTTCTCCGGCACCTGGGCCGTGAGGTTGATGTCGAGTTCCTGAACGCGGACGCCGCGTCCCTCGATCTGGCCGGTGAAGGTCTGTAGGTCGTGGTTGGCCTGGCCGTGAGCCGCACGCTCCCCGTGACCCTGAACGAAGACCAGGAAGCGCTCTGCGCCACGCGCGAGCTGTTGCAGGGCATGGGTGAAATCCGCCTCCGTGGCCCGGGTGACGCGCTCGGTGCGCCCGGCGAAGTCGAGCACCATCTCGCCCTCGAAGGTGATGCCGAGTTCCCGCACCAGTGAAGGCACGCGGTCGGGATCCACGAATGCGAGGCTGATGTCGCCCTTCACGCGCCGGTAGCGACCGACGAGATCCTCGATCGGCTGGCGGATGGCCGGGTTGGGACTCGCGTAGGCCGTGATAGTGAGCGGGCCGTCGAGGGTCAGGACCAGCGCCCGACTCGCTTCGGACAGCGTGTGGCGCGAGGCCGCAGTCCAGTCGGCCTCGATCTCGTAGCGGTTGCTGAGCCAGCCGAGGAGGCCCGCCACCACGAGCAGGAGCCCCAGTAGGCCGAGGCTTTCCAGGCGTGCGAGCAGGCCACCGCGCACGGCATTGCGGGTTGCTGGCGTCATCCGGGCAGGCGCTCAGCGTCGAGCCGCCAGAGGGTCAGGAGCAGAAACAGGGTGATGGCGATGAGGAAGTAGGCGATATCCGCACTGGAGAAGAGCCCGCGCGAGAGGTCCTCGAAGTGGCGGATGAGAGACAGGTACGGAAACAGCCCGCTCACGCCGCCGGGTTCGGTCTGCGAGGCCCAGTCGATGATCCAGAGGAACAGCAGCGCCCCGTAGGTGGCGACCGCCGCCACCGTGGGTTGATCGGTCAGCGCGGACATGAACAGGCCTATCGCGGCGAAGGTGGCCAGCAGCAGAAACAGCGCCAGTGCGCCGGCACCGACGAGGCCGTAGTCGAGTTCCGTGCCCAGGCCGAGTGACAGCGGCATGAGGGTGGTGAGCAGCACCATGCAGGCCAGCAGGCCGACGAGCCCGAGGAACTTGCCCAGCACCACCTCGATGAGGGATACCGGCGCGGTGAGCAGCAGCACCAGGGTGCCGTTGCGACGCTCCTCGGCGATGGAGCGCATGGTGAGCATGGGCGCGACCATCAGCATCACGATGGCCGCCACCGCGAAGAGCGGCTGCGCCACCAGCTCCGTGATGCCGGGTGCGTCCGGCAGTGCGGCCAGTTCGCCCTGGTTGTCCAGGATGAGCTCCATCTGGATGAGAAAACTGTAGCCAAGGATGAACTGCACCACGGCCAGCACCACCCAGGCGAGTGGCGACAGAAACAGGTTGCGGAATTCACGCCAGGCGATGGTCTGGATCATGTTGCCTCTCCGCAGGTGAGCTGCACGAAGAGTTCCTCCAGCGAGCGGCGTTCGGGCACCAGCGAGAGCACGCCCCAGTCACCGGCAAGTGCGGCCTCGAGCAGGCCCCGGGTGTTGAAGCCCGGACCGGTGGCGATGCGGCAGCTCGTGCCTTCGCACGCGACTGCCGTGACGCCGGGCAGGTGCTCGATCACGGCCGCGGCCGGTGGGCGCTCGCAGTCCAGGCGCAGCCCTCCGCCCGTGGTGGCGGCCAGATCGCTCAGTGGTTCATCCAGCACGATCCGGCCCTGATGCAGGATGATCACGCGGTCACAGACTGCTTGCACCTCGGGGAGGATGTGGGTGGAAAGGATGACGCCGTGCTCGCGACCCAGTTCACGGATGAGACCGCGGATCTCGCGCTGCTGAATGGGGTCGAGACCCACCGTGGGTTCATCGAGGATCACCACGGGCGGGTTGTGGATGATGGCCTGGGCGATCCCTACGCGCTGCTGAAAGCCCTTGGACAGCCGACCGATGAGGCGATGGCCGACCCCGTCGAGGCCGCTGCGGGCCTTGGCCCGCCGAACGGCTGCAGCTACGTTTTCCGCAGTTACGCGCCGCAGGCGCGCGCAATAGGCGAGATACTCATCCACCTTCAGTTCCCGGTAGACGGGCGGCTGCTCAGGCAGGAAGCCGAGCGCGGCACGCGCGGCCAAGGGGGCGGTATCGAGGTCGTGGCCGGCGACGCGGACGCTCCCGGCACTCGCTGCAATTGCGCCCGTCAGCATCTGCAGGGTGCTTGATTTGCCGGCCCCGTTAGGGCCGAGCAGACCCAGAACCTCCCCGCGCAGGAGACGGAGACTGACCCCATCCACGGCGAGTAGATCGCCGTAACGGCGAGACAGGCCCTCGGCCTCGATGAGGACGTCAGCGGGGGAATTCATGCGGCGCGCATTATGGCTGCTCGCCACTGGGTATCAAGGGTGCGGCGGAGACAGCCGGTACGCCGCTCCTGGACGATCAAGCCCGCGCCGGTGCCGCCAGGCTGGGACGCGAGCACCGACAGCACGGCCGGCGCTATTTGATCTTCGCTTCCTTGTAGGCGACGTGTTTGCGCACCACCGGGTCGTACTTCTTCATCTCCAGCTTTTCCGGGACGTTCTTCTTGTTTTTGGAGGTGGTGTAGAAGTGCCCGGTGCCGGCGGTCGACACCATTCTGATCTTGTCCTGCATGGCGATTGCTCCGAGGGAGGGCGGGGCGCGTCAGACGCGCTCGCCGCGGGACAGGAGTTTGGCCACGACCACATCGATGCCGAGGCGATCGATGATGCGCATGCCCTGGTTGCTCACGCGCAGACGCACGAAGCGGCGCTCGCTCGCGAGCCAGAACCGATGCCAGTGCAGATTGGGCAGGAAGCGCCGGCGGGTCTTGTTGTTGGCGTGAGAGACCTTGTTGCCCGTTATCGGGCCCTTGCCGGTGACTTGGCAGACGCGTGACATCTTGGCAGACCTCGGGTGAACTCGGCCCGGCGGGGCCGCAAACACAAAAAAGGGCGCGAAGCATATCCCGGCCCGGTCGCGCCTTTCAATCCCACCCCGCCCTCAAGGACGAAGGGATCCGGTACCGACGCCGGGGGCAAAATGCCCGCTCACTGGGGTCGCAGCGATTCTGCCAGCACCCATCCCATCCGGCCCCTCAGCGCCCGAAACCCACCTTTGGATCCGTCGGGTACGGTGAGTCTGCGCGACCGGCTCAACGACAGCTCGAAGCGGCAGCTCGAGATCTACCGCAAGGCCGAGACCGGTGAAGTCGTGCAGGAGATCCCGGCACCGGGGGAATCCGTCAATGTGGACAGTGTGGGCCTGTGCCTCAGCTTCGAGGCGATCTACGAGGATTCCGGGGTCGATTGACGTCGCGTCGACACGGCACACAGTGACTGGATCCCCGCCTGCGCGGGGATGACGGAGTGGTGCGGGGATGACGGAGTGGCGCGCAGGGTGGGGGCCATCAAAGCAGCCCGCGCTCGGCGAGCGAGACCGGTTCACCCTGACAACGCCAACGCAGGCGACGATGAACTGCGCAGGGCAGATCAGCGACGCAGCAGGTTGACCAGCGCGCGCCCGCGGCGGTCGCGGTAGACGTCGAAGTCGGCGTCGAGCGACAGCACATGGCGCAGCTTCAGCCGCGTGGCGGCCTCGGCGATGGAGGCATCGGCGAGGTCGAAAGGCAGGTCGGCAAAGCGTTCGCTCAGCCGCAGCACCTCGGTCAGCGTGCCCGGCTCCGGCGCGTCCAGTGTGATGCCGCCGCGCTGCGCCCAGCGCAGGAAATCCAGTGCGGCGGCATTGGCAACGCGCCGCGCCAGCAGCGCGCAGACCTCGGTGGCCACCGGCCAGGTGCAAAGCAGCGCTGCCGCTGGATTGGCGCGCAACCATTCGCGCACCGGCGCATGCCAGTGGTCGGCACCGTTGAACAGCGCGATGAGTGGGCCACTGTCGACCAGCACCGGCCCGCGGTGCGCCAGGTAGCGTGTCGCTGGATCCTGTGCCGAGGTGCCTTGACCGGCCACCCGCTCAGCCCCCGCGCTGGGTGTGGCGCGCGTCCCAGGCTGCGGCCACTGATGCCTTGCGTTGCGCGGCCAGATCGGCCGGGCCACTGTGGCGACCGAACAGATCGGCACCGAGGTCGTGCGCCGAGCAGGCCTCGCCCGCGGCGGCGGGGGCGTCGAGGTAGGCCCGCAGCGCTGCGCGCACGACGTCGCTGGTGCTGCGCCCGCTGCTCGCGGCGCGCCGGCGCAGCCGCTCTTCCAGACTGGCTTCAAGCTTGATCGTGACGGTCATGGCGGCCTATCCGGTCTTGATATTACGCAAGGTATTACCGCTCGCCCCGACCGTCAATCGTCAATCGCTGGGCACGGAAACCGCAGAAACCGGGGACAGACCACCGGCCGCCAGGTCATCACCGACGACGCGCATCTGCTCGGCGCGCTCGGGCGGGTGCTGGCGGTGGTGGGTCCGCCGGGTCGGCGGACGGAGATGCGTCATGCCGCCTATGGCAACGTGATCTGTGTCATCGATGCCGATGCCGATGCCGATGCCGATGCCGATGCCCGGGCGCATGCCGCGCCATGCTGAGGGCTGGCAGGCCATCCGGATACGCTCCCGACTGCTAGCATGGGCACGCCCCATCCGGAAACGGAGCCGACCATGCAACGCGCCAAGTGGGTCCCCTGGAGCGAAGTGGAATACCTGCGTGCCGAGCGCGAGGGGGTGCTGCGTCACGAGTACCTCGCCGGGCAGATCTTTGCCATGGCCGGCGGCAGCAAGGCACACAACATCATTGCCCTGAATGTTGCGGCGCGCCTCAGAGCCCACTTGCGTGGCCGCCCGTGTCGCGCCTTCATCGCCGACATGAAGGTGCGCCTGGAGCACGCGCAGTGCTACTACTACCCCGACGTGGTCGTCACCTGTCATCCCCGGGACATGGCACCCGAAGGCCCCGCAGACTACCTCATCGAACCCGCGCTGATTATCGAGGTGTTGTCGGCCAGCACCGAGACCACCGACCGGCGGGAGAAGCTGCCGGCCTACATGCGGTTGCCGGGGCCTGTGGAATACGTGCTGATCGACAGCTCGAAGCGGCAGATCGAGATCTACCGCAAGGCCGAGACCGGTGAAGTCGTGCAGGAGATCCCGGCACCGGGGGAATCCGTCAATGTGGACAGCGTGGGCCTCTGCCTCACCTTCGAGGCGATCTACGAGGATTCCGGGGTCGAATGACGTCGCGTCGACACGGCACACAGTGACTGGATCCCCGCCTGCGCGGGGATGACGGGGTGGTGCGGGGGGTGGGGGCCATCACAGCAGCCCGCGCTCGGCGAGCGAGACCGGCTCACCCTCGCCGACGACGAAGTGGTCGAGCAGACGGATCTCGACCAGTGCCAGGGCGTCGTGCAGTCGCTTGGTGAGCAACTCATCGGCCCGCGAGGGTTCGGCGACTCCCGACGGGTGATTGTGGGCGACGATGACGGCCGCGGCGTTGAGGGCCAGGGCGCGCTTGACGATCTCGCGTGGGTGCACGGCGGCTGAATCAATGCTCCCCTGGAACAGCTCCTCGGCGGCCAGCACCCGATGGCGATTGTCGAGGAACAGGCCACAGAAGATCTCGCGCTCCCGCGCCCTGAGCCAGGCGGTCAGATAGCGCCGCGTGACCTGCGGATTCGCCAGGGCCTCGCCGCGGGCGAGGTCGGCTGCCAGATGCCGCCGCGCCAGCTCGAGTGCGGCCTGCAGCAGGCAGAAGTGGGTCGCCCCGATGCCGGGGTGGGCGCACAGACGCTCGCGTGGGGTGTCCAGCAGGCCGCGGATGCCGCCGAAGCTGCCGAGCAGTTCGCGTGCGAGGTCCACGGCCGTCCCGCCGCGGCGACCGTGCCGGAGCAGGATGGCGAGGACCTCGGCATCGGTGAGACGCCCGGCACCCTGGGCGAGCAGGCGTTCGCGGGGGCGTTCCGCGGTGGGCCAGCACACGATGGACATGGTTCTGGATCTCCTTGGGGCGGATCGGGGGAGTGGCAGGCGCGCGGCAAGAGACATCCCGGGAGGCCCACGCGAAAGCTGCCATAGACTCGCTGGAGCGGGGCAAGAGACCATGCGGAGCGCCCGCCAAGGCGTCAGCGGCGCGCTTCCTGGGTGCCGCCGCTCCGGTCGCGACGCCGGTGCCGACCCCGGGATCGGGCTTGCGGCTGCCGGGCAGCACTCCGGACCGCTATGCTCCGCCCATGCGCATCCTGCTCGGGGTCACGGCCGGTATAGCCGCCTACAAGGCGGCCGTTCTCGTCCGTGAACTCATGCGCGCGGGGCACGAGGTCCGGGTGGTGATGACGCCGGCGGCCACCCGCTTCGTCGCGCCGCTAACCTTCCAGGCCCTGTCCGGCCACCCGGTGGCGACCCACGAGGACGACCCTGCGGCTTCCCAGGCGGGCATGGACCACATCGCCCTCGCGCGCTGGGCCGAGCGGATCCTCGTTGCGCCCGCCTCGGCCGATTTTCTGGCGCGGCTCCGCGCCGGGATGGCCGATGATCTGCTGGCCACCCTGTGTCTGGCGGCCGAGGTCCCGATCTGTGTGGCGCCGGCGATGAATCGGCAAATGTGGCTGGCCGCGGCCACGCAGGAGAACGTCGCTGCCCTGGTGGCCCGTGGCGTGATCGTGCTCGGTCCCGAGTCCGGTCTGCAGGCCTGCGGTGAAGAAGGCCCGGGCCGCATGCTCGAGGCGCTGGAACTGGTCGCCCAGCTCGCCGTGTTGCCCGCTCCCGGTGCGCCTCGCCTGGATGGTCTCGCCGTCGTGGTGAGTGCCGGGCCGACCTTCGAGCCCATCGATCCGGTGCGCTTCCTCGGCAACCGCAGCAGTGGGCGCATGGGCTTTGCGCTGGCACGCGCGGCGCACGCGGCCGGCGCAAAGGTCACGCTCGTGCACGGACCGGTGGCGCTGACCCCGCCGGCGAACGTCGCGCTGATACCGGTGGAGACCGCCGCTGCGCTGCAGGCCGCCGTGCGCAATGCGGCGACCGGCGCGGACATCTACATCGGTGCGGCGGCGGTGGCCGACTTCACGCCGCTCACGCCGGCCGGGGCGAAGATCCGCAAGGAGGCCGGTGGCATCGCCGCGCTTGGCCTGGGCCAGACTGCGGATATCATCGCTGGCCTGGCTGACAGCCACCCCGGTCTGTTTCGCGTCGCCTTCGCCGCCGAGACCGAAGACCTCGACGGCAACGCGCGCGCGAAGCTGGCGCGCAAGCGGGCCCATATGCTGGCCGCCAACCTCGTGGGCCAGCCCGGCAGCGGTTTCGGCGATGCACCGAACGCCCTGACCGTCCACTGGCCGGATGGTCGCGCGCTTGCGCTCGGCACGGCCACCAAGGAGGCGCTTGCCGCCCGCCTCGTCTTCCTCATCGCGGAGACCTTCCATGCACAGTGTCGCCTTGAGGGTCCTGGACCCTCGGATCGGGACTGACCTGCCGTTGCCTGTCCGCGCGACCCCGGGCTCGGCCGGCGTGGATCTGCGCGCCCTGCTCGACGGCCCGCTCACGCTCGCACCCGGGCAGTGCGAGCTGCTGCGCACCGGGATCGCGATCCACCTCGAGCGCGAAGACCTGGCGGCGGTCATCCTGCCGCGCTCGGGGCTCGGCCATCGGCACGGGATCGTGCTCGGCAATCTCGTCGGGCTCATCGACTCCGACTATCAGGGTGAAGTCATGGTCAGTTGCTGGAATCGGGGGGATGCCTCCTTTACCATCGAACCCGGCGACCGCATTGCGCAACTCGTTGTCGTGCCAGTGGTCCCGGTGCAGTTTCACACGGTGGAGGCCTTCACGGGCAGCCAACGGGGCAGCGGTGGCTTCGGTCATTCCGGCCAGGGCTGAGTCCGCGTTCCGGATGGGTGGCGCGAGCTTGGTGGCCTCGATCTGAGGCGCAAGCGGGCGCGCAGCAAGGGACTTAATCGGGCAGACTGCTGACTCGCGCGCCGGTACGGCATCGATCGGGAGTCCTCGGTCGGACGCACCTGCCACGCCCGACCGCCATCGAACGAGTCGCGGGCACGACGAAGGCCAGTCGCTGCCCGCACGGAGCCATCGCCGCGCCATCATGAAGTTCCCCCTGCCCCCTGGCATGCGGTCTCCATCAGGCCCCCTGGTCGCGCTGCTCCTGCTGGCCCTCCTCGCGGCGGTCTGGTTCACACCGCCGTTCCTCTCGGGCGATGGCCAAGCGGCCGCCGAGCAGGAACGCCAGGCCTTGCTCGCTGAAGGGCGTGGTTTCGCCCAGAGGCCGGCCGAAACCATTGCGCTTCTGCGCGCCGAGCTTGCAGCAATCGCCGCACTGGACGAGGTGCGAGCAGCCCTGGCAGGCCCGATCGAGACACGCGAGGCGCTGGCAGCGCGGCTTGGAGCCGAGCTGAAGAATGTGCGGGTGCTGCGCATCCTGCAGCCCGGCCACTACGAACTGGACACCCGCAATAACCCCCCGCTCACCTACGCTGCGCTCGAATTGCTGCGCAGCGCGGAGGTGTCCGGCCGCTCGCCACCGGTGGAACTCGTCGCCGCCGGCACGCCCGACGAACACCTGCTCATGATCGAGCGCGTGACCGACGCCGAGGGCAAGTTGCTGGGCTTCATTCAGGTGGCGTGGGATACGGTCGTCGTGCAGGGTTGGGCTGCCGCCCTGGCTGAGCGACGGGGTTACGAGGAGATCCGCCAGCCGATCCCGGGCGCCCCACCGGTCGTGTTGTTGCGCGACGGAGGCTTGGGCGCCCCCTCGTCGACGGAGCCCGTGCTGCTGCCGATCAGCGATTCCCGTCTCCTGCTCGTGCTGTGGCCGGCCAACGCGCGTCCGCTCGGAGTGGCACCTCTGCTCGGTGGAGACCTGCTGTGGGTGCTGGGGCTCGCGGGCCTGCTACTGCTCGCGGTGCTGGCCGCGCTCTGGTGGGTGCGACGAGGCGGCCCCGGGCAGCAGGTTGCACGCGGGCAGTCGGTGGTTTTCGACGGTGCCGTGCGCGCGGTGCTGTCCGGGCGGCATCCGGGTCTGGAACGCCTGTTGCCTGCACTACCCGCCGGTGTACGGGTCGAGCCCCCCGCCGATGCGCCGCACCCACAGGCGCAGGACGCCAGGCCAGCCGAGGCCCCGGTTTTGTTCAAGCCGGACCTCGCGCTGGACGGCAGCAGCCCGGAAGACGCCGAGGATCCGTCCCGCACCGTGATCCAAGGCATGCACGAACACCTCGCGGACTCCGGGCTGACCATCGATTTCAGCGACTTCGAGTCGGCGACGCAGGAATTCGCTGCGACCGGGGACGCCGGGTCCATGGCGACGGCGGCTGAGGAGGAGGTCGAGCGGGTTCCGCGTAGCCTCTTCCGTGCCTACGACATCCGCGGGATCGCCGGTGAGGACCTCACCGAGGATGTCGCCTATGCCATCGGGCGCGCGCTCGGCAGCGAGGCCGAGGTTCGTGGCCAGTCGAGTGTGGTCGTGGCGCGCGACGGGCGTCTGTCCAGCCCCGAGCTGACGCAGGCCGTCATCGAAGGGCTCATGGACACCGGTCGGGAGGTCATCGACATCGGGCTTGCCCCCTCGCCCGTCCTCTATTTCGCCACCCATTACCTCGACACCCGGACCGGCATCATGGTCACCGGCTCGCACAACCCGGCCGAGTGGAACGGCTTCAAGCTCGTCCTCGACGGCGAGACGCTCTCGGGTGCCGCGGTCGAAGGGCTGCGTCTGCGCATCAATCGCGGTGAGTACCACACGGGCAAGGGCCGGCGCGTGCAGGCCAACATGCTGCCGGAGTACATCCGGCGCGTCAGCGAGGATATCCCCGTCGCCCTCACCCGCCCCTTCAACATCGTGGTGGATGCCGGCAACAGCGTCGCGGGTCTGGTGGCACCGCCCCTGCTCCGGGCCTTGGGTCATGACGTGGTGGAACTCAACTGCGAGGTGGACGGTAACTTTCCGAGTCACGACCCCGACCCCTCGCAGGCCGAGAACCTGCTCGAACTGCAGGGGCGGGTCATGGCCGAGGACGCGGACTTCGGGCTGGCCTTCGACGGCGACGGCGACCGCCTGGGCTTCGTGGCCGAGAATGGCGAGATCGTCTGGGCGGATCGGCTGCTCATGCTGCTGGCGCGCGACGTGCTTACCCGCTGTCCGGGGGCACCGGTGCTCTTCGATGTGAAGTGCTCGCGTGCGCTCGAACGCGTGGTCAGCGCGGCCGGTGGCCGACCGGTAATGACGCGCACCGGGCACTCCTTCATCCGGGCCGAGATGAAGGCGCTCGACGCGCCGCTCGGCGGCGAGCTCTCGGGTCATATCTTCGTCGGTGAGCGCTGGTACGGCTTCGACGACGCCTTCTACGCCGCCGCCCGACTCATCGAGGTCCTGATGGCAGCGCCCGGGCCGGCCTCGCAGGTATTCGCCAGTCTGCCCACTGCCCACGCCACACCGGAACTGCGGATCGCCCTGCCGACGGACGTGCCAGCGGGCATCATGGCGAAGGTGCTCGCGCGCGCGAGCGAGCTGGGCGGGGAGCCCGTCACGCTCGATGGTCTGCGCGTGAATTACCCCGACGGCTGGGGCCTGGTGCGGGCCTCGACCACCAGCGCCGGGCTCGTGCTGCGCTTCGAGGGCGATACCCCGGAGGCGCTGGCGCGCATCGAGACCCGCTTCCGGGATTTCCTCAAGGCCATCGAACCCACACTCGACCTGCCCCCCTCCTGATGGCTCTGGCCGCGGACTCGTCAGGGGTGGCCCAAATCCACCGTGGGCGCTGCGAAACCCCATAACGGAACCCTGTAACCCGAGTCCCCCTGCGGGGGGCGCGACCCGGAAGTCATCCCATGAGCCTCGACAACCAGTCCGCATTCCAGATCGCCCACGTCCTCACCGAGGCGCTGCCCTACATCCAGCGCTTCATCGGCAAGACCTTCGTCATCAAGTACGGCGGTAACGCCATGGTGGACGAGCGGCTCAAGCAGAGCTTCGCGCGCGATGTCGTGCTCATGAAACTGGTCGGGATGAATCCGATCGTGGTGCACGGGGGCGGCCCGCAGATCGGGCAACTCCTCGAACGCATGGGCAAGAAGAGCGAGTTCATCGACGGGCTGCGTGTCACCGACAGCGAGACGATGGGCGTGGTCGAGATGGTGCTCGGCGGTCTGGTCAACAAGGACATCGTCAATCTGGTGAACCGGGCCGGGGGGCGCGCCGTGGGGCTCACCGGCAAGGACGGCGACCTCATCCGTGCCCGCAAGCTCAGGCTTTCTTCGCGCACGACCTCCCGGCAGGACCCGACCGACGGCGAGGTCATGCCCCCCGACATCGGTCAGGTGGGCGAGGTGGCGAGCTTCGATGCACGTGTTCTTGATGTGCTCACGCAGAGCGATTTCATCCCCGTGATCGCTCCGATCGGCGTGGGCGAAGACGGCCTGACCTACAACATCAACGCCGATCTGGTCGCCGGCAAGCTGGCCGGCGTGCTGCAGGCCGAGAAGCTCATCCTCCTCACCAACACGCCGGGGGTCCTGAGCAAGACCGGCGAGGTGCTCACCGGTCTCAACGTCGAGGCCGTGGAGGCGCTCATTGCCGATGGCACCATCGGCGGTGGCATGCTGCCGAAGGTGCGCTGCGCGCTGGAGGCAGTGCTGGCCGGTGTCCGCAGCTCGCACATCATCGATGGGCGGGTGCCGCACGCCGTGCTGCTCGAGATCTTCACCAACGAAGGGGTAGGAACCCTCATCAGCGCGCGCCGCAAAGCGGGCACGACGCATGGCTGAGCGCGCCAGTGATCGCTCCACAAAGCAGGCGGAAATCCTCCAGGCCCTGGCCGCCTCACTGGAGGAGGCACCGGGCAGCCGCATCACGACGGCCGAGCTCGCCCGCGTGCTCGGTGTGTCGGAGGCGGCGCTCTACCGCCATTTTCCCAGCAAGGCGCGGATGTTCGAGGGGTTGCTCGACTTCACCGAGGAGACCGTCTTCGGGCGCATCGCCCTGGTGCTGCGCGAGGAACGTCTGGCGGTCATCCGCTGCCAGCAAATCACGCAAATCGTGCTCGCCTTCGCGGCACGCAATCCCGGCCTCGCCCGCTTGCTGGTGGGGGACGCACTGGTGGGCGAGGCGGAGCGTCTGCGCGAGCGCGTGAGTCAGTTTTTCGAGCGGCTGGAGACCCAGTACCGGCAGGTACTGCGTGAGGCGGTACTGCACGAAGCGGCACCGCCCCGGATGGATGCGGCCGACATTGCCGGTGTGCTCATCGCATTCGTCGCCGGGCGGCTTGCACTGCAGGTAGGAAGCGGCTTCCGTCGCGACCCGGCGGAAGGGCTGGACCGCCAGTGGCCGCGTCTCGCGAGCGGGCTCTTTGCCCCTTGAATCTGCGTGGCGGCGTTGCGCGCCGCCCCCGCCATCAGCGCAGCCAGTCGTCCTCGACACGCTCATCGAGCGAGCGTTCGAGGCGGCGGCGTTCCATGAGGTCTTCGATGCGCTGGCGCAGCGGCTTGCCACTGGGGCTGCGTCCAGCCGGGACCTGACGCAACGGTGGGCCATCGACGGTGCCGGCCCAGTCGTCCAGATCGCTGCCGCTGGTGTCGTCGAGAAGTTTCTCACCGGGCGTTTCGGCCATACCTTTCTCCTGGCATGCGGGACAGGAAGCGGGATGAGGCGGTGCCAGCGGCGAGCGTATTCCGTATCCGCCTGGTCGGGACCAGCGGGGGCGGAAACACCTGCCGCGAAGCGGTTTCTAGCAGAAGCTTGGGGTGACTGCCAAGGTCAAGGAGAACGTCGGACCGGATAGGAGCGCGCGGCAGAGGCCCAGAGGCCCGTGCGGCAAGTGACCGTTCAGATGCACCGGCGTGCGCCCAGGCAAGGAGGATTGCTGCCTCGCTCTACCAGGAGAAGATGACCCAGTGCGGGACCAGAGGGTCGTCGAGGGTATCCGAGCGGGTCTCGAGCTTGCCGTCGCCATCCTGATCGATGAAGTAGTAAGCGGGGCCCTTGGTTGGCGTCACTTTCACCATGTACATGCGGCCACCGAGGCGGTACTCCTGGATGGTCTGCTCCCCGCGCTGGATGATGGTGACCTCCGGTTCGAGCGGCTCGCCGCTGCGCACTACCTCCGGTGGTGGCGGGGCCTCGAGGAAGTCTTCCAGACGCGGTGTCTCTTCGGTCTCATCGGCCCGGGCTGCCACGGCCAGAACACAGAGCGCGAGGAGGCAAGGGGCGATGGCGAGTGGGCGGCGCTGCCGTGCCATGGCCGGCTTGT
>DBNU01000146.1 GCA_002299125.1 Proteobacteria bacterium UBA664
GGTACTCCGGCAGATAGCGCCCGGCCTGGCGCATCATCCACACCGGCACGCAATCCACAGGCTCGCGGCGCAGCGCCCGCATGAAACGGGCAGCGCGACGCAGCGCACGCGGACTAGCGGACGTGACCCCGGCGGGCTCGCTCACGCGAGCGGTGCAGGCAGGTCGGAGCGACCCATGAGGTACGCATCCACTGCACGCGCGGCCGAACGCCCCTCGGCGATGGCCCAGACGATGAGCGACTGGCCACGCTGCATGTCACCCGCGACGAACACGCCCTCGACGCTGGTCATCCAGCGATCATCACGCTTGACGTTGCCGCGCGCATCGAGAGCGACGCCCAGCGCTTGCAGGAGTCCGCCCGGCTCAGGACCGGTGAAACCCATGGCCAGCAGCACCAGATCGGCCACGAGTTCCCGTTCGCTGCCCGGCACCTCGTGAAAACCCAGCCTGCCGTCCGCACCCGGACGCGCCGCCACCTCCACCAGTTCGAGCGCACGTACGCGCCCGTTCGCATCACCGAGGAAGCGACGGGTAGAGACCGCGTACATCCGCTCGCCGCCTTCCTCATGCGCCGAGGAGCTGCGAAACACCTGCGGCCATTGCGGCCAGGGGTTGTTCTGCGCGCGGATATCCGGTGGCCGCGGCAGGATCTCGAGCTGGTGTACCGAGGCAGCCTGTTGGCGATGCGAGGTGCCAAGGCAATCGGCACCGGTATCACCGCCGCCGATGATGATCACATGACGGCCGCTGGCGCTGATGGCATCCGGGACTGCCTCACCGGCACAGGCCCGATTCGCCTGCGCGAGAAATTCCATCGCGAAATGGATCCCGCGCAGATCACGACCTGGCACCGGGAGGTCACGCGGCACGGTGGCGCCCCCGCAGAGAACGATGGCCTCGAAGTCACGCCGGAGATCTTCTACCGCGATGTTCACACCGACATGTGCGCCGGTGCGGAAGGTGACGCCCTCGGCCTCGAGTTGGGCGAGGCGCCGGTCGAGCAGGCGCTTCTCCATCTTGAACTCCGGGATACCATACCGGAGCAGGCCGCCGATGCGATCATCGCGTTCGAACACCACGACGCGATGACCGGCCCGACGCAACTGCTGCGCGGCGGCAAGACCCGCCGGGCCTGAGCCCACGACCGCAACCGCACGACCGGTCTCGGCAGTCGGCGGCAGTGGCTCGACCCAGCCCTCGCTCCAGGCCCGATCGATGATGGTGTTCTCCACCGCCTTGATGGTGACCGGATCCTGATTGATGCCAAGCACGCAGGCACCCTCACAGGGGGCCGGGCACAAGGTGCCGGTGAACTCGGGGAAGTTGTTCGTGGCGTGCAGGCGATCGATGGCCTCGCGCCAATGGGCGCGATAGACCAGATCATTCCAGTCGGGGATGAGGTTCCCGAGCGGACAACCCTGATGGCAGAACGGGATACCGCAATCCATGCAGCGCGACGCCTGCTCCTTGAGCAGTGCGTCCGACCAGGGTGCCATGACCTGACGCCAGTCGCCCAGACGCTCGGCCACCGGCCGATAGGGTTGTTTGAGGCGCCCGATCTCCAGAAAACCCGTCGGCTTACCCATTGACCGCCTCCATCACCGCCACATCCTCCGGGATACCGTTCGAGCGGGCCCGTTCGATGGCCTGCAGCACGCGCTTGTAGTCGCGCGGCATGACCTTCACGAAATCACGTGCCGCCGCGGGCCACTCCGCGAGCAAGCGCTGAGCCACGGTGCTGCCGGTGGCGATCTGGTGCCGCTGGAGCATCGCCTTCAGCTCGGTCAGATCCCGCTCATCGGGTTGCTCCAGGTCCACCATCTGCCGATTGCAGCGCGCCGGGAGACGCCCTTCAGGGTCGTGGACGAAGGCCACGCCTCCCGACATTCCCGCAGCGAAGTTGCGGCCCGTGTGACCCAACACGACGACGCGGCCACCGGTCATGTACTCGCAGCCATGGTCGCCGACCCCTTCCACCACCGTCGTGGCCCCGGAGTTGCGCACTGCGAAACGTTCGCCGGCGATGCCACGGAAGAAGGCCTCACCGCCAGTCGCCCCGTAGAGCACGGCGTTGCCCACGAGGACGTTTTCCTCGGGACGGAAGGTGGACTCGCGCGGCGGGTACACATGGATCCGCCCACCCGAGAGCCCCTTGCCGGTGTAATCGTTGGCGTCGCCCTCCAGCGCGAGCGTGATACCCCGCGGCAGAAAGGCACCGAAGCTCATGCCCGCCGAGCCGCGGAAGTGCACGCGGATGGTGTCGTCCGGAAGCCCGCCGGCACCGTGACGGCGCGTGACCTCGGAGCCGAGCACGGTGCCGACGGTGCGATGGATGTTGCGGATCGGCAGTTCGATCTCGATCGGAGTGCCGAACTCGATCGCCTCCCGACACAGGGGCAGGAGCTGCGTGACGTCCAGCGAGCGATCGATGCCGTGATCCTGCTGGCTCACACAGCGGGTCGGAACGTCTGGGCCCATGTCGGGCCTGTGCAGAATCGCGGAGAAATCCAGCCCGCGTGCCTTCCAGTGATCGACGGCGGTATCCGCATCGATGAGATCCACCCGGCCGATGATTTCATCCAGGCTGCGGAAGCCCAACAGCGCGAGCTGCTCCCGTACCTCGCCGGCGAGGAAGCGGAAGAAATTC
>DBNU01000133.1 GCA_002299125.1 Proteobacteria bacterium UBA664
GTTACCGCTCGGTGTTCCGCAACCCTCCCGGAGCGTTTGCCGGGCTACTCATCGAATCCGCCGGCCTCAAGGGTCTCCGAATCGGCGGGGCACAGGTCAGCGACCGCCATGCGAACTTCATCGTCAATGCAGCCGGCGCACGCGCCAGCGACATGGAGATCCTCATGCAGACGGTGATGGAGCGAGTGGAGGCCGCCCACGGCGTACGGCTGGTCCCCGAGGTTCGGGTCGTCGGCGAGTTCCAGCATGACTGACGCATACGATCCACATCGCTTCGGACGGGTTGCCGTACTGATGGGCGGCACGGCCGCCGAGCGCGAGATCTCGCTCCGGTCCGGTGCGGCGGTGCATGCCGCCCTCGCCCGCTCGGGGGTAGCAGCGGAGGCCGTTGATTTCCGCGGTCGCGACGACCTCCTCGCGCTGGTGGGAAGTTTCGATCGTGTGTTCATCGTGGTGCATGGACGCGGCGGGGAAGATGGCTGCCTGCAGGGCGCACTGGAGCTGCTTGGGCTCCCGTACACGGGCAGCGGCGTGCTCGCATCTGCGCTTGGCATGGACAAGGCGCGCTGCAAGCGCCTATGGCAAGGCTGTGGTCTGCCGACACCCGCCTGGATGCCACTCTGCGCAGACACACCCTTCAGCGCGGTGAACGACGCCCTCGCCGGTCCACCCTTCATGGTCAAGCCGGCGCGGGAGGGATCTTCGCTCGGAGTGTCACTGGTCACGGACGCAGCCAGTTACAGTGCGGCGCTCGGGGCCGCCTTCGCCCTGGACCCTCTGGTCTTTGCCGAGCAGTACATCCGCGGGCCCGAGTACACGGCGCCCGTGCTGCACGGGCGTGCTCTGCCGCTGGTCAGACTCGAACCCAAGCGGGCCTTCTACGACTACACCGCGAAATACCTCTCCAACGACACCGTCTACCATTGCCCCTCTGGCCTTTCAGCACAGGCAGAGGAGGCCGCCCAGACCCTTGCACTCGCAGCTTTCCACGCCCTCGGTTGCGCGGTGTGGGGACGCATCGACTGCATGCGCGACGAGCGGGGTCAGGTGTGGCTCATCGAGGCCAACACGGTGCCCGGCATGACCGAGCACAGCCTGTTGCCCATGGCAGCCCGGCAGGCCGGTATCGATTTCGATGCGCTGGTGCTCGGCATCCTGGCGACGACGCTGGCTACGGAGAAGCGCGCATGAGGCCGCAGGCCCGTCGCCCGCTGACCACCACGGAGGCATCCCATCGCCGCCGCTGGCTGCCGGCCCTGCTGATGCTCGCCGGGGTCCTGACTGTGGTGGCACCGGTCTATGTCGGCTGGGTGCTGTCCAACCCCAACGCCATGCCCGTGACGCACGTCGAGGTCCATGGCGATTTCCTGCACTCCGACACCGCTGCCCTGGGGGAAAGGATCCAGCGCCTTACTGCCGGCAGTTTCCTGCTGCTCGACGTAAACGCCGTGCGCGATGAGCTGGAGGCTGATCCCTGGATCGCTGAGGTCTCCGTTCGGCGAGTGTGGCCCAATCGCATCGTCATCCATGTCCGCGAGCAGATCCCGGTCGCTCGCTGGAACGACGACTCCCTGGTCGCACGCTCCGGGGAGGTCTTCACTCCGCCATCACTGGCCGGTTTCGAGAGTGGCTGGGCTCATCTGGGGGGGCCGTTCGGTACCGCACCGGAAGTGCTCGCGCGCTGGGATGAACTGAAGGCGCGTCTGGCACTGCTCGGTGTCGGAATCGATGGGGTCTATCTGTCGGATCGGCGTGCCTGGCACTTCCGGCTCGCGGGCGGGGGTCCCGAGGTCATCGTCGGGCGCCATCACTTCGACGAGCGACTGGAACGACTCCTCAACACCTTCAGCCCGGCGTTGACCCAGGGTGACATGCGTATTGCACGCATCGACCTGCGATACCCAAATGGCTTCGCCGTTGCCTTCACCGACCGCGCAAAACTCGAACCGGGACGGCAGCAGGCTGCCGTGCTCTCGACTCTCCCCTGAAGGGTATTCACTCGCCATGGCACGCAGGCAGGACAAAGGACTCATCGTCGGTCTCGACATCGGCACCTCGAAAGTGGTGGCGCTGGTCGGCGAGCCGCTCGCGGATGGCGGCATGGAAGTGATCGGCATCGGCTCCCATCCCTCGCGCGGTCTGCGCAAGGGCGCAGTGGTAGACATCGAATCGACGGTGCAATCCATTCAACGCGCGGTGGAAGAGGCCGAGCTCATGGCCGGTTGTCAGATTCAGTCCGTGTGCGCAGGCATCGCCGGCAGCCACATCCGCAGCTTCAATTCTCACGGCATCGTCGCGATCCGCAACCGCGAAGTCGCGCAGGGCGATGTGGATCGCGTGATCGACGCGGCACGTGCCGTAGCCATCCCGGCTGACCAGCGCATCCTGCATGTACTCGCGCAGGAGTTCATAATCGATCAACAGGACGGCATCCGCGACCCTATCGGCATGGCCGGTGTCCGGCTGGAAGCCAACGTGCACATGGTTTCCGGTGCGACGGCCGCCGTGCAGAACATCGTCAAGTGTGTGCAGCGCTGCAACCTGAACGTCGATGACATCGTCCTGCAACAACTCGCCTCGGCCGAGGCGGTTCTGCTCGACGATGAAAAGCATCTGGGCGTGTGTCTGGTGGACATCGGCGGTGGCACCACTGACATCGCGGTCTTTGTCGATGGTGCCGTCCAGCACACGGCGGTGATCCCGATCGCCGGTGATCAAGTGACGAATGACATCGCCGTCGCCCTGCGCACACCGACCCATCACGCCGAGGAGATCAAGGTCCGCTATGCCTGCGCCCTGACTCAACTCGCGAACCCCGAGGAGAGCATCGAGGTGCCAAGCGTCGGAGATCGACCACCGCGCCGACTCGCGCGCCAGACGCTCGCCGAGGTGGTCGAGCCACGCTACGAGGAGCTGTTCAGTCTCATCCAGGCAGAGCTCCGCCGCTCGGGTTTCCTGGAAAAGGTGGCGGCCGGCGGCGTGGTACTCACGGGGGGCAGTTCACGCATGGAAGGCGTCATCGATCTGGCCGAGGAGGTGTTTCACACCCAGGTGCGGCTCGGTGTTCCGCAGGGGGTGAGTGGCCTCGAGGATGCCCTGCGTAATCCCATCTACGCCACCGGCGTAGGACTGCTGCTGTTCGGCCAGCGCCACCCCGGCAGCCTTGCTCGAGTTTCGGTGGGCAGTCCAGGTGCCCGCGAAACCTCCATCCAGGATATCTGGGCACGCATGCGGGAATGGTTTCAGAAGAGCTTTTGATAACCCGTGCCGACGGCGGCACTTTTCGACTCGGACAACTGCAACGCCTCAAGGAGGAACGACTCATGTTCGAACTGATGGACACCTGCAACCAGAACGCCGTGATCAAGGTGGTGGGCGTCGGCGGTGGCGGCGGCAACGCCGTCCAGCACATGCTCAATGCGAATGTCACTGGCGTTGACTTCATCTGCGCCAACACCGATGCCCAGGCCCTGAAGAACTGCCACACCCGCAACATCCTGCAGCTTGGTTCATCCGTCACCAAGGGCCTGGGTGCCGGTGCCAATCCGGAGACTGGCCGGCGCGCGGCGCTCGAGGACCGTGATCGCATCGCGGACATGCTGGAGGGATCGGATATGGTTTTCGTCACCGCCGGCATGGGCGGTGGCACTGGCACCGGTGCCGCACCGGTGGTCGCTCAGGTGGCGAAGGAGATGGGCATCCTCACCGTCGCCGTGGTCACGCGCCCCTTCTCCTTCGAGGGCCGCAAGCGCGCCGACATCGCCGCCGAGGGCATCAAGGAACTCTCGCAGTTCTGCGATTCGCTCATCACCATCCCGAACGAAAAGCTGCTGACGGTTCTCGGCAAGGGGATCAGCCTGCTCGAGGCCTTCAAGGCCGCCAACAACGTGCTGCTGGGCGCAGTGCAGGGGATCGCCGAACTCATCACCCGCCCGGGCCTCATCAACGTGGATTTCGCCGACGTGCGCACGGTGATGTCGGAGATGGGCATGGCCATGATGGGCACGGGCGTCGGCACCGGCACCGATCGCGCCCACATCGCAGCGGAGGCGGCGATTTCGAGCCCCCTGCTGGAAGACGTGAATCTCTCCGGTGCCCGCGGCATCCTGGTGAACATCACCTCCGGCCTCGACATCACCATGGGCGAGTTCGAGGAGGTCGGCAACACGGTGAAGAAGTTCGCCTCCGACAGTGCCACGGTGGTCGTGGGTACCGTGATCGACCCGGACCTGGTCGACGAGGTTCGCGTGACGGTGGTGGCCACGGGCCTCGGACGGGATGTCCGCCGCGAGGAACAGACGCAGGTGCGTCTGGTCCAGCCACAACCAGCCCCGGTGCAGGCACCGCCCGCGGTCGCCAACGGCGACTTCAGCTACGATCCTCCCGTGACAGTACGCGGCCGGGGAGCCACGTTGGAACGCGAGGAAATCACGCGCCGCGAGCCTCTGCCGACCACCGCACACCCGGCCTCGGCCGACTACCTCGATATCCCTGCCTTCCTGCGCCGGCAGGCGGACTGAGTCGGCCGAAGGCGGATATGCCGCGTGCCAGCGGACAGCAGATCGGGACAGGCCGGCGCTGGCGAAGGCCGACTTACCGCACTGTTATCGCCCTGCAACATCCGTGTGATATTGTCCGTCCCGGAAAATTCTGCCCGGTGGAGGCAACTGCGTGATCAGACAGCGCACATTGAAGAATGTGATCCGTGCCACAGGAGTCGGTCTGCACAGCGGACGCAAGGTGTACCTGACCCTCCGACCGGCACCGCCCAACACCGGCATCGTCTTCCGTCGCGTGGATCTGGACCCCGTGGTCGAGATCCCCGCCCGGGCTGAATTCGTGAGTGACACGCTGCTCTCCACCAGCCTGACGGCCCAAGGGGCGACTGTCTCCACAGTCGAGCACCTGCTTTCGGCCTTTGCCGGCATGGGCATCGACAACGCCTGCGTCGACCTCAGTGCGCCTGAAGTCCCGATAATGGATGGCAGCGCCTCGCCTTTCGTCTTCCTCATCCAGTCCGCCGGCATCGAGCCGCAGAATGCCGCCAAGCGTTTCGTGCGCATCCGGCGCCCGGTGGAGGTGGTCGAAGGCGACAAATGGGCCCGCTTTGAACCCTTCGAGGGCTTCAAGGTGGCCTTCGCCATCG
>DBNU01000069.1 GCA_002299125.1 Proteobacteria bacterium UBA664
GAACATGGCGAATACTCCATATTTTGCCTTGGATGTCAGTGTAGTGCTGGAATGCCATATTTCACACCGCCGAGACCACATAGGCCTGCAAGCGGGCACCGTGAGCTTCCAACTCGTCCGCGGTCAGCTCTTGCCCGCGCCGGTCCAGCGGCAGTTGCAGGGACAAGTGGACGTAACGTGCACCCCGCGCGCAGACCTCGGCCGCCAGGTTGACCGGCAGGGTGCCGATCACCGTGTCGCCCTCGAGCACGCCGGCGGGATCGAGGTGGGCGATCTGCTGGTCGACATGGAGCCCTTGCCGGGCGAGCCAGTCGCGCGCCCCTGCATGACGGGAAACGAAATAGACAGTCATGAAATGTGCTCGTTGACGCTCAGCGTGATCGGTCGTCAGGTGAAGTGATCACCGGCTCATACCAGGTGGCTGATCTCGATCGACCGTCCCGCCCAGCACTTCTGCAGATATTCGGAGACCAGACGACGATGGCAATGGTGAGGCTTGTCTTCACTGCACAGCAGGCAGCCCCCATCCATGATGTCGGGTGAGATGCGATCCTCGATGCGGCGCCGCTGCATCAGTTCAAGGAACTGCTGTTCGTACACCCCCCAATTCTTGTGCTTGTTCTTGTAGTCATCGAGCATGCCGGGCTCAGGCGCGAGTTCAGGCAGGTGGAGGTAGCCCACGTTGCAGATGGATTTGGCAAAGTAGGCGAGGTCATCACGTTTGGCGAAGCCGGCGAGCTGAGAAACGTTGTGGATCCGCACATCGATGATGCGCGTGGCACCCGAGCGGGCCAGGAGGCCGAAAAAGCGCTCCGCAGTCTTCTTCGTGAAGCCGATCGTGAAGATCTTCACTGCGCCTTGGCCTCGCTGTCGCAATCCACCGACTGCTCCAGATAGGCGATCTTCTTCTCTTGCTGCGCCAGTACCTCGGCCAGGGTTGCAGGCAACAGATCCGTGTCGCCCGCACCAAGCAGGCACTTGAGCCGTTCAAGGGAATCCATATGAGACTCCAGTTCCCCGGACGCGAGTACGTGCTGCACGATGATCTCGCGCTTGCGCAGTTCTTCAGCAATGAGAATGGTGCGGTGGCAGTCCAGCGGATCCTTCTCGGAGCACATCAGTGCGATCCGGTAGAGCTCAGACCCCTTGATCACCCGGTCCAGACCTTCGCGGAAGCACGCCGTCTGCGCCAGACGGGAATAGGAGATCCGCCCATCGTGGTAGCAGGAGCGATCATCAGACCTGGCGCCCAGCTCGCGACCGAGAAACACGTACCGGATCCCCGCATCCGCCAGAGCCTCCTCGAGAGCGTTCTTGTTGAACTGCGGATTGAATCTGCTGAAGGGCATGGAACGTACATCGGCAACGGCAGTGATACTGTGGTTGTGCAACAGACAGAGGAAGTCCTCCATCGGGTGAGTGGAATGGCCAATGGTCCACACGGCGCGCCGCTGCTCAGGCATGGTCGAAATCCTCGGGGGTGATGACCGCGGCCACCAGCTTGTAGTGGCAGGTCCTGCCGGCGCGGTCCGTGAACGGTTCACCCAAGCTGATGGTCAGGAGCGCATCGCCGATGCGGTAACGGCCGAGTCCACGTGCGGCAAAGCCTGCCTCCGTGATCGGATCAGTGACCGCCAAGCCGTAGCCTACGCCTCGGTAGTTGAAACAGGCAGTGATCCTGACGCGACTGGGTTCAGACTGCTCATGCTCAGCCTCGACACGGATCTCGATATCCTCGGCCTTGATCAGGTGCAGGGATGATGTCAGGAATCTTGCTGATACCAAGGAGACCCTGCTGTGGGGGCGGCCATGTGCGTGCCCAAGATTGCACCAGAGAATATCGGGGTTCTCGACGCATGCGAGAATCTCCGACCGCCGCGCGCGGCGCACCCACTCCCAGGGCAAGGCGCTCTCGATCAGCCAATCTTCGGTATGGCAGCCATTGGGGCAGGCGCGCAATAACGGGACACGCACCACATCGCCCACTCGGAGCCCTTTGCCAACCGGGAGGCGGATGTGACCATCGCCAAGCGCCGCGCCCGAGGCATCGCTCACCGGCCGTATCCAGGCACCGGGGCCAGTCGGACGGATCTCACGCCCAGCGACGCACGATCGACGTGACTTTCGAGACTTGGCAAGGCAGAGCAGTTCGCGGTAGTTTTCCTGTCTGTTACGGCGCGCGACGTCTGCCGAGTATCCATAACCGCTTTCGGGGTTTTGGTAAGCATCGAAACTGTGGTGGCCTTCACTCATGGAAGGCATTGCAGCACGCAGTCGGCTGCGCCTTGCGCTCTCGCAAGCTTGCCGCCGCCGAGGCGGGAATATCTCTGAATCAGTCGCCGGCGCTTCGCGCTCAGGCGAAGGCAGTCAGTTCAATCTTCAGCGCGACAGGTGACGCGCACCCGGAAATGGGTAGACACGCGCATCCTCGTCATGAGGAAGTACAGCACGGCCCAGCGCGGAGATAGTCAGGGGAGGACTCCACCCTCAGCCTGAACGCGGCCAGGCAATGACTCCAGCGTGTAGCGCCCAAGGCCCATGGTCGCGTTCTTGCCGACGTGCAGCCATTGGCCGAGCCACAGGAGTGGGTAGAAGGGCGACAGATCACCTTCGAGTCTCCAGGTGCCGAGCACACCGCCGAGCTTCATCTCGGCCTGCTGTCGGGAGGAGTAGCGGGTCCAGTCGCGCCAGCGCAGATCGCGCTCGTCAGTGAGGCCTTCAGCCATATGTGCCAGCTCCGAGGGTGCCTCGATGAGACCTGGTCGGCTGGCATGCAGGTCAAAGAGCAGGTTGGCTCGGCGCATCAGCGCAGTGATGAGCCTACGTGGAGTGAGCTCCTGCGCGGAGAGCGGTTGCCCCTGGTGCTGCAGGCGCAGTGGTGTCGCAAAGCGCAGCGTCAAGGAAGGATCGTGCGCGGCTGGCGGCAGTGTCAGGGCGGCGTCATGCGACAGTACCCGTCGGGTATCCTGGTCCCAGATGGAGGTCTGGCCGGTGCTGTGCTCAATCATGATGTCATCGATTGATGCGCGAGCCCGCTGTTTGCCAAGACCGCCATCGAGGGCGCGCTGCATGGCGTAGGCGATGAGTGGTAGTTGGTCGAGCGCGCGCCCGATCAGGACCAAGCCGAAGGACAGCATGCCGCCCGCCTCGACCAGCCGCGCGCCCAGCGGAGGCGGCTCAACCACGTAAGGGTTGGGCACTTCGCTGAACTTCTGCAGCGCGTGGGAAGCGGGCGCCGGTGTCTCGAAGATCGCCGGATAGGGGCAGGTCCGCAGCAGCGGACAGCCTTCGCACGTGCGCTGGCCGGTCATGCAGGCGATCCGCCGCAATGAAGCACCGAGCTGGCCACGGATCAGCGAGCCAGCGTAGTCGGGAAGGCGGATCGGATCGACGAGCCGGATGTCGAAGCGGTAGCGGGCGAGGGGGAGGGGCTCGCCGGATGCGATAGCGCTACTTCTCATCTGGCGTGTATATCGCCTTCGCTTTGGATGCCACCCCCGGCGGCGGGCTATCCCACCATCCTTTCGCCTGCCAGCGAGACCGGATATCTGCAAGTGCCTTGCGCTTGAGGTCCTCATTCTCGATGGCGTTCCATGCCTCAGCCAGATGCTTTCCACGAATCACGTCGTCAATCTTGTTGCTTGGCACCTTGTTCTTTGTGGCTATCTCACCAATCGTTTGGTCAACCCAGTCACACTGGAGTCTGGCCAACTCGGACGCGGCAACCTCCTTCGACGACAACTCCCTCATGGCACCGTAGCCGACCGCTGTCTTGGCACCGAATCCTAGCCATTCGAAACCATGCTCGAAGGCGTGCTGCAGTAGTGACCGCCAATGTGTGTCGCCCTCAGCGAGGAGGTCGGGCATGCCGTCCGGGCACCCTTGCGTCAGACGCGCAAGGTGCGCAGTGTCGCAGACGACATGAAACGTGAAGTGGGATCCGGGCGGTACCGTGAGAAAGCAGATCGGATTGGGAGACCCTGAGTCATGAGGGCTCGTGCTGCCGGCGGCTGGTTTTTGCTGGTAGTAGTGGCTCTGATGCGGCGTCATGATCTCGACCATCAGGCTGTCGCCATTGATCTTCGGGATCACATCCCAGAAAGACAATGCACCGCGCACGTGCACCTTGTCGCCGTCGCCCGATTCGAGACCGAACAGAACATCCAGCAGTGACAGCTTGACGGGCTGCTTGGTGTGGGCATCGATGACGGATCTGCGCTTGTCGCCTACACCCTCGAACAACTGGTACACCTTGTCCGTGCTCCAGCCCTTGCCGTCGCCCCACTGGCCGCTTGCCAGCTCGCGCGCGGCCTGACGCAGCACGCCCTTCACCCCACTGCCAGGCAGATAGGGTAGACCGTAGGGATTCAGGAAGGCGAAGCCGTTCTCCAGGGGGTGCTCATTGCCGAGGCCGGTGGTGAAAGGAGCGACCGCGATCACATTGAAGCAAGCGCCATGTACGCCCGGATCGATAGAACCAAACTCTGCCTTCTGTCGCTCGATCAGGGCGCGCATCGTTGCTTTGTCCGAATGGTTTAGAACCGTGGCGTGTCGTAGTGCAGAGCCCTTGTTCTCATGCTTGACCTCGCGCTCCTGGCGCTGTTGTCCACGGACCTCGTGATCAATATCAAAGGTGCCCCACAACAACTCTT
>DBNU01000248.1 GCA_002299125.1 Proteobacteria bacterium UBA664
GTGAAGTCGGCGAGCGACGTGCACCTGCCGCTCTCGGGAGAGGTGCTGGCCTGCAACGACGTGCTCATGGATGCCCCGGAGACGGTCAACACCGATCCCCTCGGCGCAGGCTGGTTCCTCAGGCTCAGGCCGACCGCCCCGGTCGAGTTCGATGCCCTGATGGATGCCACCGCCTACGACGCGCAGGTGTCCGGTGCCGGTTGAATGCGGCTGCTGTGGTGCGGCTGCGCAAGGCCACGGATGACGCCCGCATGCGCATGACCGCCGATGCCTTCCGCGCCTGGCGCGAGAAGGCCGTTACCCTCTTTGGCATGTCGGGCGTGGGCAAGACCCGCCTGGCGGGCCTGCTGCGCCGTGATCGATGGTTCCACTACTCGGCGGATTACCGCATCGGCAAGCGTTATCTGGACGAGCCCATCCTCGACAACATCAAGCTGCAGGCCATGCAGGTTCCTTTTCTGCGTGAGCTCCTGCGCAGCGACTCCATCCAGATCCACAACAACCTGAGCTTCGAGAACCTGGCGCCGGTGTCGAGCTTTCTCGGCAAGGTGGGTAACCCTGAACTTGGGGGGCTGTCCCTGCCCGAGTTCACCCGGCGCCAGCAGTTGCACCACGAGGCCGAGGTGCAGGCCCTGCGAGATGTGCCACAGTTCATCGTGAAGGCGCATGAGGTCTACGGTGCCGCCTGCTTCGTGAATGACGCCGGTGGCAGTGCCTGCGAGATCGATGCCCCCGACGTGCTGGAAACTCTGGCCCGTCACACGCTGATGCTGTACATCGAGGCCACGCCGCGTGACGAGCACGCGCTCATCACGCGCGCCGAGCAGAGCCCCAAGCCCCTCTACTACCGGCCTGCCTTCCTCGCCGAGGCCCTGTACGACTACCGCCGTGAGCGCGGCCTGGAATACGTGGCCCTCATCGATCCGGACGACTTCGTGCGCTGGGTCTTCCCGCGCCTGTGCCGCTCGCGTGTGCCCCGCTATGCCGCCATCGCTGCGCAGTACGGCTACACGGTATCGAGCGAAGAGGTCGCGCAGGTGACGGGCGAGACGGATTTCATCGAACTCATCGCCCGCGCCATCGCGCGCAGCGGTCGCGAGGCCGCCTGAAGATGCCGCTGGTCGCGCACCGTCCGCTGCCCTCCTTCGATCGCCTGCGCCGCGAAGGGGCCACCGTGCTCTCGGACGACTACGCCTTGCGGCAGGACATCCGCGAGATGCACATCGGCCTGCTCAACATGATGCCGGACGCCGCGCTCGAGGCCACCGAGCGGCAGTTTTTCCGTCTGGTGGGCGAGAGCAACCAGATCGCGCAGTTCTACGTTCACCCGTTCACGCTCGACAGCATCCCGCGCTCGCCCGAGGGCCGCGCCCATGTGGAGCGCTACTACCAGGGCTTCGAGCAGTTGCGCGCGACCGGGCTGGACGCCCTTATCATCACCGGTGCCAACGTCACCGGGACCGAACTCAGTGCGCAGCCCTTCTGGGAGCCGCTCATCGAGGTGATCGATTGGGCCGCGCGCGAGGTCACCTCCACACTGTGTTCCTGCCTTGCCACCCACGCCGTGCTGGAATTCCGCTACGGCCAGCGGCGCCACCCGCTGCCGGCGAAGCGCTGGGGCGTGTACCAGCACCGGGTGATCGAGCGTCGCCACCCGCTCGTGGCCGGCGCCAACACGCGCTTCGACGTACCCCATTCGCGCTTCAACGAGATCCGCCGCGAGCAGTTCGATGCCGCGGGGCTCAAGGTGCTGGTGCAGTCGGACGCGGGTGACGTGCACCTGGCCGTCTCCGAGGACCTCTTCCGCCTGGTGTTCTTCCAGGGTCACCCGGAATACGACACCATCAGCCTCCTGAAGGAGTACAAACGAGAAGTAGGCCGCTTCCTGCACGGCGAACGGGAGGACTACCCACCATTTCCGGAGCACTACTTCGATGCCCGCACCCAGGCCGTGTTGAACGAATACCGCGAGCGCTGTGAGGTCGCGCGCCCGCATCGCGGCGAGTTGCCGCCCTTCCCGGAACATCTCATCGTCGCGCGCCTCGACAACACCTGGCACGACTCCGCAGAGTCCATCCTCAACAACTGGCTTGGCAACATCTACCAGGTGATGGGTAACGTGCGCCGCGAGACCTTCAAGGCCGGGGTCGATCCGCGCGACCCACTGGGCTTGGTTCGTGTGCTGGCCGAACCGGTGCGGGAGGTCTGAGCATGGACGACGACGCCATCCTGCTCGGTGTGGACCTGGGGGGGGCAAGCCTGAAGGCCGCGGTGGTGGATGCAGGCGGGCGCGTGCTGGGCACGGCCGAATCGCCTGTGCTCACGCTGCGAGCGCAGCCGGGCTGGGCCGAACAGCGGCCGGAGGACTGGTACCGGGCCCTCGTGCGCACCATCCCGCGTGCACTGGCGGCCGCGGGTGTGGACCGTAGCCGCATCCGGGCGTTGTCGATCAGCGCCGGGGCCCACATCGGTGTCCTCACCGACGGCCAGGGGCAGCCGCTTCGGCCAGCCATCTTCTGGAGCGACCAGCGCGCAGTGCGCGAGGCCGAGCAGCTCGAACAGCGCCTGGGCAACCTCTGTCGCCGGCATGCGCTCAACCGGCCGAACCCCACCTGGCTGTTGCCGCAACTACTGTGGTTGCGGCAGCACGAAGGGCAGATCTTCCCGCGTCTGGCCCGGGTATATCTGGCGAAGGATTGGTTGCGGTCACGTCTGACGGGCGACTGGCACACCGACGGCGGCGATGCCGTGGGCTCGCTCCTGGTGGACTGGCCCGCACAGGACTGGTCGCGCGCGCTCATCAGTGCGGCTGGCCTTGCTGCCGATCAGCTACCCCCGATCACGGCGTCCACGCGCGTCGTGGGCGAGATCACAGCCACGGCGGCTGAGGAGATCGGCCTGCCTGCCGGCACACCCGTAGTCTGCGGCTCCATCGACACCACGGTCGAATCCTGCGCCGCCGGGGCCTGCCAGCCCGGCGCGGGTGTCGTGAAGCTTGCCAGCGCCGGGGTGCTCTATCTGGTCACGGCCGAGGCCGAGGTGGTCCCACCCATCTCCTGTTACCCGCATCTGGTGGACGGCCTCTTCTACGCGGCCACCGGCACCAACAGTTGCGCCGCTGCGCATCAGTGGTTGCGCGATCTGTGCTTCGCCGGCGAGGCCACCCAGTCTGCCGCCGAGGCCTGGCGCATCATGGACCGCATGGCCGAGCTGGTGCCGGCGGGCGCCGAGGAACTCCTCTTCCACCCCTACCTGCAGGGTGAGCGCGCACCGCTGTGGGACCCGCGTGCGCGTGGCGACTTCATCGGCATCACGCTGCGTCACGGCCGCGGCCACTTCGTGCGCGCCCTCTACGAAGGGATCGCCTACGGTCTGCGGCACGCGATGGACGCGGCGCGCGAGCGCGGCTTCGATTTCGGATCCATGCGGCTCATCGGTGGTGGCTCCCGTTCGCGCCTGTGGGCGGGGATCCTCGCCTCGGTGCTGGATCGCCCCCTGGTGGTGCCGGCCTTCGGCGACGCCGCTGTGGCCTCGGCCCTGCTGGCCGGCAGCGGCATCGGCGTCTTCCCGGAGCCCGCCCGCTGGAGCCAGGTCCTGCCCGGACCCATCGACTACTTCGAGCCCGTGCCTGCCTGGCGCGCCCACTACGCCCGCCGCTACGTCACCTGGATCGAGGCCGGCGAGCGTCTGCGTGAGGTCAACTACCGTCTCTCGGGCTGAACGCCCCCCGAGGCTGTGGGGTGGTGATGCAGGATGCTGCCCCCCGACCGCCGCCGCAACTAAGCGGCGCTGACCTCGACGTAACTCGAAACGGTCGCCGGCAGGGGTATCGGGGCACCCTCCAGGCGCAGACCATCGAGATGAAATTCGATGGCTTCACGCATGTTCTGCTCAGTCTCCTCGCGCGTAGCACCCGTGGAGACGCAACCGGGCAGATCGGGAGAGTATGCGGAGAACCCGGTCGCAGTTTGCTCGATGACAATCAGATACTTCATTGCTTCAGCCCCGCTTGGCGTCGAATGCTGTTCAAGGTTCCAATCGCGACATCATCGCTGACCTTGCCCGGAATGGTCACCAGGCCCGGCTTGCTCGGATGCTTGTACTGCCGATGGCTTCCGCGACTACGGGCCAGATACCACCCGTCGTCC
>DBNU01000024.1 GCA_002299125.1 Proteobacteria bacterium UBA664
CCTTCGCCATCAATGGCGGTCAGCACATGATGTATCCGGTCGGCTACGGGAGTACAGCCAAAATGAACGAGACGGCCATCGAGAAGCGCGTCATCAAGAAGTATCCCAACCGCCGTTTGTACGATACGGTCGAGAGCAAGTACATCACGCTCGAGGACGTGCGCAAGCTGGTGCTGGGTGGCGTGGCCTTCTGTGTCGTCGACAAGAAGTCCGAAGAAGACATCACCCGCAACATCCTCCTGCAGATCATCATCGAACGCGAGGAAGCCGGTGAGCCCCTTCTCTCAACGGACTCACTCACACAGCTCATCTCCTACTATGGCGACTCGATGCAGGGCTTTGCGGGCAGCTTCCTCGATCGCAGCCTGGCGCTGTTCGCCGAGCAGCAAAAGGCCTTCCGCGAAAGTTTCAACGAGGCAGTGAAGAACCATCCCCTGAACACCCTTTCCGAACTGACCCAGCAGAACTTCACCCTCTGGCAGCGCATGCAGGAGGACTTCCTGAAGGCTGCGGGCGTGTCGCTCCAGTCCGGCAAGCTCGGAGGCGAACCGGGGGCTGGCCCGGGTAGCGGGGACAACAAGTAGGCGTCTCCGGGGCACCGGTGCGCACATCACCCCGTCGGGCCAGCGAAGGCCCGGCGGGGCCGTCGTGTTGGGCCGTGAAAGTCCTTCGCCCTGACGACGATAACCTGTAAGCTCGTGCAGCTTGTGTGGCCCGCCGCACGTTCATGCTTGCCCTTGGTTCGGGGTCGCGCTACCGTTGTTGCAGCGCGGCAGAGCCTTTCGGGTGCAGACGGAGGCCTTGGTCGCACCCGGTACGGATCCAGATGACCCGTCGGTGCCTATGAGGAGTCGAGTGCAATGTATTGGTTCGAGCCGCGTTTCTTCGAGACCTGGGCCCAGTCCGTCGAGACGGTGCTGCGTTCCATGGGTGAGCTGGGGACAGCCACCAGCCGGGGCCTTGAGAGGATGGCAGAGCGCCATCTGGACCATTTGAGTTCAGTCACCTCGCGCAGTCAGCAGCACCTCGGCAAGACCATGGACCTCCTGGCCGGGAGCGCCCAGGTCCGTCCGGGGCAGGCCGTAACCCGCGTCGTGTTGGTCACCGGTGGTATCGGCGGACTCGGGACCGCCATCTGTCGGCGCTTCGGCCGCGACGGCCACATCGTCATTGCCACCTACATCGCCCAGGAACGCGAGGCTGCCCGCCTCTGGCAGCAGGAGTTGCGCCGGGAGGGCTTCGAATTCGAAATAGTTGAGCTCGACGTCACACGCTTCGACCAGTGCGCCCAGGTTGCGCAGGACCTGACCAACCGGCTGGGTCCGGTCGAGATCCTCGTGAACTGCGCCGGTATTACCCGGGACGGCACACTCGCAAAAATGGATCAAGGTGCCTGGGACGCAGTGCTGGCCACCAATCTCGACAGCGTCTTCAACGTCACACGCCATGTCGTCGAGGGAATGATCCAGAAGGGCTTCGGTCGGATCATCAATATCTCCTCGGTGAACGGGCAGAAAGGGCAATTCGGTCAAACGAATTACTCTGCGGCAAAGGCCGGGATGACCGGCTTCACCAAGTCACTCGCCCGCGAACTGGCGGAGTTCGGCATCACCGTCAACAGCATCTCGCCTGGCTACGTGGGCACCAAGATGGTGATGGCGGTGCCGGAGAACATCCGCGAGGCGATCGTATCGAAGGTGCCGGTCGGGCGTCTGGCGCGGCCCGAGGAGATCGGTGATGCGGTCGCCTTCCTGGCCGCCGAGACCAGCGGTTACATCACAGGGACAGACCTCTCCGTGAATGGCGGCCTCTACATGGGTATCTGAACGGGCTCAAGCAGGAAAGATTCGCCAAAGAAGCAGGACGGCGGCGGATGGATCACCCCGATCGCCGCCACTGCTTGACAGCCCTCAAGGCACGTCCTAGCCTCCCTCTGCCTGCTGCATTGCACTAGCACGGTGGCACATTGGTGCCCCGGCTGGCCGTGCCTGCACGACCGAGCGCGATCCGCCGGCCGCGACCAAACCTGCGAGGAAAGCCGCATGACTACCGCACCGGCCACTGGCTCGGATACTCCCGTGCCCCCCCTTCCCGATCTCGAGGCGATGGCCCAGGTGGCAGACGCTGGCATGCTCCTGTGTGAGCGGATGGCGCTGACCGGACTCAGCATGGTGGACGGATTCGTGACCCTCACGTCGCGCCAAGCCGATGCCATGATGACTGGCAATGGCACCCTGGACGAATTCTGGCGCGAGGAATCGACGCTGGTGCAGGCTTGGGGCTCGACCCTCGTCGATTGCGCGGGTGAGTGCGGCAATCTGATCCTGACCACGCATCTGCTGCTACAGGACCATGGGCAGACTGCGGAGGGATCCGCGACGACGGTCGTGCAGGGGTCTCACAAGGTGAAGGTGACCGAACCAGCCAGTTCCGAGGCCCCGTTTGCAGCCCCGTCAGCAGCAACTGCCGAGGTCGAGCCGCCCGCCGCCAGCCACAGCATCGCTCCCGAGTTCGCTGCCGCCCAGGTGACAGCAACGGTAGCCGAAACGGCGAAGGCTCCAAGCAAGGCCCGCGCAGCGACCGGAACCGCCTCTCCGGCGGCGGGCGCGGCGGAACATCCGGAGCCGCTCGCCGTAGCCGAACCAGCACCCAACGGTGCGAAGCGCGCCTCCGGCACCGCGTTGCGTCCAACCTCACCGCGCAGACCGACCCGACCCGGCTAAAGCCTGCGGTGGAGCTCCGGTTTCAACCCGGCCTGAGTCAGCAATGCACAGTGGGGCGCCGGTCGATCGGCATCCTCGACGCTGCCGTCTCCCCTGCCCCCGACAAAGGCACTCGGGGGCAGGCTGCGGCGGGGATCCAGTCCTTCCGCGCAACGACGCTGGATGCCTGGCTACGCGGGAATGACGGTTGGGGCTGACTTCCGCGTGTCCCGGTTGGGGGCTGACATCACAGCGTACATGGTCTTCGCGGGGTACATGGTCTTCGTGGGGAGGCCGCCCGTAACGCCGGATCCCCGCCGCAGACCACCCTTGTGAATCCGGGAGCGGCCTGCGACGGCACGAGAACCCGCTTCAGCGCTCGGCGAGCCACTTTCCTACCGTGGGTGGGATCAGCTTTTGTGCATTGCCAGACACGTAGATGCCGATGTGTCCACCTGGGAATTCGATCGACTGATAGTCCTTGGTGCCCACGTGCTGCTCAAGGGCCTTCGAACTCGCCGGCGGCACCAGATGATCGTCACGCGCGTAGATGTTCAGAATCGGCATCGTGACATTCGCGAGATCGACCTTCTTCCCGCCGATCGTGACCTCACCCTTGACGAGCCCGTTGGCCTGATAAAACTGCTGCATGAATTCCCGATAGGCACGCGATGCCTGATCCGGGCTATCGAAGATCCATTTCTCCATGCGCATGAAGTTCATCGCGGATTGCTCGTCCTGCAATGCCTTGACCATGTCGAGGTACTTCTGCCCGGAGAGCCGGTAGGGCTTGAGCGAGAGGAAGGTGAGATTGAGAAACTCGCCCGGTATGTTGCCCAGGGCACGCGCCAGCAGATCGATATCGATATGGCGCACCCAGTTGGAGAGCATGTCCTCCGGGGTGTGGAAATCGACGGGCGTGACGGTCGTGATGAGGTTCCTCACGCGCTCGGGGCGAAGCGCGCTGTAGCAGAGGCTGAAGGAACCTCCCTGACAGATGCCGAGCAGATTGATCGCGGGCAGGCCATGCCGATCGCAGATCCACTCCACGCACTCGTGCAGGTAACCGTTGATGTAGTCATCGAGCCCGAGACAGGCATCCGCGCCATCGGGATAGCCCCAGTCGATGAGATAGACGTCCAGGCCCGCATTGATGAGGCCACGCACCAGTGAGCGGTTTTCCTGCAGATCCGCCATGTAGGGGCGATTGACCAGCGCGTAAACGATAAGAACCGGCACCTTCTGCTCTGGCGGCTTGTCGGACTCAAAGTGCATCAGATGCACCCGGTCCATCTGATGCACGCTGGTGCGCGGAGTGCAGCCCAGCTCAATCTCGCCGAGCTCACTCAGATTGCGCAGGCCGTCCACCAACCCGAGGGTGAAGTTCTGCAGTTCCTCGAGGGATCCATGTGGATGTATGTCGATGGGGAACACGTTTCGAATCCTCAGTTGCCTGTTTGCACACGAAGTGCGTTGGACTGTCCGTGGGTTCGGGACTCCACGCCCGGACGCCACGCACGTGCACGACGGTTTCTGTCTTCCTTCGAAACCCACCCGGACGCTGCGACCGCAACGTCACAGCGAACTGGCATGGGTAGACAGGTCGACATCACGACCTCAGCCCCGGCCCCGCTTGCGTGCACCACCCGGCCCCGCCCCCTCGGGCGCACCGCCGCCGGACTGGGGTGGTTGATTGACAGCGGTCGCGCTCTTGACCGTGTTGGGCTGGGGTATCGCCGGAGGCACGGCCTGCATATCAAGTTGCGCACTCAGGCGGGCCACCTGCTCCTCGAGCAGTGCGATCCGACGCGCTGCTTCGTCATCGCCGGCCGGAGATGGCTCCGGGCTCAGGCGGCGGCCCAACTCGACCACCTGATTGCGCAGGGCATGAAAGCGTTCGTACTGGGTGTTGAGCTCGCGGCGGGTGGGGAGATTCATGCGTGCGAGCGTGTCATCGACCATAGCCTGTGCGTGGACGCGAAAGGCCATGAGCGTGTTGACCACTTCGGCGTAAAGCCGGGAGTACTCATCCGTCAAGGCAAAGCGGGCGAAGACTTCCTCGCTGCTGTCTACCCATAGATCGTAAAGCCCGCGCAGGGAGGAAACCGTCTCGCCCTTCTCGCCCGTCTCGATGAGCTTCTTCAGCAACAGGTCCATGGACTCGCCCGTAAGCTGGGACATGGCCATGCTGAAACGATTGACGGCATGCTGATGCGCGAGGTGGAGTTGCAGGGCTCGCTGCATCTGCTCCTGCGTCTCGCGGCTATAACCGACGGCGGGAATGCCGAGCAGACGCTGGGTCTCGTTCTCAAGCGCCCCCATGACCGACGGCAACTCTCCCTTGAGGCCACTGAGGATGTCTGCGGAGGCCGCATAGAGGCCCGCCATGGAGTGCATCATCGAGCCAATCGGCTCCGGACCACCGCCCATGACGCTGCGAGTGGCATCTGCCCAGTCACCCAGTTGCCCCGGGGCCATGAACTGCCGGAACTGATCGAAGGACCGTTCCAGTTGTTCCTGCCACTGCGCGGTGGGTTGATCCATGCCCGCGTAGGCCGAGAGGTAGCGTGAACAACCCTCGGACATCTTCATGAACCAGCGCATCTGGTCGGCAACCGCACTCATGTTCGGCGCCACCTCGCCCCGCGGCAGCCCGCCCTGGATGCCTGACCACCAACGATCGAAGGCGTCGGCCCACCCGCCCATGGCCATCTGCGCAGTAGCGGGGTCGGCTCGCAATGACTCCTGCGCGAGCCGGCTCCAGAGGTCCCAGTAGCCTCGCTGGGCACTGACGAAATCATCAGTCCATTTGAGGAGGTCGGGATTGGC
>DBNU01000044.1 GCA_002299125.1 Proteobacteria bacterium UBA664
TCGTTGAGATCGATGGCGATCAGGTCGGCCTCCTTGCCGGGCTCGATGCTGCCGATCACCGCCTCCAGCCCGAGCGCGACTGCACCACCCAGGGTCATGGCGTGCAGGGTCGCAGCGGCCGGCAGCACCGAGCAGTCAGCGGCCACGGCCTTGGCCAGCAGGGCGGCCGTGCGTGCCTCGGCCAGCAGGTCGAGGTCGTTGTTGCTGGCGGCACCGTCGGTGCCGAGGGCGAGGTTCACACCGGCGGCGAGCAGTGCTGCGGTCGGCGCAAAGCCGGAGGCCAGTTTGAGGTTGGATTCGGGGCAGTGCACGACCGAGCAGCCGGCATGGGCGATGGTTGCGATCTCCTCCGGCAGCAACTGGGTCATGTGCACGGCGATGAGCCGGTGCGACAGCAGTCCGAGCCGTGAGAGCCGCGTGAGGGGCCGCTCCCCGGTCGCGGCCAGCGCGCTCGCCACTTCATGGGCAGTCTCGTGCACGTGCATGTGCACCGGCAGATCGAGTTCCTCGGCGAGCATGGCCACGCGTGCGAGCGTGGCATCGCCGACGGTGTAGGGCGCATGCGGCGCGAAGGCAGTGCGCACACGTGGCAGGTGACGCAGGGCATCGTGGACTTCGAGTCCGCGCGCGAAATACTGCGCCGCATCCGCGGCCCAGGGGCTGGGGAGGTCCAGGATGATGAGTCCCACCACCATGCGCATGCCGAGCTCGGTCGCCGCACGCGCCACTGCGTCCGGAAAGAAGTACATGTCGTTCGCGCAGGTGGTGCCGGAGAGGAGCATCTCGGCCACGGCCAGCCGGCTGCCATCGGCCACGAAGCCGGCGTTGACGAAGCGCTGCTCGGCGGGCCAGATGTGCTGCGTCAGCCATTCCATGAGCGGCAGATCACCGCCGAGGCCGCGAAAAAGACTCATGGCCGCATGCGTGTGCGCGTTGACGAAGCCCGGCAACAGCACATGACCGGGCAGTGCGCGGAAGCGCGCCTGTGGGTAGCTGTCGCGCGCCGCAGCCACCGGCAGCACGGCCGCTATGCGTTCGCCGGCCAGGGCCACTGCATGGGCCGCAAGGCAAGTCCCGGCGGGCCGGATGGGCAGGATCCAGTCCGGGGCCAGGATCTCGGTAACGGGCGGAGATACGCTGCTTTCGCTCATCGGGACTCGCACTCCTTGGGCGGAGCGTGCAGTGTAGGCAGAGAGCGGGGGCGGGCGGGCATATGGGTGGCCCGCGATCGACAGATTCACGGAGCGAGTCGACCGCTGCGGCCCTGGGTGATGCGGATCTGCAAACGGGAGCAAGGCGCGTGATGGGACATTCGGCAGACGCCGGCTTGCGGGTGGTGCAGTGGATGGGCAACGCGGTGCGTCTGCTCGATCAGCGGCATCTACCGCAGCAGGAATGCTGGCTCGACTGTAACGACAGCGACGCGGTGGCCACAGCCATCCACGCGATGGTCGTGCGCGGGGCGCCGGCCATCGGCATCGCGGCGGCCTACGGGGCAGTGCTGGCAGCCCAGAGCGCCTGGGCCGGTTGGCCGGCCGTGGCCACGCGTGACGTGACGGCGAGCGCTGCCTTCGACGCGGCGCTGCGGCGCCTGGCTGCTGCGCGTCCGACAGCGGTGAATCTGCACTGGGCGGTGACGCGGGTGCGCGCCGAGGTGACGTCCACGGCGGACGATCCGCGCGCGGTCTGTCTGGCGGTGGCGCGGGCCATCGAGGCGGAAGACCTCGCTGCCAACCGGCGCATGGGTGAACTCGGTGCCGACCGGATCGCGCCGGGCAGCCGCGTCCTCACCCATTGCAATGCCGGCGCACTGGCCACGGCCGGTCACGGCACCGCGCTCGGCGTCATCCGCAGCGCCTTCGCCCGGGGGCAGATCGAGGCGGTCTACGCGGATGAGACGCGGCCCTGGCTGCAGGGTGCGCGGCTGACGGCGTGGGAACTGTTGCGTGACGGCATTCCGGTTACGCTGCTCGCGGACGCTGCCGCCGCCTGGGCCATGCACTCGGGGCGCATCGACTGGGTGATCGTCGGTGCCGATCGCATTGCGGCCAACGGCGACGTGGCCAACAAGATTGGCACCTACATGCTTGCGGTTGCGGCCCGCGCCAATGGCGTGCGCTTCATGGTGGTGGCACCCACCAGCACCTTCGACCCGGCCTGTCCCGGAGGCTCGGCCATCCCGGTGGAAGAGCGCGCGCCCGAGGAACTGCTCGAGGTGGCTGGTCGGCGCATCGCGGCCGCTGGGGTCTCGGCCTGGAACCCGGTCTTCGACGTCACCCCGGCCAGCCTCATCGATGTCATCGTCACCGAGCACGGCTGCATCGATCGCCCCGACGCCGAGGGTGTGCGGGCACTGCTCGCGACCGCCGGACTCCTGCCTGCAGCGGAGTAGCCAGGGGCGCATTCGCGCTTGGCCGGCGGCAGATCTTCGCCCGTCGCCCGTCGCACCCCCGTCATCCCCGCGCAGGCGGGGATCCAGTCCTTCCACGCCCCCCCGGAAAGAGTTGCGTGATGGCCCGTGGATGCCACGACTCACCACTCGGCACAACGTCACCGGATCCCCGCCTGCGCGGGGATGACGAAACGCCGCCGTCCCGGCGCTAAAGAACCTCCCCGACCACCCGCTAAACAGTTCGCTCCGAGGCCACTGTGACGGGTCCGGAGGGCGTGTGTAACGGGAGAAGGAGACGCATGGCAAGCATCCTGGCAGTCGACGATTCGGCGTCCATTCGACAGATGGTCGCCTTCACCCTGAGGGGCGCAGGTTTCGATGTGATCGAGGCGACCGATGGTCAGGCGGCGCTTGAGATCGCGCGCAAGCAGTCGGTGAACCTCGTGCTGACCGACGTGAACATGCCTGGCATGGACGGCATTTCGCTCATTCGCGAGTTGCGCAAGCTGCCGGCCTACAAGTTCACACCGCTATTGATGCTGACCACCGAATCAGGCAGCGACAAGAAGGCTGAAGGCAAGTCCGCTGGCGCGACCGGCTGGCTGGTAAAACCCTTCAATCCTGAACAGCTCGTCGCGACTATTCGCAAGGTCATCAATTGATGCCTCTCTGCCTGATGCATCCCCGTGAGTCATCGAACGGCCTGGCATGAACATCGATCTCAGCCAGTTCCTCGCCGTGTTCTACGAGGAAAGCTTCGAGGGGCTTGCCGTCATGGAGCATGGGCTGCTGACCCTGCCCGAGGGGCCGGCTGACCGCGAGGGTGTGGATGCGATCTTCCGCGCCGCCCACTCCATCAAGGGCGGTGCCGGCACCTTTGGTCTGGGCGCGGTGACCGAGTACACCCACCGGGCCGAGACTCTGCTCGATGAGATCCGCGCCGGCCGTCGCCCGGTCACATCCGCTGCACGCGAGGCCTTGTTGCAGGCAACCGACGTGCTTGCCCAGATGCTGCGCGCGCTGCAACAGGGGGAACCGGTAGACGAAGCCGCGATCTCGGCTTCGGCCGCGCGGCTTGATCTGCTGCTGCGGGAAGGTGATGCAGTCCCCGTGCCGGTGCATCCTGACGGTCCCAGCCGGACAGATGCCGAACTGGGTGGATCAAGTGGCAACGACGACAATGTCTGGCAGGTCCGCTTTCAGCCGCATGCACACTTCTTCCGCACCGGTAACGAGCCGCTGCGCCTGCTGCGTGAACTCGCACAGCTCGGCGAGTGCCGAGTGGAGACGCTGGTAGCCAGTGTGCCCCCTTTGTCGACACTGGTCGCTGACGATTGCCATCTCGGCTTCAGCATCAAGCTCGCCGGCACGGCACCGGAGACCGACATCCGCGCGGTCTTCGACTGGGTGGAAAGCGATTGTGATCTTGACCTCACCCGCGGGCGCGATGCCACACCTGGATTACTTCCGCTTGCGACCGCCGAGGCTGGAGAAATAGCTGCATCGGCCGTCACCGCTGAGGCGGATGTACCGGTGTCGGCCAGCAGCGGCACCAGCGTGCCACCTGCAGACGGAGCCCCGGTGGCTTCGCAAGTCCCGGCCCCGCGTGAGCCCCGCAGTGCGAACCGACCTGCAGATGCTCAGGCCCAGAGCATCCGCGTCGGCATCGACAAGGTGGATGCCCTCATCAACCTGGTGGGAGAGCTGGTGATCACCCAATCCATGCTCTCGCGTTTCGGCGAGCATTTCGATCCCAGCATGCTGGAGGCACTGCAGGACGGGCTCGCGCAGCTCGGGCGCAACACGCGCGAGTTGCAGGAGACGGTGCTCAAGATCCGCATGCTGCCCATCAGTGTCTGCTTCAGTCGCTTCCCGCGGCTGGTGCACGATCTCTCGGCCAGGCTGGGCAAGCAGGTGGAGCTGAAACTCTCCGGTGAGCAGACCGAGCTCGACAAGACGGTACTGGAAAATATCGGCGATCCGCTGGTGCATCTGGTACGGAACTGTCTTGACCATGGGCTCGAGAGCCCCGAGCGACGCCTCGCGATTGGCAAGCCAGCCACCGGCACCTTGTCGATGCAGGCATGGCATGAGGGCGGTGCCATCGTCATCGAGGTCGCGGATGATGGAGGCGGCCTCAACCGTGAGCGCATCCATGCACGTGCCGTCGAGCGAGGTCTGGTGGCTGCGGGTGAGATCCTCACGGAACAGGCCATCGACGACATCATCTTCCTGCCGGGATTCTCGACAGCCGAGACATTGAGCGATGTCTCCGGTCGCGGCGTGGGCATGGATGTCGTACGGCGGAATATCCAGTCTCTGGGTGGCCAGATCGAGGTGAAGTCCCGCAGCGGCCAGGGCACCACGTTCACTATCCGGCTGCCGCTGACACTCGCCATCCTTGATGGCCAATTGGTCGAGGTGGCGGGGCAGGTCTTCGTCGTGCCGCTGGTTTCCATCGTGGAATCCCTGCAGATCGAGCCGCGTGCGCTGTCCAGGGTCTCCGGTGCGGCCGAGGTGTATCGGCTGCGCGAGGATTACATCCCGACCCTGCGTCTGCGCGAAGCCTTTGGCCTGGCCGCCGGCGCCGTTGAGCCGGTGCGCCGACTCATCGTGGTGGTTGAGGTCGAGGGTGCGCGCGTCGGCCTGGTAGTCGATGACCTGCTCTCCCAGCAGCAGGTGGTGATCAAGAGTCTGGAGAGCAACTACCGCCAGGTACCGGGCGTTTCCGGCGCGACCATTCTGGGCGATGGATCGGTGGCGCTCATCCTTGATGTGAATGCCCTTGTGCGCAGTGGCGGCGGCCTTGGCCGAGTCTCGGCTGGAACTGGCGTTGCCGCCTGATGCTTCCTCATTCTCGCTTCCGGAGCAACACATGAACAGCGTCTTGCCGGAGTACGAGGCCCACACGGGCCAGGCCCTCCTAGCGCGTAATGGCCAGTATCTCACCTTCATCCTGGCCGGCGAGGAATACGGCGTCGATATCCTGCGGGTGCAGGAGATCAAGGGCTGGGATCGAGCCACGCCAATCCCACATACACCCGCACATCTGCTCGGCGTCATCAATCTGCGCGGCACCATTGTACCGATCATGGATCTGCGTCTGCGCTTCGGACTCAGCCCGGTCGACTACGGGCCGACCACCGTGGTGGTTGTGCTCAAGGTGGGCACCGCCACGCGTGAGCGGACCATGGGTTTCGTCGTGGATGCGGTTTCTGACGTACACGATATCGGCGGCGACTTGCTACGACCGGCACCGGATTTTGGCCCAGCGGTGGATCTCCGGTTCGTGCGCGGCCTGGCCTCGGTAGAAGAAAAGATGGTGATCCTGCTCGACATCGATGGCCTGGTCGGCCGTGACCTGGATGAACTCCCTGCTGCCCTTCAGTAGGGCCACCACAACACCCCGGCAGCGCGCCGATAACCCCGACTCAGGGAAGACGAGGAGGCAGACAAATGGCCTGGTTCAGGAACATGACGCTCTACACCAAGATGATGTGCGTGCTGGCGTTGCTGGCGGCGGTCGCATTTGGTGTCGGCTGGCAGGGCAAGCGCGGCCTCGATGCCGCCGGTGAGGCCCTCGAGCGCATCCACGGTGAGCAGATCGCCTCACTCGCGCAGCTCGAGAAGGTATCGGAGACTTATGCCGTCGACATCATGGATGCCGCTCACAAGGCGCGCAATGGCAACCTGAGCCTGGCCGAGGCGCATGCCGGGGTGGTCGCAGCCAAGCAGCAGATCGATCGGGCCTGGCAGGAGTACACGGCACGGCCGAAGGACGGGCGCGAGCGGGTGCTGGTGGATGAGGTGAGCGGCATCAAGGCCGGGGCGGATGCTGTAACCGCGGCTTTGGTCGACATACTCGCGCGCGGCGATCGAGAGTCCCTCGACCGATTGGTGCTGGAGCGCCTCTATCCGGCCATCGATCCGCTGACGGGGCGCGTCGCCGAGCTCATCGAACTGCAAGTGGAAGGCGCCGGTGAGGTGCTCGCCGGGACTCAGGCCATGACCGCCGAGGTTGCGCGGATGAACCTCTTCATCGCGCTGGCGGGTGTGCTCGTCGCGGCCGCCTTGGCCGTCTGGCAACTCGAGGGTATGCGCCGACGCCTGTCCGCCTGCCGCGAGTCGATCCTGGCCCTGGCCTCGGGGCGGATCAACCGCATCGAACATGATGGGCGCGACGATGAGGTTGGTGGCTTGACCGGGGCCTTGGGCAACCTGCTCGCCGCGGAGGCAGAGCGCTCGGCACATCGCACCCGCATCGCGAGTGCACTCGAGGCGGTGCAGACCAATGTGATGATCGCCGACGCCGAGGGCCGCATCATTCACGCCAACCCGGCAGTGCTTGCGATGCTGCGGTCTGCGGAGAGCGACTTGCGGCAGGCGCTGCCGGATTTCCGCGCCGATGCGGTGGTGGGCAGTTCCATGGATATCTTCCACAAGAATCCGGCCCATCAGCAGCGCATGCTGGCGGCCCTGAAGTCTACCCACAAGGCCGAGGTGACCATCGCCGGGCGCAGCTTCTCCCTCATTGTGAACCCGGTTACCGACACGGACGGTACGCGTTTGGGTGCAGTGGTCGAATGGCAGGACCTGACCGAAGAGAAGGCCCGCACAGCGCGCGAGCAGGCACTGCGTGCGGAATTCGACGCCCGCGCCGGGGCGCTGGGATCCGTGCAGGCCGTCATCGAGTTCGAGCCGGATGGCACCATCGTGACGGCCAACGAGATCTTCCTGCAGGCCATGGGTTACAGCCTCGAGGAGGTGGCAGGTAAGCACCACCGCATGTTCGTCACGCCTGAGTACGCAGCGAGCGCTGATTACCGCGAGTTCTGGCTGCGTCTGGCGCGTGGTGAAGAGCAGCGAGGCGAGTTCCATCGCCTGGCTCGTGGTGGGCGTGATGTCTGGATCGATGCCGCCTACCGGGCCCTGCGCGACGCCGAGGGCAAGGTACGCCGCGTGATCAAGGTAGCGGTGGATGTGACCGAGCGGCATCTGGAAGCACAGCGAATCACGGAAGAACGCGCCCGCTTCCTGGGCAAGCTGGACGCAATCGACCGCAACATGGGCGTGCTCGAGACCACGCTCGACGGTACGCTGCTGCGCGTAAACGATATCTACCTACGGACCATGGGCTTCAGTGCGGCGGAGGTCGAGGGCCGGCACCATCGCATCTTCGTGGACGCCGAGACGGCAGCAAGCCCCGCGTACGCAGATCTGTGGGTGCGGCTGTCCCGCGGTGAGGCAGTGGAAGGCACCAGCAAGCGGACGACCAAGGACGGGCGCAGCGTGTGGTGGCAGGCTACCTATACCCCGGTTCTGGACGCGTCCGGCAAGCCACAGGCGGTGGTCATCTACGCCAGCGACATCACGAATCAGCAATCGAAGGCGGAAGAACTTGCGCACGTACTGAAGGAAACGCAGCAGGTGATGAGTGGGCTCTCCAGCGGTGCGCTGGAGGTCACGATGGACGGACAGTATTCCAGCGAATACGCCGACTTGCAGCAGGCGGTCAATGGTTGCGTGGAGAACCTGCGCAGCATGGTTGCGCAGATCCGTGCCGCCAGTGGCAGCATCGTCACCGGTGCCCAGGAGATCGCGCAGGGCAATGCCGACCTGAGCCAACGCACTGAGCAGCAGGCCTCGAGTCTGGAGGAAACTGCCTCCAGCATGGAAGAACTCACCAGTACCGTGAAGCAGAACGCCGACAATGCCCGCCAGGCCGATCAGCTCGCGGCTGCGGCGCGTGAACAGGCTGAGCGCGGGGGAAGCGTGGTGAGCGCTGCGGTGGGGGCGATGGGTGCCATCGAAGAGTCCAGCCGACGCATCGCCGAGATCATTGGTGTCATCGATGAGATCGCCTTCCAGACCAACCTGCTGGCGCTTAACGCAGCAGTCGAGGCTGCGCGGGCTGGCGAGCAGGGCCGTGGTTTCGCTGTCGTGGCCTCGGAGGTGCGCAATCTCGCCCAGCGTAGCGCTGCAGCGGCGCGCGAGATCAAATCGCTCATCGGCGATTCCTCCGCGAAGGTCAACGAGGGTTCTCGGTTGGTGGACGAATCCGGACAGACCCTGAACCAGATCGTGCTTTCGGTGAAGAAGGTCTCCGACATCATCGGTGAGATCGCGGCGGCCTCCAACGAGCAGTCCGCCGGTATCGAGCAGGTCAATCGCGCCATCACGCAGATGGACCAGGCGACCCAGCAGAATGCCGCACTGGTGGAGGAGGCTGCCGCAGCAAGTGAGTCGATGGAGGAGCAGGCCCGCAAGCTCGCGCGCCTGGTGGACTTCTTCAAGACTGCCAACTCTGCTGCGGAGGAGACGCTTGTTTCAGCCGGAATGCCCGCAGACCGGCGGTCCGGTTCGCGGCCGTGGTCCGGGCGTCCCACCGCCGAACGTGAGGCACCGCGTAAGGGCGGCACTCCACCGCGACTTGATCGCGCCGTGGGCGAGGACTGGGAGGAATTCTAGCCAGTAATGGTCTGACCATTCCTTCAAGTCCGTTCCGAGTGAGGTGTGTGGTGAGGAGGGGGCAAGGTTGACCGTCCTGCCTTTCCCTGCGGCCATGCGGCTCAGGGATCGGTCTACGTCGTCGGGAGCGATGTTCGATGAGCGAAGCGGGAAGCACACATGGCCAACTGCCCGAGGAACTTGGCGTAGGCATAGCTCTGGAGGCGGCCGCAATGCTGCTTGAGCTGGTCACGGCCACGGCGGATGAGCCCGATCTCAGGCTGGATGCATCTCGCGTCGATCATGTCGACGCCGCAGGCCTCCAGCTTCTGATCTCTCTGCGTTCAGAGCTTGCAATTGCCGGACGGAGCCTTTGTTTAAGCTCGATCTCACCGGCACTGGAATCTGCGCTGATCATGACCGGGCTGGCACAGCAGCTCAGCATCTCGGCTCGGTCGGCCTGAGGCAGCCTGGGATGCGTGGGCTGGATACGAGCACGGAGTCCCGTCCGGCGCCCCCCCTGAACGATGCACGCGAGTTCGGATTTGGCGTGCGGCACTTCGATGCCATCCGCGAGCGGCTACGCGAATTCACGGGCATCTCCATCGGCGACATCAAGCAGGACTTGGTCTACGGGCGTCTGACTCGCCGAGTAAGAAGCCTTGGGCTGCCTGATTTCGACGCCTACCTCGCCCTGCTCGAGCAGCAGCCCGAGAATGAGAAGGCGGAATTCATCAATGCCCTTACTACCAACCTAACGGCCTTCTTTCGCGAGCGACATCACTTCGAAGACCTGCGTGAGCGTGTGCTGCCAGCACTGATTGAACAAAAGCGGCATGCACGCCGGCTGCGCATCTGGTCGGCGGCCTGCTCCACCGGAGAAGAGCCCTACAGTCTGGCGATGACGCTGAGCGAAGCCCTCGGCAATCGCTTGCCGCAGTGGGATGCGCTCGTGTTGGCCACCGATATCGATACCGGCGTGCTTACGACGGCAGCGCGAGGTGTCTATCCACGCGAGCGTCTGCAAGGTCTGAGCGACAGCGAGCGCAAGCGCCATTTCGATCCGGTGACGGGATCGACAGGAGAAATGGTCGTCAAGGATTCGCTGCGTTCGCTCATCCGCTTCCGCCAATTGAATCTCAACGGCCCCTGGCCCATGCGCGGCGGCTTTGATGTGGTCTTCTGCCGCAATGTTGTGATCTACTTCGACAAGCCCACGCAGAAGACGCTCTTCGCGCGCATTGCCCGCCAGATGGAGCCAGGGGGGCATCTGTACATCGGTCATTCGGAATCGCTGTTCCGGGTCTCGGAGCGCTTCGAGCACCTCGGCCGCACCATTCATCGTCTGAACGGGGCGGGGCCATGAATCCGCCGGCCATGCACGTGGGCATGCATGCGCCAACCCCGGTGCGGCCCGAATTCGCTCACATCAACCGCTACTGGGATGCTGGTCGCGAGTTATGGACGGCCAAGCTTCTACCTGGAGAGTACTACGCCACAGGAACTGACGAAGGCATCGTGACGGTACTAGGGTCCTGTGTCTCGGCCTGCATCCGCGATCCGGTGCTCAGGATTGGCGGCATGAATCACTTCATGCTGCCGGAGCGGTCAGCACATTCGTCGGACGCATGGGAGGCAACCGGCATCAGTCAGGCGGCCCGCTACGGCACCGATGCCATGGAGCAATTGATCAATGCCCTGCTGCGTGTTGGGGCCCGCCGTGATCGCCTCGAGGTGAAACTCACCGGCGGTGGGCAGATACTCGAGCGCACGACCGATGTGGGCCGGCGCAACATCGAGTTCGTGCAGCGCTTCGTGGCAGCGGAGGGGCTGCGGCTCCTGGCCAGCGATCTGGGCGAGCGCCAGGCGCGCAAGGTGTTGTACCTGCCACACAGCGGAAGGCTTCTGGTGCGACGCCTCGAGAGCCTGCACAACGACACCCTGGTGCGTCGCGAGCGCAGCTATGTGGATTCGCTCGCCCGCCCATTGGCCGGCTCGGTGGAGCTTTTCTGATGATTACGACTGGCAAACCCATCCGCGTGCTGGTGATCGACGATTCTGCCCTTGTGCGGCAGGTGTTGACGGAGATCATTGCCGCCGATACCGCCTTCGAAGTGGTAGGTTCGGCCTGTGATCCCTACGACGCGCGCGAGAAGATCAAACGCCTCGCCCCGGATGTCCTAACGCTGGATGTCGAAATGCCGCGCATGGATGGCCTGAGCTTTCTCGCCAACCTGATGCGCCTGCGCCCCATGCCGGTGCTGATGGTCTCCACCCTCACTGCGGCCGGGGCCTCGACCACCCTTGAGGCGCTGGAACTCGGTGCCGTGGACTTCATTACCAAACCCGCGCTCGATGTGAAGAGCGCGCTCCTGGATTACGCTGAGGAACTGCGGCGCAAGCTCGGTGTTGTTGCACGGGCGCGGGTCTCGGTCCGTCAGCGCCAGGTGACCGAGCGGGCTGACGAAAGGGCGTTGACGGAGGTGAGCAGCCCGACTTCGTTATCTTGCCGCCCTGGTCGTTCGCTTCACACCACGGATAAGCTCATCGCCATCGGCGCCTCCACCGGGGGTGTCGAGGCCCTGCGTGAAGTCCTGCCGCGCTTCCCCGCCGATGCGCCGGCGGTGCTGGTGGTGCAGCATATTCCGGCCGGCTTCAGTACAACCTTTGCGCGGCGCCTGGATGGTCTGTGTGCCATGACAGTACACGAAGCGAGCGATGGTCAGCCGGTTCTGCCTGGGAACGTGTACATCGCACCCGGCAGCCGCCATCTGCGACTCGTGCGCGAGGGAGCGCGGTATTTTTGCCGCTTGGGTGATGACGAGCCGGTCAACCGGCACCGGCCCTCGGTGGACGTGCTCTTCGAATCGGTCCTGCGGCACGCCGGCACCAATGCCTGCGCCGGGATCCTGACCGGCATGGGCGACGACGGTGCCCGAGGTCTGCGGGCCTTCCGTGATGCCGGTTGTCACACCCTGGCCCAGGACGAGCGCAGCAGTGTGGTCTGGGGCATGCCGGGCGAGGCGGTGGCGCTGGGTGCAGCAGAGATGGTGGTTCCGCTGGGCGAGGTGGCCGACCGCTTGCTCGCCTTCGTGATGGCGCAGGCACCGTCGTCAAGTCTACGGGCGGCGGGACGATACCCGGCGGGTGAGGTGAATAACGCAGGCCAGCAGAGGACTCGTGGATGATGTCGGGCCGTCTCATGTCGCTGTCCGTTCCATTTCTGGCTTGTGTTGCGTTGATCGCGGCCGCAGCCGCTGGGCTGATTGGTCCAGAGACGACGCTGGCGGCCTGCCTTCTGCCGCCACTCTGCTTCGTGGCAGGGCGGCGTCACGCCCATGGTGAGGTTCGGGCATCGGTGTCGGGCGAGGACCAGCGCGGGGCACATGATCCATGGGCGGCAACCAGCTCCATCTGCATTGAGCCCGCGGAGCAGCACGCCGTGTGTCTGGCGATTCAGCGGCAGCTTGCCGATGCGGCGCCTCAGCTTGCACAGATCCGCACCGTCACCCGGGACTCGGTCGCGCATCTGCAAGAGGTGTTCCAGGGCATGCATGGGCGTGCGATCGCACAGGAGCGCCTGCTGGCCGGTCTGCTTGCATCCATGGGCGGCGCGGCAGAATCGGATTCCGAACTGCATATCGAGAGTCTGCTAAAGGATTTCTCCAGTCTGCTTACTTACATGGTGGAGGTGATGGTGCGTGGCAGCCGCCAGAGCCTGCAGACGGTGGGTCAGATCGAAGACATCGCCGCCCAGATGAAGGAGGTTTTCGCGCGTCTGCACGATCTGCGCGACATCGCCGACCAGACCAATCTGCTGGCGCTCAACGCGGCCATCGAGGCGGCCCGCGCCGGTGAGGCGGGGCGCGGCTTTGCTGTCGTGGCCGACGAGGTGCGCAAGCTGTCCATCCGCTCGAATCAGTTCAATGAGGAGATCCGCGCCAAGGTCCGCTGTGCGGAGACGGCGGTCGGTACAGCACAGTCCCTGATCGGGCGCCTGGCAGCGGAAGACATGACCATCGTGATGTCGGCGAAGGCACGCATCGATGTCACCAGCAACGAGATGCTCGGATTGCAGGAACGCCTTGCAAGGGGGCTCGGTGAGGTATCGACCGGGGTACGCGAATTCGAGCGTGCTACTGCCGATGCCGTCCGGGCGCTGCAGTTCGAGGACATCGTGCGCCAGGTGACGGAGCACGTGGAACTCCGTCTGGCAGCAATGCACACCGGCATGGAGGCGCTTGAGGCCGCGCAAGGAGGATCGACCGCCGGGCCGGGTAGCGCCCATCCGGCATCCATGACGGCACTGAAGGATCGTCTGGCCACTGCCCGTCAGGGGCTCGACGGCCTGCGCGCGGCCCCCGCGACCCAGCAGGATCTTTCCGCTGGCGACATCGAACTCTTCTGAGAAACCCATCAGTCATTCCGCAGAGGGACAGACCATGACCATCGCCATCAGCAACGGCCGCGAGGCGGGCGAGATCCGCTTGACTCTCCCTGAGCGCTTCGACTTCTCCCTGCATCGGGAATTCCGCCGCCTTTACGAGCAAGGAGAGGCAGGCGGTGCCCGCTATGTGGTCGATCTCCGCGAGACGCAGTACGTGGACAGTGCCGGACTGGGCATGCTTTTGCAGCTCTGGGAACACGCCGGACGCAAGGCGGATCGCGTGCGGCTGGTGAACGTTCAGCCGACCGTTCGCGACATACTCCAGATCGCCAACTTCCAGCAGTTGATGCAGGTCGGCTGAGATGAGGGCCATCCATGCGTCATCTCCGTGCAGGCCACTTCGTCGTTCCGGCGCAGATCAGATTGTCATCCCCGCGCACCCCGTCATCCCCGCGCAGGCGGGGATCCAGTCCTTCCGTGGCGACGGCGTGATGACGCTGGATCCCCGCCTGCGCGGGAATGACGAAAGATGCGGTAATCACGAAAGATACGGGAATGACATGATCGGTTTCATGCGGCGTGGGTCGCGCTGCGCGCACTGGAGCAACTGAGATGTCCATCGCCCTGGGTACTGCATCCGCCGTGGCGGAACTGCCCGCCCTGCTCACGAAGGCGCTGCCTCCTCTGCCCGCGAAGTATGGCCGTGTAAGCGTGCTGGTAGTAGACGACTCACATCTACAACGCATGCTGCTTCGCAGTCTGCTCGAATCGATTGGTTGTGAGGTGCTGCTGGCCGCGGATGGAGAGGAGATGCTCGCGGCCTGCACGCTGGAGGCCCCGCCGCATGCCGTGCTGATGGACTGCGAGATGCCGGGGATGAATGGCTTTGAAGCAACGCTGCATCTGCGTGAACGCTTCCGCGGGCACTACCTGCCGGTGATATTTGTCACCGGCAGCGTCGCGCCCGACACCATTTCTCGGGCTTATGCCGTGGGCGGTGACACCTGCCTGGCCAAGCCGCTCAACCCACTCGTGCTCTACGCAAAACTCCGGAGCATTCTTGATCTGCGCCTGCTCTATGAATCCCTGCGGCAGCAGCGTGACGAATTGGCAGCGCACGAGGCCCTGCGGGAGGCGGAGTTCGAACAGGCGCACCGCGTACTCGGGCACATCATCTCGGCGCGTGAGTGTGCGATGCCCAACGTGCGGCAGGTGCAGATGCCGCTTGCGACCGTGAACGGCGATGTGCTCCTCACTGCGTGGAGTCCAGGTGGCAATCAGGTGATGCTGGTCGGCGATCTCACTGGCCATGGCGTGCCGGCAGCCGTGGGGTCGGTGCTGGTGACGGAGGTCTTCCACGCCATGATCGGACGCGGCTTCTCGGGCGTCGAGATCCTCGCCGAGATCAACCGCAAGCTGCGTGTGATGCTGCCGTCGGGTTACTTCCTGGCGCTGGCGCTCATCGAGGTGGCGCGCGATCAGGAAAGCGCAGCGGTGTGGAATGCGGGCCTGCCGGACGTGCTCTTTGTCAGGCCCGGGGGCGAGGTGCGTCGGCTTCCCTCGCGCAGCGTCCCGCTCGGGGTGCTGGATGCGGATGCCTTCCAGCTCGAGGCGGAGCGCCTCACCCTCGAGCCGGGCGATCGACTGGTGGCCTTCACCGATGGCATCACGGAGCTGCGTTTGGCCGATGGTGGTTTCTTCGGCATCGAGCGGGTCTGCAGTCTGCTTGCCGCGCAAGCAGACAGTGATCCGATCTCGGTGCTGCTCGAGGCGCAGTCGCAAATAGGGCACGTAGGTGAACGGCAAGATGATGTCTCGCTACTCGTGTACCGCTGTGACCCGGCTGCGGTGGGCGCACACCTCGCCGCCGTGCCCACCATCGGCAAAGGACGTGAACCCACTCCCTGGCGCGGTACGCTTGAACTTGGCGCCGAGTCGTTACGGCGCATCGAGCCGGTTCCGGTGCTCCTGCAGCTCCTCAACGACGTGCAGGGCAATCGGGCCGACCGTGGTCGGGTGTTCACGGTGTTGACCGAGTTGTTCTCCAATGCCCTCGAGCACGGCCTGCTGAGGCTGGATTCCGGTCTCAAGCACGGCCCGGATGGCTTCGCGCGTTACTACGAGGAGCGTGCCCGGCGCCTCGAAGACCTCCGTCGGGCAAGTCTTCGGATGGAGGTGGGTTGCCGGCGGCTGAGTCATGGCTACGAGACTTACGTGTGTGTGACGCACGATGGGGACGGCTTCGATCATGGGGCGGTTGTGGCGGGCAGTGTCGCCAACGCCCACGGACGAGGGATAACGCTTATCCGTGCCTTGAGTGAGCGCCTGACGTTCCGTGACGGGGGTCGAACGGCGGAGGCGATCATTTGCCGCGGCTGAGGCAGAGCCAACTCTGATCTCGTGCCTCAATCGACTGCGCGTCCCGATAGCCGCGTTGGGCGGTGCTCGCTCCTCGCCTATCTGCTGGATATGTCGCGTCGCTCTGTCCGCCTTGACCTCGGGGCGCTCGCTACGATTTCTTCACAAGCTCTCAGCGTAGTCCTGGCGGCGGAAAGTCCGGCGCCCGCAGGAACGCGATGATCTCCTCGAGCAAGGCCGGTCGCCGCACTAGG
>DBNU01000129.1 GCA_002299125.1 Proteobacteria bacterium UBA664
TGTGGCGGGGATGACGCGGGGGTGCGGGGATGACGCGGGCCGGAACAAGTGGGCCCGACGTGGCAACATCCGCTGATGCAGGAATGGCTCACCCTGGGCTTGGTCGCCCTCGTCTCCTTTGCGGCCAACACGCTCTCCGCCCTGGCCGGCGGCGGTGCCGGGTTGTTGCAGTTGCCCGCGCTGCTGTTTCTCGGTCTGCCCTTCGCCGAGGCCCTGGTCACCCACAAGATTGCCAGCACCTTCCTCGGGGCCGGAGCGACGCTCCGTCACCTGAAGGAGGGCAGTCTGGAGGGTCGGCTGGCGCTGCTCCTGCTGGCCGCCGGGCTGCCTGGTGTGGTGCTCGGTGCCCGCCTCATCCTGCTCGTACCGGCACAGGCCGGTGAGGCGGCCCTCGGCCTCCTGACCACGGGTCTCGCCATCTACTCGGCCCTGAAACCTGCCCTCGGCCAGATCCACGCCCCGCGGCATCGGGACGTGGCGGGCCTTGCGTGGGGTGCCGGCGTGGTCTTTCTGCTCGGGGTGCTGAACGGATCACTCACCTCGGGCAGCGGCCTCTTCGTCACCATCTGGCTGGTGCGCTGGTTCGGGCTCGACTACCGGCGCGCCGTGGCACACACCCTCGTGCTGGTGGGGCTCGCCTGGAACGGCACCGGGGCCCTCACACTCTGGCTCGCCACGGCCCCCAAGTGGGAGTGGCTGCTGATCCTCATCGCCATGTCCTTCGCCGGCGGCTGGGCGGGCACGCACTGGGGCCTGCTTAAGGGCAATCGCTTCATCAAGCGCTGCTTCGAGGCGGTGACACTCGCCACCGGCATCGCCCTGCTCGTGCGGGTAGCGCTGCGCGTCTGAGTCCGGTGTGGATGCTGGCGCGGTCGATCACAGGCCTTGCATCTGGCGGCGACTCGCGGAGGATCGCGTCCGAGTGATCGTCTCGAACGATCCTTGTCCCCGCAGGAGCACTGTCCATGCTGATCCTCTATGGTTCACCCTTCTCGTCGCGCGTGAACAAACTGCGCTACATCGCCAATCACATCGGGCTCGACTACGAACACGTGCCCCTGAGCCCGCTCAAGGGCGAGACCCGCACGCCCGAATATCTGCGCATCCACCCAGCGGGGAAGATCCCGGCCATGGTGGATGACGACTTCGCGCTCTTCGAGAGCATGGCCATCGCCCGCTACCTGGCCAGCAAGGCGAGGAGCCCCATCTATCCGGAGGAACTGCGCGCCCGCGCCATCGTGGACCAATGGTGCGAGTTCGTGACTCACCACGTGGAAGGCGGGATGCTGAAGGTGTTTTTCAACCGCGTGATGGTCCCGCTGTTCAAGCTGCCCGTCGAGATGGACACGCGTTCCGAGCAGGATGGCCTTGCCTGGCTCGATCGCTATCTGCCGATTGTCGAGGGGCAACTGGCCGAGCATGCGCATGTGGCGGGTGAGACCCTGACGCTCGCGGATTTTGCGCTGCTTGCGGCACTCGATCCCGCTGAAGCCGCCAGTGTTGATCTCGCCGCCTATCCGAGTCTTACTGACTGGCGTAGCCGCATGCGCGGCGAGTCATTTTACGCAGCTTGTCACGCACGCTACAGCGACATCGTGGACGCCTTCCGCTGAGGAGACTCAGGGCAGCGACGGGGGCACAGATCGCCACACTGGGCAGCGATCTACCAACGGAAAGACAGCAGTGCGGGGCAGGCTTGGCGAGCCGCGCCATTGACACCACCCCTCTCCCCCGCCGAATGCAGGGGAGAGGGAGTGTTACGGCAGAGACTCAGGCGGCAGTGCGCCGGCGGGCAAAGGCGAGACCGCTCGCGAGCGCCGAGCCCAGCAGCCACACGGCTGCCGGTACCGGAACCAAGGTCGTGGCAATCGGGCTGTTGAAGTCCGTCTGGGCCAGGAAATCCGGAGCCGTACCACCGAATGCACCGTTCAGCAGCCCGATGTTCGGGATGATCGGACCATCGGCCTCGAGCCGCGGGGCGGTCGGGGTATCTGCCGAGCAGAAGCTGCCCACCAGATTGAAGCAGTCCGAGGGGTTTGAACTGATGAAGGGCAGCGCGATCGACACACCCGACAAGGCCAGGGCGTCCAGCACGATGGCGAAGCCCGGCACGCCATTGGTGAAGAAGTTCGAGTTGACGTAAGAGAAGTCACCGACCTCCAGCGTGGTCTGCGAGCCCGTGCCGGACACGGTGTTCACGCCCGGCCAGTCGTTGGCCCCGGCCAGATCGAGGGGTCCGATGGCATTCTGGAAGCTGAGGAAGATCCCCGCGGACTGGCTCAGCACCGCATTGGCGCGGAGCAGAAGCGTGTCGCCGGCAGATCCGTAGCCGGAGCCGGAGAGGGCGACGCTGTCCAGGGTGGTGTCGTGGTAGAGGGCGAAGAAGGGATTGGAGCCGTCGGTGAGCCGGCCGCCCACCGTGGTCTGGAAGGTGGCGGTTGCGAAGCCGGGGAGCGGCTGGGAGACGCTCGTCACCTGCATCCCGAGCCCGCCGATCATGGTGAACTCGTGGGTGCTGTTGAGACCCGGCGGGGTGACTGGGCCAGTGGGCGTGAAAAAGGCCCCCAGTGTGGCGTGGGTGAAGGCATCGAAGGTGGTGGGGCCAGTGCCCGCCACGAAGTTGCGGATGGCCGTCATGCCGCCGCGGGCGAGAAAGGAGGTCGGGGACCAGTCGAAGCCGGAAACCAGCAGGCCCGTGGAGCCGGTGCCGGTGGGGTCGAAGTTGGCGTCGAAACCAGCGGCTTGAGCGCCGGTGTAATGGGCGAGACTCAACGCGAGCGCGAGGCCCGTGAGGCGCAAGTTGTTCATGTAAATCTCCCTGTACAGCCCGAAGGTTTTACGGAATGAGAGAGGTGCTGCCACACCCCGCGACGCTGCCAAGCGCCGCTGTGAAACCCGGTCTGACGGGACGGGCTGCCACCCGAAACCGTCACGAGCCCGAAGTTACCACCGTTGCATGACGTCTGCATGACAGGAGCGGAAAAAATTCCTATCGCCGACATCTGCGCGCGCCATGGCCGTCGCTCAATTCCCGTTTATTTTCAATTTGTTGTAAAACACCCCGCGGGCGAGGCACAACACCGTCGATAGCGAGAACCAAACACCAAGCGAAGCAGCGAACAAACGCGAGCTAAAAAAAACCCGCCCGGCGTGGTGACCAGGCGGGTCCGGGGCCGCTGAGGGGGGCCGGTCTGGCCCCCGTCAACGGCTACCTGCGCGGGGTGTTCGACGTGAGTTCGCCACCCGACCTCAGTGGAACTGCTCTTCCTCGGTCGAGCCGGTGAGGGCGGTAACGCTGGAAGCACCACCCTGGATGATGGTGGTCACGTCGTCGAAGTAGCCGGTGCCGACTTCCTGCTGGTGCGAGACGAAGGTATAGCCGCGATCACGGGCGGCGAACTCCGGTTCCTGCACCTTCTCGACGTAGGCCGACATGCCACGGGCGACGTAATCCTGCGCCAGATCGAACATGTTGAACCACATCGAGTGGATGCCCGCCAGGGTGATGAACTGGTACTTGTAACCCATGGCGCCCAGTTCGCGCTGGAACTTGGCGATGGTGGCGTCGTCGAGATTCTTCCTCCAGTTGAAGGAAGGCGAGCAGTTGTAAGCCAGGAGCTGATCGGGGTTCTGCTTCTTGAGGGCCTCGGCGAAACGGCGAGCGAATTCCAGATCCGGCGTGCCGGTCTCGCACCAGACGAGGTCCGCGTAGGGGGCATACGCCAGACCCCGGCTGATCGCCTGCTCGATCCCCTTCTTCGTCTTGAAGAAGCCTTCGGCCGTGCGCTCGCCGGTGAGGAAGGGCTTGTCGTTCTCGTCCACGTCGCCGGTGAGGAGATCGGCCGCCTCGGCATCGGTGCGGGCAAGAATGAGGGTGGGCACGCCGGAGGTATCCGCCGCCAGACGCGCGGCGATGAGCTTCTGCACCGCCTCTTGGGTAGGCACCAGCACCTTGCCACCCATGTGGCCGCACTTTTTCACCGAGGCGAGCTGGTCCTCGAAGTGCACGCCGGCGGCACCGGCCCGGATCATGGCCTTCATGAGCTCGAAGGCGTTCAGCACGCCGCCGAAGCCGGCCTCCGCATCCGCCACGATGGGCGCGAAGTAATCGACATAGCCCTCGTCACCCGGGCCGATACCACGGGCGCACTGGATCTCGTCGGCGCGCTTGAAGGAGTTGTTGATGCGCTCCACCACTGCCGGGACCGAGTTGACCGGATACAGCGACTGGTCCGGATACATGGTCATGTAAGTGTTGTTGTCGGCGGCCACCTGCCAGCCGGAGAGGTAGATGGCCTTGATGCCGGCCTTCACCTGCTGCATGGCCTGACCACCGGTAAGGGCACCCAGACAGTTGATGTACGGCTCGTTGTGAATGAGGTTGAAGAGCTTCTCGGCACCGCGGCGCGCAAGGCTGTGCTCGATCGGCACGGTGCCGCGCAGACGCACGACCTCGGCGGCCGAATAGCCGCGCTTGACATTCTTCCAGCGCGGGTTGGTCTTCCAATCGTGTTCGAGCTTGGCAATCTCGGCGTTCTTGTCCATGTCGTGTCTCCTTGGAGGTTGGCTTGGATAGGGCTTCAGGACCGGGGGCGCGAGACCGCGCCACCCGCTCGGCCGGAGGATGAACCGGGGGCCAGTGCGCAGGGCTCCGGCCAAGCGCGCTGGCTGGACGTTGGCCGCTGCGTCGGATCGCGACGACGGGCGAAACGGGCGCAACGCTCGTGGCTGCGCCATCCAGGACCGGGACAGACAC
>DBNU01000051.1 GCA_002299125.1 Proteobacteria bacterium UBA664
CTCGCGGCCAGCGTACCCGTACGAATGCGCGGACGCGCAAGGGTCCGCGGCGTGCAGTGCGCAAGTAATTAGGTCAGGAGAATCCAATGGCGACGTCGGCTGCCCGAGGCGGGCGCAAAAAGCAGAAGCGAGTTGTGGTGGAGGGCGTTGCCCACATCCACGCGTCCTTCAACAACACCATTATTACGATCGCCGATCGTCAGGGTAATGTTCTTACTTGGGCGACCGCCGGTGGTTGCGGCTTTCGTGGGTCGCGCAAGAGCACACCCTTCGCGGCGCAGGTCGCTGCGGAAAAGGTGGCGGCAGTCATGTCTGAAATGGGCATGCAAACGGTTGATGTGTTCGTCAAGGGCCCTGGGCCTGGTCGAGAGTCCGCCGTGCGCGCGCTCAACGCCAACGGCTTCAAGGTAACCAACATCACCGATGTGACCCCGATCCCACACAACGGGTGCCGTCCCCCTAAGAAGCGCCGCGTCTGAGGATTTCCAGTAATGGCCCGTTATCTTGGTCCGAAGTGCAAGTTGAGCCGCCGGCAGGCCTACGACCTCAGCCTGAAGAGTCGTAGCCGTCCGCTTGAGAGCAAGTGCAATCTTGAGAAGCCGCCGGGGCAGCACGGTGAGGCGAGGAATCGTCGCCAGTCCGATTATGCGCTCCAACTGCGTGAGAAGCAGAAGCTGCGGTATATCTACGGTGTCCTCGAGCGGCAATTTTCCAACTATTTCACCGAGGCTGCCCGTCGCAAGGGTGCTACTGGTGAGAATCTCCTCAAGCTGCTCGAGTGTCGACTGGACAACGTCGTATATCGGATGGGCTTTGGCGTGACTCGGAATGAGGCGCGTCAGTTGGTATCGCACAAGGCGATTCAGGTGAACGGTCGGAAGGTGAATATTCCGTCTTATCAGGTGCGTCCAAATGATGTGATCACGGTGACCGAGAAGGCGCGTAAACAGGCACGTATCGTGGAGTCTCTCCAGTCAGCCGAGCAGCAGGGATTCCCTGACTGGGTACAGATCGATTCCTCGCGTATGGAGGGCATCTTCAAGTCTGTCCCCGAGCGCAGCGATCTCCCGTCGGATATCAACGAGTCGCTGGTGGTCGAGCTTTACAACAAGTAACCCGCTGGGAGCGATTGAATGTCACAGTTTTTCGGAGACATCCTCCGTCCGCATGCCCTGGAGTACAAGGCGCTCGGTCCCAACGTGGGTCAGCTCTCTCTCGAGCCGCTGGACCGCGGGTTCGGACACACACTCGGCAACGCTCTGCGAAGGGTTCTGCTCTCATCCATGGCGGGTTGCGCCGTCACTCAGGTTGAGATCGAAGGCGTACTGCATGAATACACTACCATTCCTGGCATCCAGGAAGACGTCACCGACATCCTGCTCAACCTGAAGGGTCTGGCGGTCAATCTTCACGGTGTCAACGAGCGGACCGTGCGCATTCACAAGCAGGGGCCAGGAGTGGTCACGGCGGCAGATATCGAGGGCGGCCCCGACTTTTCGGTCGTCAACCCCGATCATCACATCGCTACGTTGTCCGCAGATGCCTCCCTTACCATGCATCTCACCATCTCGCGTGGGCGTGGATATGTGCCTGCCAACCAGCGCGAAGCCGGTAGCGAGGATGCCAATGTCATCGGCTGCCTCCGGGTTGATGCGTCTTTCAGCCCCATACGCCGTGTGGCGTTCGACGTGCAACGGGCCCGGGTTGAGCAGCGCACTGATCTCGACAGGTTGAATCTCGTGGTTGAGACCAACGGCACGATCAGCCCAGAGGATGCCGTCAATCAGGCGGCCGATATTCTGCGTGAGCAGCTGAATGTGTTCGTCGGTGGTGAGAGGCCGAGGCTCGAGGGCGCGGCTGTCAGCTCCAGCTCGCACGACCCTGTGTTGCTCAACCCGGTTGACGACCTCGATCTCACCGTTCGCTCCCTCAACTGCCTGAAGGCCGAAAGCATTTACCGCATTGGCGATCTCATTCAACGAACCGAGGTCGAGCTTCTCAAGACGCCCAATCTGGGGCGGAAGTCACTGACCGAAATCAAGGAAGCCCTCGCCATGCGTGGGATGTCGCTCGGTGCGCGGTTGGACAATTGGCCGCCAGTCGGTGGCAGTCATTAATGCGCGCATCTGCGCCCTGCATGGCTTCTTCCAAGGGCCGTTCCTAAACCACTCCTCACGGGTAAGCCGCCATGAGACATCGCAATACTGGTCGCCAGCTCAGTCGCAACAGCAGTCATCGTCGCGCCATGCTGCGGAACATGGCGGCATCGCTGTTCCGGCACGAGATCATTCGAACCACCCTCCCCAAGGCCAAGGAGTTGCGTCGGGAGGCAGAGCCCCTGATTACGATGGCCAAGGCGGACAGTGTTGCCCGTCGTCGCTTGGTTTTCGCCCGGCTACGTGACAGGGAAATGGTCCAGAAGCTGTTTCTTGAGCTTGGTCCGCGCTATCAGGAGCGGCCTGGCGGCTATTTGCGCATTCTGAAGTGCGGATTTCGCCCGGGAGACAACGCGCCCATGGCGATCGTTGAGTTAGTGGATCGGGCGGAGCCTGGGGAAGTTGAGGCTGCCGAAGCTGCGTGAACTTACCGCCTCTCGCTGCTGGCGGAAGGTACCGGCAGTGCGGTTATTATCCGGGCGTGTAGTTGGCGCCTGGGCTTTCTTGCGCGTCGGTCCCAAGTTTTGGGGTGTTGGTTTGAAACCTATGCCAACGGCGCTCGGCTGAGAACGAGCGAGCCTGCGACGCACCCTGTACTACGTCCACGCGCGCCTCACTCAGCGAGTAGTTCCTTTAGCAGCTCGTTGAGTTGACCTGGATTGGCGGTGCCGCCACAGCGCTTCATTACCTGCCCGACAAAAAACCCGAGTAGCTTGTCCTTGCCGGCACGATACTGGGACAGTTGCGTGGGGTTCTCCGCCATCACCGCCAGCGCGAGCTCCTTGAGCTGGCCAGTATCGGATAGTTGGCGCAGTCCCCGGCTGTCGATAAGGCCATCTACATCCTGTTCATCCGCCGTCCAGAGCACTTCGAAGAGATCCTTGGCGGACTTGCCCGAGATCGTCCCATCCGCTATCCGCTTGAGTAGCTGCGCCAGCGTAGGCGCGGACAGGGGCAGCGCAGCGGCTTCCAGACCGCTCCGGTTGAGCGCCCCGAGAACCTCGCCCATCACCCAATTGGCGACGAGCTTGGGAGCCCCTCCGAGTTCACTCACCACGGCCTCGTAGTAATCCGCCACATCCCGTGAAGTCGTGAGTACCCGCGCATCGTAGGCCGGGAGCGCATATTGAGCCTCGAAGCGGTGACGCTTTGCATCGGGCAGCTCCGGCAGATCAGACCGGGCCGCGTCCAGCATGGCCTCACTCACGATCAGAGGCAGGAGGTCGGGGTCGGGGAAATAACGGTAATCGTTTGCCTCTTCCTTGCTGCGCAGGGATCGCGTTTCATCCCGACCCGGGTCATAAAGACGCGTTTCCTGCAGGACCCGCCCACCGGATTCCAGCAGATCGGCCTGTCGTTCGATCTCGTGATTGATGGCGCGTTCGATGAAACGGAAGGAGTTGAGGTTCTTGATTTCGACGCGTGTCCCCAGCGGAGCTCCAGGATCACGACGAAGTGAGACGTTGGCATCACAGCGCAGACTGCCCTCCTGCATGTTGCCGTCGCAGATTTCGAGGTAGCGCACCAGAGCGTGGATGGTCTTCATGTAGGCAACAGCCTCACGCGCATTGCGCAGATCTGGCTCCGAGACGATTTCCAGCAGGGGCGTGCCCGCTCGGTTGAGGTCAATCCCACTCTGTCCGGGGAAGAGGTCATGAATGGACTTCCCGGCATCTTCTTCGAGGTGGGCACGGGTAACCCCAACGACTCTCTCGGTCGCGTCATCGAGCAGCACGGTAACTTCCCCGCGGCCGACAATCGGTAGCTCGTACTGACTGATCTGATAGCCCTTGGGGAGATCTGGATAGAAGTAGTTCTTGCGCGCGAACACGGAGCGCAGGTTGATGTGTGCACCGATGGCGAGGCCGAACTTCAGCGCCATGTGCACCGCCCGCGCGTTCAGTACCGGCAGGACGCCCGGAAGACCCAGATCGACGGCGCAGGCCTGTCGGTTTGGCTCCGCCCCGAATACGGTCGGCGCGCCGCTGAAGATCTTCGTGCGGGTGGCCAGTTGGGCATGGATTTCGAGCCCGATCACGACGTCCCAACTCATGCGTAGGCCTCCGGGATCCGGGAATGCCAGTCGGTGGCATGCTGATACTGCCAGGCGATGTTGAGCAGCCGCCCCTCGCTGAAGTAATTGCCTATGAGCTGCATCCCGACAGGCAGCGCCTCGCTGAAGCCGCAGGGCAGTGACATCGCAGGCAAACCGGCCAGATTCACCGCGATGGTGTAGATGTCGCACAGGTACATCGTGACCGGATCCTGATTCTTTTCACCCAGTCTGAACGCAACCCCCGGGGCGGTCGGGCCTACCAGCGCGTCGACTGATTCGAAGGCGCGGGCGAAATCGTCGCGGATCAGGCGCCGCACCTTCTGGGCCTTGAGGTAGTAGGCGTCGTAATAGCCAGCCGACAACGCGTAGGTGCCGATCAGGATGCGGCGTTTGACCTCGTCACCAAAGCCTTCGGCGCGCGAACGCTGGTAGAGATCCTGCAAGTCCTTCGGATTGTCACAGCGATATCCAAAGCGCACACCATCGTATCGAGAGAGATTGGAGGAGCACTCTGCCGGAGCGACGATGTAGTAGGCAGGCACGGATAGCGCGAGCGAGGGGAGGTCCACCTCCACCAGTTCCGCACCGAGATCCTTCAGTACCGGCAGTGCCGCCTCGATTGCGGCGCGAACACCGGGTTCCATGCCCTCGCCCAGGAACTGGCGTGGCAGGCCGAGCCGCAGCCCCGTGAGCGCCTTGCCGAGTTGACTGCTGTAGTTCTCGACCGGCCGGTCGATGGAGGTGGAGTCCCGGGGGTCGAAGCCACACATCGCCTCCAGCGTGAGTGCGGCGTCACGCGCATCGAGCGCCAGCGGCCCGCCCTGATCGAGGCTGGAGGCAAAGGCGATCATGCCGTAGCGAGAGACCAGTCCGTAGGTCGGCTTGATGCCGGTAAGCCCACAGAGCGCCGCCGGCTGACGGATCGAACCACCCGTGTCGGTGCCCGTGGCGAAGGGTGCCAACCGCGCCGCAACGACGGCCGCCGATCCGCCTGAGGATCCACCAGGAACTCGGGATGTTTCCCACGGATTGCGCACTGGCCCGTGGACAGAGCTCTCGTTCGATGAGCCCATGGCGAACTCGTCCATGTTGGCTCGCCCGAGCATGACCGCTCCGGCCGCATCCAGCCGCTCGGTTACCCCGGCGTCGTAAGGTGCGACGAAATCCGCGAGCATCCGCGAACCGCAGGTCGTGCGTACGCCTCTGACGCAGAAGATGTCCTTATGGGCGTATGGCACCCCGGTCAGGGGACCGGCCTCTCCCCGTGCCCGACGTGCATCGGCGGCCTCGGCCTGAGCGAGTGCACGCTCGGCCGTGACGGTGCTGAAGCCGTTGATCCGGCCGTCAAGGGCCTCGATGCGAGCGAGGAAGTGTCGTGTGAGCTCTACACTGCTGAACTCTCGCCTCGCCAGGGCACTGGCAA
>DBNU01000111.1 GCA_002299125.1 Proteobacteria bacterium UBA664
ACGAAATGAAGTACGACATGAGCGGCGCCGCCAGTGTGCTGGCCACGCTCCAGGCCGTGGCTGAACTGGCACTGCCCCTCAATGTAGTGGGGGTTATCCCAGCGGTGGAGAACATGCCGAGTGGTCGGGCGACGCGTCCGGGCGATATCGTCACCAGTCTGTCCGGGCAGACCGTCGAGATCCTCAACACGGACGCCGAGGGGCGTCTCATCCTGTGTGATGCGCTCACCTGGGCCGAGCGCTACCAGCCCGCACTCATCATCGACATTGCCACCCTCACGGGTGCCTGCGTCATCGCCTTGGGAGCGCACGCGCACGGGGTCTTCAGCAACGATGACAGCCTCGCCCGGGAGCTGCTCGACGCCGGCAGCGCCAGTCATGATCGAGGCTGGCAGCTTCCCCTGTGGGAGGACTACCAGTCCCAGCTCGACAGCAACTTCGCCGACATGGGCAACATCGGCGGCCGCGAGGGGGGTGCCATCACCGCCGCCTGCTTCCTTGCACGCTTCATGCGCAAGCAGCGCTGGGCCCATCTGGATATCGCCGGCACCGCTTGGCGTGGCGGCAAGGAGAAGGGTGCCACCGGGCGCCCGGTACCTCTGTTGCTGCAGTTCCTGCTGGCACGTGCCGGTCTCGTTCCATGACGTCGTCTCTTTGGGATGACGCAACCCTGCAGCCGTCGTCCGTGGCATGACGCGCGTTTCCTTTTACCTGCTGTCCGGTGCGGGACGCGACCGTGCGGACGTCGTCTGCCGGCTCGCCCACAAGGCCTGGCAGCAACGATCAAAGGTCTTCATCCATTGCGCTGATGAGGCAGAGGCCCGTCGGATGGACGAACGGCTGTGGACCTTCCAGGATACGGCCTTCCTGCCGCATGCGTTGCAGGACGATCCACTGGCGGCCGAAGCCGCCGTGTTGATCGGCGAACGCGACCCGGGCAGCGACCACAGCGACGTGCTCATCAACCTCGCGACCACGATGCCGGCCTTCTTCACCCGCTTCGATCGCGTGCTCGAGGTGGTGGATGAGGATGCAACGACCCGGGCGGAAGGGCGCTTGCGCTATCGTCACTATCAGGAGCGGGGCTACCCGCTCGAAGTCCACGAGCTGAAGGACCGGGCATGAGCGAGGATGAAGGGCAGCAGCGGGATCCGTCGGGAGATTCCGGCCCCGGCCTTACGGCCGAGCTGCTCCTGCGCGCCGGCGATCGGCTGGCCGGGGCCCTCGATGCCCTTGAATCCCTCATCCGCCATGCGCCCGCCGGATTCCTGCTTGATCCTGGCATCGAGCTGCCCGGTGTGCCCGTGCTGCCGGTAGCCGGAACGCCCGGTTCCGGTCGCGGCCCCGCTTCTGCAGATGATCTTCCCGGAGCGGCATCCGGCCTGTGGCAGGGGTCAGAGGAAGCGGCAACCGAGGCCGGGCTGGACCTCTCGCGTATCCCGTTGCTGCCCGTGGTCACGAAGCCTGAGACGGAGCCTCCGCGAGTAACGGAACTCGATGCCGAGGACCTGCGAGCACGCATCGACACCGTGATCGAGCGCGCTACGGAAACGGCAGTGGTGGAACTCCGCGAACGGCTGCGCCGGGAACTGCGCCAAGTGCTGAACGGCTGGCTGGCCGAGCGCGGAGCGAATAGTAGCCCTGCGGCTCAACGGGCCTCAGGGCCTTTGCAGCAGGCCGGGGCCCGTTCCGGCAGTGTCACCCATGCAGACGGCCAAGCCGCTGCACCACCAGACCCCGGCGGCACTGCCGGCCTCTCCGCCGAAAGAGTCTCCCCGATGAATGTCGCTGTCGCCCCCGCCGTTGCCTCCGCAACCCTGCCCGGCGACATGCCCAAGGCCTACGAACCCGGCGCGATCGAAAGTCGCTGGTACGCCATCTGGGAGGCGCGCGGCGACTTCGGCGCGCGGCTCGGCGGCGAGCCTTATTGCATCATGCTGCCGCCGCCCAACGTCACCGGCAGCCTGCACATGGGTCACGCCTTCCAGGACACCCTCATGGATGCCCTGGTGCGCTGGCAGCGCATGCAAGGCCGGGATGTGCTGTGGCAGTGCGGTACGGATCACGCCGGCATCGCCACCCAGATGGTGGTCGAACGCCGACTGGCCGCCGAGGGCCGCTCGCGCGAGGGGATTGGACGCGACGCCTTCGTCGATGCCGTGTGGGCCTGGAAGGCAGAATCGGGGGGCACCATCACCCGCCAGTTGCGCCGCCTCGGCACCAGCATGGACTGGTCACGCGAGCGCTTCACCCTCGACGACGGGCTGAGCGATGCGGTCACCGAGGTCTTCGTGCGGCTCTACGAGGAGGGCCTCATCTACCGTGGCAAGCGCCTGGTGAACTGGGACCCGGTGCTGCGCACTGCGATCTCCGATCTCGAGGTGATCGCGGAGGAAGAGCAGGGGCACCTGTGGCACATCCAGTACCCGCTCGCGAACGGCAATGGTCATGTGGTGGTCGCCACCACCCGCCCGGAAACCCTGCTTGGCGATGCCGCCGTGGCCGTGCATCCGGATGACGACCGTTACCGCGCCCTCATCGGCGCGCGCGTAGTGCTGCCGCTCACCGGCCGCACGATCCCGATCATCGCCGACGACTACGTGGACCCGGCCTTCGGCTCCGGTTGCGTGAAGATCACGCCAGCGCATGATTTCAACGATTACGCCGTCGGCCAGCGTCACGGGCTGCCACGCATCAACGTGCTGACGCCCGATGCGCGCATCAACGACAACGGCCCGGCTGCCTACCGTGGCCTCGACCGCTATGAGGCACGCAAGCTCATCCTGGCCGATCTCGAGGCGCGCGGGCTTCTGCTGCGCACCGACGCGCACCAGCTCATGGTGCCGCGCGGCGATCGCTCGGGGGCTGTGCTCGAACCCTACCTGACGGATCAGTGGTACGTCAGCATCGCCCCGCTCGCCGAGCCCGCCCTCGCCGCCGTGCAGGATGGCCGCATCCGCTTCGTGCCCGAGAACTGGAGCAAGACCTACTACGAGTGGATGAACAACATCCAGGACTGGTGCATCAGTCGCCAGCTCTGGTGGGGGCATCGCATCCCGGCCTGGTATGACGAGCAGAAGCGCGTCTACGTGGGCCGCAGTGAGGCCGAGGTGCGCGCCCGCCACGGCCTTGGCCCGGGCGTGACCCTGCGCCAGGACGAGGATGTCCTCGACACCTGGTTCTCCTCGGCACTGTGGCCTTTTTCGACCCTCGGCTGGCCGGAGAAGACCCCGGAGCTTGCGCGCTATTACCCGACCAGCGTGCTGGTCACCGGCTTCGACATCATCTTCTTCTGGGTCGCGCGCATGGTGATGTTCGGGCTCAAGTTCACCGGTGATGTCCCGTTCCGGGAGGTCTACATCCATGGCCTGGTGCGCGACGCGGAAGGCCAGAAGATGTCGAAGTCGCGCGGCAACGTGCTCGATCCGCTCGACATCATCGATGGCATCGACGTGGATGCGCTGGTCGCCAAGCGCACCTCGGGCCTCATGCGTCCGCAGGATGCCCCGCGCATCGAGGCCGCGACCCGCAGGCAGTTCCCCGACGGCATCCCGAGCTTCGGCACGGACGCACTGCGCTTCACCTTTGCGGCCCTGGCGACCCAGGGCCGGGACGTGCGCTTCGATCTGGGACGCATCGAAGGCAATCGCAACTTCTGCAACAAGCTGTGGAACGCCACCCGCTTCGTGCTCGGCGGCCTCGCCAACCTCGAGGGGCCGATCGCCGCAGACTCCGGCACCGCTGGCCTGCCCGAGCGCTGGATCCGCTCCCGACTGGCGGCGGTGACGCGCGAGGTAGACACCGCCTTCGGCACCTATCGCTTCGATCTCGCCGCACAGGCACTGTACGAGTTCACCTGGAATGAGTACTGCGATTGGTACCTCGAACTCAGCAAGACCGTGCTGCAGGACCCGGTGGCGTCACCCGCGGCCAGGCTGGCCACCCAGGCCACACTGATCCAGGTACTGGACTCACTCCTGCGCCTGCTGCACCCCCTGATGCCCTTCATCACGGAAGAACTCTGGCAACGCCTGCGGCCGCTGACCGGGCAGGTCGCGGACAGCATCCAGCACGCCCCGTGGCCGGCCTTCAGCGCGACGGTAACGGATGAGGAGGCCGAGCGACGCATCGGCTGGCTCAAGGACTTCGTGCTGGGCGTACGCCGGATCCGTGGCGAGATGAACATCCCGCCCGGCAAACCCCTCACCCTGTTGTTCCGTGCCGGCAGCAGCGAGGAATCGGCCTGGCTGCTGGAACTTCGCCCCTGGATCATGCATCTGGCGCGCCTGGCTGCCATCGAGGTAGCGGGGACCACGGTGCCCGAGAGCGCAACGGCACTCGCCGGGCAGTCCACGCTGCTCATTCCTCTGGCGGACCTCATCGATCCGGAGGCCGAGGTCAAGCGACTCAGCAAGGAGCTTGACCGACTCACCGGCGACCGCGACCGCACCGAGGCCAAGCTGGCCAATGCCCGCTTCGTCGAGCGCGCACCCGGCGATTTGGTGGCGCGTGAACGCGAGCGACTGAGCGAACTGCATGCCGCCATCGGCAGACTGACCGAGCAGCGCGAACGCATCGCGGCCCTGCGCGCGGGGGACTGAGGGTGGAGCGGATCGCTTGCACTGCGTGCGGGCGGGATCGCTTACAGGCCCGACGAGCCTTCAGGGGCAGGCGGCGGCTGACGCCCGGCATACCTCAGCGAGCCAACCCAGCGCCCAGGTGACGGCGGCCTGCAGGTTGCGGGCAGCGAGCGGACTCAGCGGATCGCCGAGTCCGAAGCGCTCGCCGCGGATCGCAAGCAGGGTGCAGGGCGGGACGGGGCCAGAGCGAAGACCCTGATGGATCCTGAGCAGCGCCGCAGGCGACAGCGCGTGGCTGGTCCAGGCGGTGTCGACGGCGGCCACCGGCTCGCTGAGTTCGAAGGGCGCGCTGGCCGTGACGCTTGCGTCGATGAACAGCACCCGCGCCCGCCCCACCAAATCCAGTGCGTGCTCCGGCAGAAGCTGGTAGTCCTCGAGGAACTCGATCGGCGCATTTGCCGGAAGATTCGCGCGCAGACGCTCGATGGCGAGCGGTCCCAGGGCATCGTCGCCGCGGGCGCGGTTACCCCAACCGAACACCAGCACGGGTGCATTCACCTTGCTGTTTCTGCCTCCGGCGCAGCATGCGGTCGTTCGATGCGACCCTCCGCCGAGCGACGCAGACGATCGAGGACAGCGCCCCCGGGTCCGACCAGCGTCAGTTCGAGCGGCATGCGGCCGAGCGCATGGGTGGCACAGGACAGGCAGGGGTCATAGGCACGGATCGCGACCTCGATGTGGTTGAGCAGTCCGTCGGTGAGCGTCTGCCCGTCCAGGTACTCGCGGGCCACGGCACAGACCGCCTCGTTCATGGCGCGGTTGTTGTGCGTGGTCGAGACAATCAGATTGCAGCGCGTGACCAGATCGTCGTCGCCTACTTCGTAATGGTGAATGAGCGTGCCGCGAGGCGCCTCGATGACGCCCGTGCCCGCGCGCTGACGTTCTCCAGCCGTCATCAGATCCCCAGCAAGCAGCGCCGGGTCGGCGAGTAGTACGGCGATCATCTCCAGGCAATGGAGCAACTCGATCATGCGCGCCCAGTGGTAGGCAAGGCTCGCATGTACGGGTTCACCCTGACCGAGCGCGAGGAAGGCCTGACGACGTGCCTCGGCACGGGCTGAGGCGATGAAATCGCAGTTCTGGATCCGTGCGAGGGGCCCGACGCGATACCAGCCCTGCTCCGGCCCGAGCGACTTCAGGTAGGGGAACTTGAGGTAGGTCCATGGCTTGACCTCCTCCTCCAGGAGTTCGAGGCAGGCCTGATCCGATAGGCCATCGAGCAGGATGCGCCCGGTCGCATCGCGCGCGCGGATCACGCCATCGTAGAGTTCGAGGCTGCCGTCCATGCCCACCAGGGACAGCAGATTGGAGCGGACGCTGGCGAAGCGCGTATACAGGCCCGGTTGCTCGGCGTGCAGGCGGGCGATCAGGTCCACGGCCTCCTCAGCCCAATCGATCATCACGGGCAGACCCTCATGCAGCAGCGCGCGATCCTCCCGGGAAAGGTGCCGATTCATGCCACCCGGCACCGAGCCGGTGCCATGCACCCGTTTGCCGGCCGTGGCACGGATCACTTCCTGACCGAACTTGCGCAGCAACACACCCTGACGCGCGACATCCGGACACGTCTCGGCAACGGCCATGAGGTTGCGACGACTCACCTCGGAATCGAAGCCGAACAGCAGATCGGGGCTGGCGAGATGGAAAAAGTGTGTCGCGTGACTCTGCAACACCTGGCCGTAGTGCATGAGTCGGCGCAGCAGCGTTGCGCTGCGGGTCACGGGCACCGCGCCCACCACGTGATCCAGGGCCTTGCTCGCCGCGAGGTGGTGCGACACCGGACAAATCCCGCACAGTCGCTGCACCATCACCGGGACCTCCCAGTAGGGCCGACCCTCAATGAATTTCTCGAAACCGCGGAATTCCACAATGTGCAGACGCGCCTGCCGCACCCGGTTGTGCTCGTCCACGAGCAGGGTGACCTTGCCGTGCCCTTCCACGCGCGACAGCGGATCGATCGCGACACGCCGCAACCCCGCCGGCAGTGCATCACTTGCCGGCGCTCCGGCCAGGTCAGTCATAGCGGATGAGGCCATGGCCCAGGTGTGGCGTCCGGCCATCCATCAGATCGTTCAGAAAGGACCAGATGGCATCCGCAGATGGCGGGCAGCCCGGCAGGAAGTAATCCACCTGCACCACCTCGTGGATGGGATGCACCCGGTTGAGCAGGAGCGGCAATTCGGGATCGTCAGGCACCGCACTGCCCGGCGCGAGACCGGGCCGTTCGCGATACACCTCGGCAAGGATCTGGCCGAGATCGAGGTGATTGCGCTGCGCCGGCAGGCCGCCATTGATGGCACAGGCACCCACGGCCACCAGGGTACGACAGTGGGCGCGGAACTCACGCAGCACCTGCACGTTCTCGACCGAGCAGAGGCCACCCTCGACCAGGCCGATGTCGCAGTGGCCGATCTTTTTGAAGTCGGTGAACGGCGAACGATCGAAGTCCACCCGCTCGATGAGCATGAGCAGGCGTTCGTCGATGTCGAGGAAGGACATGTGACAGCCGAAGCAACCAGCGAGGGAGGTCGTCGCCAGCCGCAGCCTGCGACGCCCATCCGGGAGCTTCAAGGAAGCACTCGGGTTCATGGGTCGCCCTCCTCGGCGGCAGAGATCGGCTGCTGGTCGAAACGCCGCTCACCGATGGGTACGGCGAAACCACGGCGCTTGGGCAGAATGACACCCACCGGGCAGATCGACGCCGCGCGATCAGTTGGCGCAAAGTCGGTATCCACCAGTCGACCGCTCGGGCTGTCGATCAGCAGATGGGTGTCGATGCCGTGTCCGCCAAGGGCGAAGACCGACTTGCCGTCCACCTCGCGGCTCGCGCGCACGCAGAGCGAGCAGAGGATGCAGCGATTGAGGTCCAGCAGGATGTCCGGGTGGCTCGCATCCACCGGGCGCGCCGGATAGAACTCCTCGAAGTGTGGTCCGGTCATGTCCACCGCGTAGGCCGTGGCCTGGAGCTGGCAGTCGCCACTCTTCTCGCAGCTTGGGCAGAAGTGATTGCCTTCCACGAAGAGCAGTTGCAGGAGCCGCAGGCGCAGGTGCCTCAGCTCGGCAGTATCGCTCTCCACCACGAGTCCGGTTGCAGCCGGGAGCGTGCAGGCCGGCACCAGACGTGCGCCCACGCGCACAGTACATACACGGCAGGAGCCGTGCGGCGCGAAGTCCGGATGCCAGCAGAGATGAGGGATGTAGCGACCGGCACGGCTGGTTGCCGCGAGCACGGTCTCGCCGGTCGTGAAAGGCACGTCATGGCCATCCAGGTGGAAAACATCTGCGGCATCGGCGCTGCTCATCCCTGTTGCTCCAAATGCGCGGCGGGATCGTCGCGTCCGGTCACTTGCCGTGCGATCGACACCTCGGCGTCCAGGTCGAAGCCGGGTATGAGATGCAAGGAGCGCAAACGTCGCTCGTAGGCGGGCCGGAAGCGGTTGAAGGTCTCCCGCAAGGGGTTGCCCGCCGTGGCACCGAGCCCGCAGTGCGAGCTGCCACGGAGCAGCCGGTCGATCTCGAAGAGGGCATCGAGATCGTGCGGCGACCCATGGCCTGCTGCCAGCTTGTCCATGCGCCGCACCAACAAGGCCGTACCGACCCGACACGGCGTACAGAAGCCACAGCTCTCGTGGGCGAAGAAGTGGGTGAAGCTGCGCGCCACTTCGAACATGTCTCGCTGGCGATCGAAGACCATGAACGCGCCGGCGGAGGGCACGTCCTCGAAGGCGATCGATCGATCGAACTCGTTGACTGCCACACACACACCTGAGGGACCACCCACCTGCACGGCCTGGGTATCCGCGGCACCGCAGTCCTCGAGGATGCGGCGAATGGAGGTGCCGAAGGGATACTCATAGAGCCCTGGTCGCGCGCAGTCGCCCGACACCGAATGGATCCGGGTGCCGGAAGACTGCGCGGTACCGATCGCAGCCCACCAGGCCGCGCCGCGGAGCGTAATGGCGGTGACCGCGCAGAAGGTCTCCACGTTGTTGACGATAGTCGGCTGGCCCAGATAACCGGACTCGGTCGGGTAGGGCGGACGAACGCGGGGATTGCCCCGCTTTCCCTCCAGCGACTCGAGCAGCGAGGACTCTTCGCCACAGACATAGGCCCCGGCACCCAGGTGGATGACGATGTCGAAGTCGAAGCCGGCCACACCGCAGATGGACGAGCCGAGCAACCCGGCTGCGCGCCGTTGCTGCAACACCGCCTCGAGTTGTTCGAGCAGAAAGCGATATTCGCCGCGCAGGTAGACGAAACCCGTGCGTGCGCCGATCGCGAAGGCCGCAAGCGTCATGCCCTCGAACACCGCATCGGCATGTCGGGAGAGGAGCACGCGGTCCTTGAAGGTCCCGGGCTCGCCCTCATCGGCATTGCACACCACCACCCGCCCGGTACCTGCGGCCTTGCGGCAGAGAGCCCACTTGCGGCCGGTCCCGAATCCCGCACCGCCGCGCCCGCGCAGGCCCGAGCGCTCGATTTCCACGAGCAGGCCCTGCGGTCCACGGGCGATGGCCGCGGCGAGCGCCGCCCCCTGTGCCGGCGGTGATGCCAGCAACACGTCGGCACGTTCGATGCGATCCTCCACGAGGGACCATTCCGCCGGCCACGCGGGCACCGGCACGCGGGTCCGGATGAGCTCCGCCATTTGCGCCACGCGCGTGGCATCCAGCCGCGTCACGACCTGATGATGATTCACCAGCAGCGCCGGGCCCTGATCGCAGAGCCCGGTGCAGGAACAGCGATCCACGCTGACCAGCGGATCGTCCCCGACGATCGCGCCAGGCACCACGCCGAGCTGCCGGCAGAGCGCCTGCAGCAAGGCCTCGCTGCCGAGCATGCGGTCGGTGATGTTGTCGCTGAAGAGCACCCGATAGCGGCCCACCGGCCGCAAATGCAGGAAGCGGTAGAAGCCCGCCACGCCCTCGACCTCGGCGAGCGTCAGGCCCAGCGCGGTTGCGACCCGGGTCAGCGCTTCACGCGGCAGCCAGCCGAGCTCCGCCTGCAGCTCGCGCAGGATCTGCACCAGCGCATGCGGATCGCTGCCGTGGCGGATGATCACCGCCTGCGGATCGCATCGACTTATCGGTGAGGTTGCGGGCACGGGCGGGCGGGCTCCTGTGGCCGGCTACCGTTGAAGCGAGCCTCACGCCGCCCCACCGCCTTGCCAGCCTCTCAAGTGTAGTGACTGTACCCGGGCGCGGAGCAATGGCGTCATGGACAGCGCCTGAGGCCCCAACAGCTCAACCCTTTCGAAGCCTCTGCTGCCCGGTTCGTCGTGCGTCGAGCCCATCCTGCCCACTCCGCGTCACCACTTGTTTACCAGTTTCGCCCCGCACGGTAGACAACCGCGCCACGCCGCCTACCATGCCGCCCTCGCCCCGCATCCGATCCGCGTGGGCCAGGGAGATCCCATGTTCGAACGCATCCGCGAAGACATCCGCTGCGTCTTCGCCCGCGACCCGGCTGCGCGCCACTGGTTCGAGGTCATCACCACCTATCCCGGGATACATGCCCTGTGGCTGCATCGCCTGGGGCACGCCCTGTGGGGCACCGGGTTGCGCTGGCCGGCGCGGATGCTTTCGCACCTCGGTCGCTTCCTCACCGGCATCGAGATCCATCCCGGTGCCCAGATCGGGCGACGCTTCTTCATCGACCATGGCATGGGCGTGGTGATCGGTGAGACGGCCGTCATCGGCGACGACTGCACCCTCTACCACGGGGTCACGCTGGGCGGCACCAGTTGGCAACCCGGGAAGCGCCATCCGACGCTCGAGGACAACGTCGTCATCGGCGCCGGGGCGAAGGTGCTCGGACCCATCACCCTCGGCACGGGGGCGCGCGTCGGTTCGAATGCGGTGGTGGTCAGGGACGTACCCGCCGGTGCGACCGTGGTGGGCGTGCCGGGCCAGATCCTGCGTCCCACGGATGATCGCGGGGTCACCCGCCAGGCCACGGCTCGGCGCATCGGCTTCGACGCCTACGGTACTGCCCAGGACATGCCCGATCCGGTGGCGCAGGCCGTCGACCGACTGCTGGACCACATCCACGCCCTCGAACAGCGGCTGGAGGCGTTGCAGGAAAGCGTGAACGAGGTGCGGGTTGAGGCGGGCACGGCCGAGCAGACGGCCGGGGCCTGGGCGCCGCCGCCGAAGAAGCCGGAGTAAGCCTCCCGCAACCGGCGCGAAGATTGGCCTGCGGATCCGCTGAAACATACCCTTCTCCCGCGCGCGCAGGTGTTTTCAGCCACGACCGGGCTCGAGGTCCGGTCGTGGTGTGTCTGGAAAGGCGGGATCGCTGACCTCAGCCAACGCGGCCAGGACGCGCTCGGGTGCGATGTCCTCGATTTGGGCAGCGCGCAGGGTGACGACCCGCGGCCCCCACGGACGCACCTGAACCGGATCCGAAGCGTCACCGTAGAGGACCACGGAGGGCGTGCCCACCGCCGCCAGGATGTGCATCGGTCCGGTGTCATTGCCGACGGCCAACTCGGCCCCGCGACCGAGCGCCGCCAACTGGCCGAGACTGGTGCGCCCACCGAGGTTGCGCGCCCCCGGGCAGGCGCCGGCGATGGCGGCGAGCACCCCGGATTCCGCAGCCGTTCCGAGTAGGACCGGCGTGCAACCCTGGGCAACCAGACGCCGCGCCAGACTCGCGAACCCCGCGACTGGCCAGCGCTTCTCCGGCCGATGCGCAGCCCCTCCCGGCACCACGAGCGCATAGCGCGCGGGCAGCGCCAGATCATCGAGACTGGCGGTGAGGAAACCGAGATCCGGCGGGGCGATCTCCTGGATGCCTGCCCGTTCCAACTGACGCCGCCGGTGCAGCGTGATGTGCACGGGCTGATCGGGGTCGGGATGGTGATGACTGCAGCCCGGGGCATTGCCGACCCACTCCACGCCGGTGCCCGCCAGGGCCCGGTAGTAGTTGCGCGTGCGGCGCGTGCCCTGCAAGTCATACACACGTTGAAAGCCACCCCGGCGCAGCCGCCGCATCCAGGCCAGCGCCTGCAACGGGCGCGTCAGCCCCGCCCGCGGGTCTACCCAGACCTCGTCGAAGAGCCCGCTTGCCGCCATCAGGCCCGCATACGACGCCGTGGTGGCCACGACGAGCCGGTCCGCGGCGTGGGCCCGACGCAAGGCCGCGAGATGCGGCAGCGAGAGGATGATGTCCCCCAGCGCCGAATGCTTGATGACGAGGATCCGCCTCAAGCGGAAGCGTTCCCCCGGCCGGCTTCGCGGGCCACGGCCAGCGTCAGGCCAAGGCTGGCCCAGGCCAGGAGCGCCGGCCAGTTGCTGAAGAAGCTCTGCGTGGCCTGCAACGGAAAGAGCACGATGCAGAGGGCCGCCAGCAGCCAGGGCGCGAGGGCCCGGTGGGTCGTGCCTGACCGGCCACCGCCGAGCACCTCCCGACCGAAGGCGAGGACGAAGGCCGCGAAACCGAGGAGCCCGACGACACCGCACTCGACCAGCCATTCGGCGTACAGGTTGTGCGGGTGCATATCGCAGCGGGGCACCCGGCCGGCCGCTTCGAACGCTGGACAGGCGCTGCGGAAGCCGCGGATCCCGTGTCCGGCGAGGGGCCGCTCGGCGCTCATGACGAGGCTGCTCGCGAGCAGCTTCCCGTAGACCGACTCGGCGTAGTTCGACACATCGCCGACCGTCTGCGTGAGCCGCGTCTGGATGCGTGGGCTGGTGGCGACGAGCACCGTGGCCAGGGCGGCCAGACCGATGAGCATGCCCATCACCGGCAGCCGTGCAGCCGGTGAGCGCAGGGCGGTCCAGGCCAGGGCCAGTGTCAGGCAGAGGAGGAGCATGAGCGAGGCGGTCCGCTCGCCGGTCAGTAGCACGAAGGCCACGCCAAGAACCGCTGTCGCCAGCAGCGAAAGCCGCCCCCGCCACTGCCCGCCCCACAGCAGAAGCAGCCCGGCGGCCAGCAGCGGCAGACCCAGCCTTGCGGTGAAGGCACCGATGTTCGGGCGATCGAGCGGACCGGTCAGCCGTGCGCCGCCATGGATGGGCACACCGGAGAGCGAGGTCCCGGTCGCCAGTTGCCAGAGCCCGTCCACCATGCCCAGCAACAGCGTGCCGGCCCAGACGGCGGCGAGCAGGCCGAGGGAGGCACGGTCACGAACCACCCAGGTACCGATGGCGAAGGCGAGGAGCGGCAGACGGAACCAGGGCAAGGTGTGGCGCAGGGACTCGGCCGGGTCCACGGCCAGGGGCGTGACCACAAGATTCATCCAGGCCCACAGCCCGATGAGCAGCAGGGAGGTCAGGGCCCAGGGGGCCGCTCTGTGCCGGGCATGCCAGAGGTGGCGCGCGTAGCCCACGGCCAGGAGCAGGGTGAGCAGTTCGGCGATCCCGTTCTGGTTGGTGATGAGGGCGGCCGGCAACAGCGCGGCGCTGGCAAGGCCAATCCGGTGCCAGCGCCGATCGGCCGGAGAGCGCGGGTCCGCTGCGAGCGAGGGCAGCACCGGGCCGGCGGCAGGTGCCATCGGCAGCAGCGCTCGGGATACCTTACCGGTGCCCATCAGGCTGGGGCTCCCGGACGACGGATCCCGGGCTGTTGGGCGAGTTGGCTCGCCAAGGTCGCCAGATACGTATCGGCACCCAGGCCGAGGCCAAGCCGCAGCAGAAGCCGCCGCAGACGCAGCGGAAAACCCGATCGCCTGGGCAACAGCCCACTCTTGGTAGCCCGACCGGCCGAGGCGAGACAGCGATCGATGAGCCCGCGCCGTAGCCTCGCCGGCAGCTCCGGGTGCGCATTCAGGTAATGGAAGTGCGCCAGGAAGCGGTCATGGTGCTGCTGGCGCCGGTCGGCCGAGAGATTGAAGCGGGCCTTTGGTTCGCACACGGCTGCAGCCTCGCACAGACCGATGCGTCGCGCGGCACCCGCCAGTCGCAGCGGCAGGGACTCGTCCTGCACAAAGATCCCGGGATCGGC
>DBNU01000216.1:0-2330 GCA_002299125.1 Proteobacteria bacterium UBA664
CTCCTCGACTGGATGTTGCCCGGCGTGTCCGGCCTGGATTTCGCCCGCAAGCTGAAGCGCGAGCCGCGAACCCAGGACATCCCCATCATTATGCTCACCGCCCGGGGTGAGGAGGCCGACAAGGTAAAGGGGTTCGAGGTGGGGGCAGACGACTACGTCACCAAACCGTTCTCCACTCGGGAATTGCTGGCGCGGGTGCGGGCCGTGCTGCGCCGCGTCGTACCGCAGGCGCTCACCAATACAACCACCGATCTGCCGGCAGAGTTGCCCTCCTTCCTCGAATACAAGGGGCTCAGACTCGACCTCGAGACGCATCGCGTGACGGCCGACGGCACGGAACTCAACCTCTCCCCCACGGAGTTCCGGCTGCTGCACTTCTTCTTCAACCACCCGGAGCGGGTGTACTCGCGCAGCCAGTTGCTCGACCGCGTTTGGGGTGACAACGTCTACATCGAAGAGCGCACGGTGGACGTACACGTTCGGCGTCTGCGCAAGATCATGGAGCCCTTCGGTTACGACGCCATGCTGCAGACCGTGCGCAGCGTCGGCTACCGATTTTCGATGCAGTGATGACGCAGGTGCGGCTGCAACCAAGGCCCGCTAGACCGTGACCATCAGAAGGGATCTGCTGCGCGTTGCCCTGTGGGGGGCGATCGCGCTGTCGATCGGCATCGCCGTGGGTTATCCCATCACGCTGCTGTTGCTGGCGGCCGTCGCCCACATCGCGTGGCTGTACCGGCGGCTGTGGCAGCTCTCGAACTGGGTCCGCGAACGCAAGCGTCACGGTGCGCCGGACGTGCCAGGCGTATTCGAATCCATCTGCCGCGAGGTCGACTTCTTCCGCGACCGCCACAAGCGGCGCAAGCGCAAGCTGACGGGCTATCTGAAGCAGTTCCAGGCCGCGACGGCGGCGTTGCCTGACGCCACCGTCGTGCTCGATGCACGTGGCACCATCCAGTGGGCCAATGCCGCCGCCGCCGAATATCTCGGGATCCGCTGGCCGGAGGACGAGGGCCAGCGCATCACCAATCTGCTGCGTCAGCCAGAGCTTGCCGCGGCCCTGGCCGCGGAAGGCACGAGCCCCGTCTTCGAATTCGCGAGTCCCCGCCACGAGCAGATGCAGCTCAGCACGCGCATCGTGCCCTACGGCGAGGATCGCCGGCTCTTCGTCGCCCGCGATGTCACCCGGCTGCATCAACTGAATCAGGTGCGGAGTGATTTCGTCGCCAACGTGTCCCATGAGTTGCGCACGCCGCTCACCGTCCTGATGGGTTACATCGAGACATTGGGCGCGAGTACCAGTCAGGCACCGGCATCCTGGGCAGGCGCACTGGAACAGATGCAGAAGAGCGCACAGCGCATGTCGGTCATGGTCGAGGACCTCCTGCTGCTATCGCGGCTGGAGGCGGGGATGGCCGACGCCGCGAAGGAGACCGTCGCCGTTCCGGTGCTGCTGGCGCAGATCTTTCGCGACGCGCAGGCCCTTTCCGGTGGCGACCGGCATCTCATCGCGCTCGAGTTGGACCACGGCCTGCAGCTCAGCGGGCGCACGCAGGAATTGCACAGCGCCTTTTCCAATCTCGTGGTGAACGCCGTTCGCTACACACCGCCGCGCGGACTCATCCGCATCGCCTGGTACGCCGATGCGGACGGCGCACATTTGCGCGTCAGTGATACCGGGATTGGCATACCGCCCGATCACCTGCCCCGCATCACGGAGCGCTTCTACCGGGTCGACCGCTCGCGCGCCCGCAGCCGTGGAGGCACCGGCCTGGGCCTGGCGATCGTCAAGCATGTGCTGAATCGCCACGGAGCCAGCCTGCACATCGAGAGCGTGCCCGGGCAAGGCAGTACCTTCCGCTGCGACTTTCCGTTGGCGGCGATTGTGCGTCGGGACGAGGACACGGACAGCCCGGGAGCCGTTCCGACCAGCGTCGCGGCGTCGGTTGAACTGCCACCGCCAGCGCTCAATGACACGATGTCGGACCATCCACCGCCGGGAGATGCGGGGAGTCGATGACCGCGACTACGTGTGGGGAGACTGGGTGCGGGGATGCCGGCGTATCGTCATGCCCGCGCAGGCGGGCATCCAGTGTCGTTGTGCCGTCGCTCGGTGAAGCCTGGATCCCCGCCGCAGCCTGCCCCCGAGTGTCTTTGTCGGGGGCGGGAATGACGATGAACCCGAGTGCCCTTGGCGGGGGTGGGGACGACGACCTGGGGTGCGGGCGCGGGCATCGCGAGGTGGCTCGCGCAGCCTGACTGCACGACCCGGAACCGGTGCTGGTGCCGGCCGATCCGTGAGTTGTGAGTTACAGCCTTGCGGCGCTTCG
>DBNU01000216.1:2464-10529 GCA_002299125.1 Proteobacteria bacterium UBA664
CGCAGCCTGCCCCCGAGTGTCTTTGTCGGGGGCAGGGAAGACAGAGATCGCGCGGTAACGGCGGGCCGGGTGCGACCGACTCCAGTGTGGCCTTCAGCTCAGTGTGGCGGGGCGGCCAGCAGGCTCGCGACCAGGCGTTGCTGCGACTTCAGGACGCACGACCGCGAGTTGCAGGATGTCACGACAGATATTGCGGGCGAGATCGCCCACGCGCTCCAGGGAACGCACGACCCAGAGCAGCTCCACGACCCGTTCTGCTGAGGATGGGTCCTGCTGCATGACGCCGATGAGCCGCCGGGTGACGCGCTGATCCAGTTCGTCGATGGCCTGATCATTGATGATCACGCTGTCGGCGAGTGCAGCGTCCATGCGCGCCAGTGCATCCAGCGTGTCGTGCAACTGGCGGCGCAAACGCTGCCCCATCTGTTGGACACCTTCGTAGTGCGGCTTGAAGCCCTCGTGCTCGATCAGGCTGACCAGCATGCGCGCGATTCGATGGACTTCGTCGCCGATACGCTCGAGCGCCGCTGCGATACGGGTGGCGCTCAGGACCAGCCGCAGATCGCTCGCGGTGGGCTGGCGCCGGGCGATGACCTCGGCGCAGAGGTCGTCGATGCTGGATTCCAGCGCATCCACGGCATCGTCACCCGCCACCACCCGGAAGGCCAGCTCGGCGTCGGCCGATTGCAGCGCCACCAAGGCCCGATCGAGTTGCGCTTCGACCAGCCCGCCCATCGCCAACAGCCGCGACCGGAGATCCTCGATCTCCTGATTGAAGCGTTCCGAGATATGGCCATGGCCAGGCTTCATGCAGGTGCTCCAACCGTGGGAGGCATCATCAAGTGCCGCAACCGGGAATGAACCAAGTGAGTGGTGCGCGTGCTCTGAACGAAGTCCGCCTTGCCCGTCGAGCGCACAGAAGCGGATCAGGGGTACTGTAATCGCCGCTGCGCGCGCACCCTCTCGACTGACATATAGCGTAGCAGCCGCTGTGCCTCCTGCATTCCCGATGTGTGCATGCCAGCGCGCGCGCGGCCCCGAAATCCCCGGGAAAATCGCCCTCAGCCGTAGCGCCCGGTGATGTAGTCCTCGGTCTGCTGGTTGGTCGGATTGGTGAAGAGCGTCTTGGTGTCACCGAACTCGATGAGGTCGCCCATGTACATGAAGGCAGTGAAATCCGACACGCGCGCCGCCTGCTGCATGTTGTGCGTCACGATGACGATCGTGTATTCGCTGCGAAGCTGGTAGATGAGCTCCTCGATCTTGAGCGTGGAGATTGGATCCAGGGCCGAGGCCGGCTCGTCGAGGAGCAGCACCTCCGGTTCGATGGCGATGGCACGGGCGATGACCAGCCGTTGCTGCTGTCCACCCGAAAGCCCAAGGGCGCTGTCATGCAGGCGATCCTTGACCTCATCCCAGACCGCGGCGGCCTTGAGCGAGCGCTCCACCACCCGTTCGAGTGTCCGACGATCATTCAGACCCTGCAGGCGCAGGCCATAGGCCACGTTTTCGAACACGCTCTTGGGGAAGGGATTGGGCTTCTGGAACACCATCCCCACCCGGCGCCGGAGCTCGGCAACGTTCACGTCCGGGGCGTGGATGTCACTGCCATACAGGGTGATGCGACCGGTGATCCGGGTCCCGTCCACCAGGTCGTTCATGCGATTGAAGCAGCGCAGCAAAGTGGATTTACCACAGCCGGAAGGGCCGATGAAGGCCGTCACCCGATGCTCCGGAATGGTGAGGTTGATGGCGCGGAGGGCCTGCTTGCTGCCGTAGTGCAGATGCAGATCCTCGACCCGGATGCACTCCGCGCTTTCGCCAATGTCGCCGCTGGGGCGCAGCGAGACCCGCGCGGGGTCGACCGCATGCGTGGCGACCTGCTCACGCGCGCCCTGGCGCGGACCGGGTGCCGTCTGGGCTTCAGTTTTCGCTTGCATGGTACTTCTCCCGTAGGCGGTTCCTGAGGGTGATGGCCGCCAGGTTGAGAACGATGATCAGCAGCACGAGCAGCAAGGCCGTGGCGTAAACCAGCGGTCGCGCGGCCTCGACATTCGGGCTCTGGAAGCCCGTGTCGAAGATATGGAAGCCCAGGTGCATGAACTTGCGGTCCAGGTGCAGCCACGGGAAGTTGCCATCGAAGGGCAAGGCCGGCGCGAGCTTCACCACACCGACCAGCATGAGCGGCGCGACCTCGCCGGCGGCGCGGGCCACGGCCAGGATCACCCCGGTCATGATGGCCGGAGTGGCCATCGGCACCACGGTACGAAAGAGTGTCTCGGCCTTGGTGGCACCCAGGGCGAGCGAGCCCTCGCGGATCGAGCGCGGAATGCGGGCGAGGCCCTCTTCCGTGGCCACGATCACCACCGGCACGGTGAGCAGCGCCAGCGTCAGGGATGCCCACAGCAAGCCAGGTGTGCCGAAGGTGGGGGCAGGGAGGGCATCGCTGAAGAAGAGCTGATCGAGGTTGCCACCGAGGAAATAGACGAAGAAGCCAAGTCCGAAGATGCCGTACACCACCGACGGGACACCGGCCAGATTGCTCACGGCGATGCGGATGGCCTGCGTGACCGGCCCTTGGCTGGCGTATTCGCGCAGGTAAATCGCCGCGATGACCCCGAAGGGGGTGACGACGATGGACATCAGCAGCACCATCAGCACAGTACCGAAGATGGCCGGGAAGACGCCGCCCTCCGTGTTTGCTTCCCGCGGGTCCTCGCTGACGAAGCGCAGGATCCGATGACCGAACCTGACGAATTTATCAGCCAGCGACATCCCGTTTGGCCGGAGTACATCGACGACTCGTTTGAGCGGTAGACGGACCTCGGTGCCATCGGCGGTGGCGAGCAGCAGGGTGTCTCGTGAAAGCTGCTCTTCGAGGATGGCCAATTCCTGCATGTGCCCCGAATGCTCGGCCTCGAGACGGTCGCGCTCGGCGCGAATCTGCACGAGCTCGGCCTCGTCGGCCCGACGCTCGGCCCGACGGAGCCGCTCCATGCGGGCGTTCACCGCACCGATGGCCCCGCGCTCGAGACCACGCACCTGTGCGGCAAGCACCTGCTTGTGGGCGAGGTGCTCATCCAGTGCCGCCCACAGGGCGTCTCCTGCGAGGGGCAGGCGCACACCGGCCTGTTCGAGCCCACGCACATAGCCGTGGAAATCCCCCCATTCGGTGCGCTCGATGACGACCGCGTCCAGCGGTCGTTCGACCGCTTCGACGCGCGCCGCCAACAGCCAAAGGAAGTCCTCGCCGGTCAGGTCCCGGTTGGCTGTTTTCACCTTCCAGCGCTCGATCAACCCGCCATCCCCTGGTGTCGGCGCGCCGAGGCGTGCGGCGGCCGTCTCGCTCCGCTCGACCAGACGCGCCAGCATGGGTTGCCGGTCGTCCTCCCCGACCACGTAAGTGAAGGCGATGATCTCGCTCGGCCAGAAGTGGGCGAGGCCGCGCACGGCAATCAGCCCGATCACACCCACCACCATGATGATGCAGAGCGCCACGGCCCCGGCGGTCAACCAGATCCAGGGTTGTCCGCTCTGCCACCAGAGGCGAATTCCGCGCGCGGGGGTGCTGGCCATGGGCTTCAGGTCTCAGAGCGAGCCGTAGCGGGCACGCAGGCGGCTGCGTACCAGTTCGGCGAGGGTGTTGAAGACGAAGGTGATCACGAAGAGCACCAGGGCGGCCAGGAAGAGCAGGCGGAAATGCGTACTGCCGACCGCGGCCTCCGGCATCTCCACCGCCACGTTGGCCGACAGCGCCCGGAAGCCGTTGAAGATGTTCCAGTCCATCACCGGGGTGTTGCCGGTGGCCATGAGAACGATCATGGTCTCGCCGACGGCACGGCCAAAGCCGATCATGACGGCCGAGAAGATGCCGGGTGAGGCCGTGAGCAGCACGACCCGGGTGAGGGTCTGCCAGGGCGTGGCGCCCAGGGCGAGGGACCCCAGGGTCAGATGCCTCGGCACCCCGAAGATGGCGTCCTCGGCGATGGAGAAAATGATGGGGATGATGGCGAAGCCCATCGCGATGCCGACCACCAGTGAGTTGCGCTGATCGAAGCCGAGCCCGAGTTCGCGGCCCAGCCAGCCGGGCATGTCGCCGCCGAAGAAGGTGATCTCGAGCCAGGGACTCAGGGTCACCGCCGTTACCACCGTGAGGCAGAGGATCGGAATGAGTGCCAGCACCTCGAAGGAGTGGGGCAGGCGTGCCGCGGTGGACTGCGGGATGCGCGACCACAGCCAGGCCGAGAGCACCACGACCAGGGGCAGGAGTAACGCCAGGGACAGCACCCCGGGCAGATTCTGCTCCACCAGGGGGGCGAGCCAGAGCCCGGCGAGGAAGCCCAGGATCACGGTGGGCAGCGCGGCCATGAGCTCGATGGCAGGCTTCACCGTCCGGCGCAGGGCCGGGGACATGAAATACGCCGTGTGGATCGCGCCCATGACGGCCAGCGGCACGGCGATGAGCATCCCGTAGAAGGCCCCCTTCAGTGTGCCGAAGGTGAGCGGCACGAGGCTGAACTTGGGTTCGAAGTCGCCCGTAGCCCCGGAGCTCTGCCACGTGTGGCCGGGGGCGTCGCGGGATTCGTACCAGACCGGCAGCCACAGCGAGCGGAAGGAGATCTCGGGGTGCGGGTTGGACACCTGGCGCACGTCGATGCCCGCCGCATGCCCGTGCAGCAGTGTGTCGGCGTGGGCACTGAAGAGCAGGAAGGGATGCGCCGCCGCATTGACCGGGAGCTTCAGCAGCGCCCGCTCGGAGGTGGTGTGCAGCAAATGGAGCGTGGCTGCGGTCGGGGTTCGATGCAGCGCGGCGAAGCCTCTTCGCGCCGGCTCCGGGCCGATGGCCTCGATGCGGCCCGGGCCGAGGTCGAAATGACGGATGGCAGTCAGCCGATGTTGCTGGGCCGCATCGCGCACGGTGAACCAATGGGTGATGCGGCCGCGATCATCTCCCACGAGCAGCGACAGACCTCCGGCGAGCATCTCGATTGTGGTGACGGAGTTTTCGGGCGGTGCCAGCCTGACCGTTTCGATGGTCTGAGGCTCTGCCGCATCGCGCAGATCCACGCGCAGCAGCGTGCGCTCGTCGGACATGGCGTAGAGGTTGTGGCGCAGCGGGTCGAGCCAGAGTCGAGGCTCGCGGTACTCGGGCAGGCTGACCGCGCTGCGCACGACGTCCTGAGTCACGGAGCCATCCAGCAGCGACTCGATACGGGTGACGCCGAGTACAGCCCCGGCCCCGGCCGGGAGGTCGGCCACGAGCAACCACTCACTGCCTTCACCCTGGGCGGCGATGGCTTCGATGGGACGACCCTCCGGGTCCACCACCAGTGGCTCCTTACCCAGGGGATACGAGATGTGGGGCGTCACGACCCGGGTTGCACCCTCGAAGTGCACGCCAAAGCCCACCCGGGCCAGCAGCGCGCGTCCGTCGGCGAGGCCGACGGCGATCACCCCGTTGGGTGCTCCCGCCCGGGAGACGGCCGTCACGGCAACCCCCTCGGGTAGGGGCCAGTTCAGCGCCGTGACCTGGCCGTCGGCCAGCCGCACCTGACTGGCGTCGCCGTCCGCCGTCACCAGCATCGCGTGGGTGGCGTATTCGTCGATGACCGCGGCCTGTACCGGTGCCGATGCCGTGCCCACCAGCGAGCGCTGTTCGTCGACCTGTGCCGGATAGAGGAAGGGCAGCACCACCAGCAGCAGGTAAACGAAGATGAGCAGCACCGCGAGGATCACGAGACCGCCCCCGATCCCCATCACCCAGCGCGCCAAGCGGTCCACACGCTGGCGACGGGCATAGCGACGCAGGGTCTCGGGGTGATCGCGCGCGGGCAGCACGCGCTGGCTATGGGTGTTCGCGCTCATGCAGGCGTCCGGCGGGTGGTTGCGGTCAGGGGGTGTGAATCAATCTGCTGCGCGTCCCGAAGCGCTCGTTGGGCAGTGCTCGCTCCTCGCCTATCTGTCTGATATGTCTCGTCGCTGTGCGCCGCCCGCCTTGCTCTGGGGCCGCTCGCGACGATTTCTTCACACCCTCGCAGGAGTGCATGGCTCACGCGCCGATCTCCCGTAACACGCGCTCGACCACCTTGAGCGGCAGGGGATCGTAACCAGCCCGGACGGTCACCCGCTGCCCCATCTTCGAAAGCACCATGCGCAGGAACTCACGCTCCAGCGGCGGCAGGGGCTGGTTGGGGGGCTTGTTCACATAGACGTACATGAACCGGGCGAGTGGATAGCGGCCGCTCAGCGCCATCTCGCGGGTCGGCGGGATGAACTCTGCGCCCTTGCGCCGCGCGATCGGCAGGGCACGTACCCCGGCCGTACGGTAGCCAACGCCGGAGTAGCCGAGCCCGTTGAGGGAGCGTGTAACCCCTTGTACGACCGAGGCGGAGCCCGGTTGCTCATTGACGCCATCCTTGAAGTCGCCCTTGCAGAGTGCGATCTCCTTGAAGAAGCCGTAGGTGCCCGACACCGAGTTGCGACCGAAGAGCTGGATTCTGCGATCCGCCCACTCACCGGTGAGGCCGAGATCGCCCCAGGTATGTACCTCGCTTGGATGACCGCAGCGCCGGGTGATCGAGAAGGCGGCATCCACTTGCGGGATGGTGAGGCCCGTGATCGGGTTGTCGCGGTGGACGAATAACGCAAGGGTGTCGATGGCGACCGCGACGCCCGTGGGCTTGTAGCCGTGGCGCGCCTCGAAGGAGGCGAGTTCCTCGTGCTTCATGCGCCGGCTCATCGGGCCGAAATTCGCCGTGCCCTCGGTCAGGGCGGGTGGTGCGGTGGACGACCCGGCCCCCTGGATCTGGATGTTCACGTTGGGGTAGACACGTTTGAATTCTTCGCCCCAGAGCGTCATCAGGTTGTTCATGGTGTCCGAGCCGATGCTGGAAATGTTGCCGGACACGCCGCTGACGGCGGCGTAATCCGGCAGATCGGGGTCCACCTCGGTTATCCCCGCCGCCCGCGCACCGCCGGCAGCAAGGCAAAGGACGAACACACAGAGACAGCGAGGCAGCAGGGCGAGGTCGGTCGGGATGGGCATCAGCAGGTGTTCCTGTTCCGGGAGGTCATTCGGGGGGCAACCCAGGCACGCCAGAGAGGTTCTGGTGCCGTCGCCAGCAAGACCCGCCCTGCGACCACCTTAACGCGCTGACGTTGCAGCCGTATGACAGTCACCGCGACGGGATGCGCCGATCAGCCGGACGCCCCCGCCTTCTCCGCGACGAGGTAGGCCAGCCAGCCGGCGTCGGGCTCGCCGGTCGTGGTCGGGTAGAACTCCCCATTGGGTTCACCGCTGTCTTCGTCGAAGGCCTGGAAGTACACGGTGACGGGTCCGAAGCCGGCCTCGGCCAGCAACTCGCGGATCTCCGGGAGGGTCCACATGCGCCAGGTGTAACTGAAGGCAGGCCGCAGCGCAGAGCCATCCTTGAAGCGGAAATCGATGTGGCACTCGCACTCGCCGGTGACCGGGTGATAGGCGGCCTGACGCCAGACGTAGGTGAAGCCCTTGTGCTTGGTGCGCTCGGTGATGACCTTGTAACTGTCGTAGCCACCGAAGGCATCGAGGAAGAAGACGCCATCGGCGACGAGGGCGCGCTGCACCCGGCGGAAATAGTGCAGCAGGCCGGGGCGGTCCTTGATGAGCCAGTAGCTGAAGTTCATGGCCAGCACGACATCCGCCGGCGGCGTGCGCACGGTGCGGACATCCTGCTCGATGAGGCGGATGCGCCCCTGCTGGCCGGGCGTCAGCGGCGCGATGTTGTGCTCCTGTCCCCAGGCGAGGACTTCTCCATCCAGGTCCACGCCGATGGCGCTGTTGGTCCGGCCGCGACGCACCCACTCGGCCGCCACCAGTGCGGTGCCGCAGAAGTCTTCGCGCAGGCTTCGTGCCGGGCGCCGGCGCAGTCGTTTGAAGGTGTCGGCAATGAATTCGCACTCGGGCTCTGCCGCCTGCACGGCCCGCTGGTAGAGGTCGTGGCGGTCGGCGTGATCGGCGAGTCTGGGCTTGCGGCGGGTGGCCATGGGGCGGTGGGCTCCGTTCCGCGCCCCGACGGCGGACCTG
>DBNU01000130.1 GCA_002299125.1 Proteobacteria bacterium UBA664
AGTCCGCCGGCCACCAGTCCTGTGAGTCGGTCATGAGCGCGTGCAGATCGCGCTTCAGCGCGGCGTAGTCGAGCCTGGCGAAGGCCTGCGCGTACTCGAATTGCGCGCCCAACGGGTTCGACCGCTCGGACTGCTGATGCAGCATGCGCAGGTTGAGTTGCTGCGGCCACCAGTCGCGATTGGAGCGGGCGTCGGGTGTCGTGCGGGAACCGTGTACTGCGGCGTAGGGACACTGTGCTGCCGTGCTCATGGTGCTCGTCCTCCGGGTTGTGTTGTGGTTCGGGAGCCGTCGGCCTCGGCCGCGAGCGAAGCGGCTGGCTGGGCGCCGCGGGCCAGGTCCCGAAGAGAGTCTAGAAGGTGGAAGCCGAGCGGGCTTGAGCGGGGTCGTCATGCCGGGCGAGCGCAGTCACGGGTAGGCATTTCCGCTAGACTGCCGCCGCGCCTCACAGCCGATGGAGAAGAAGTTTCATGTTGCCCGACTACGCGCTACCCGGCCCCGGCTTTCTTGGCGGCCTGTTGATTGGCCTCGCGGCCGCACTCATGTTGCTCGGTACGGGCCGCATCGCCGGTGTGTCCGGCCTCGTCGCCAAAAGCCTCGCCCTGGGTGGCGATGCGCCCTGGCGCGTCGCTTTTGCCTTCACGATCGGTCTGCCCCTCGGGGCCGCGCTCGTGGTCGCATTCATCGGGCCGGTGCCGGTGACCTTCCCGGATCTGCCCGCGACCCTCATCACCGGCGGCCTGCTGGTGGGGCTTGGCAGCCGCATGGGCAGTGGTTGCACCAGCGGTCACGGCGTCTGTGGCCTCTCGCGGCTGTCCACGCGCTCGGTGGTGGCAACGCTGACCTTCATGGCGACCGGCATGGTCACCGTCGGGCTCATGGGGTCCTGAGCATGCAGACCCTTATCGCTCTGGTTGCTGGGGTTATCTTCGGTGTGGGGCTCGCGCTGAGCGGCATGCTCGATCCCGACCGTGTGCGCGGTTTCCTTGCCGTCACCGGGCGCTGGGACCCGACCCTCGCCTTTGTGATGGGCGGCGCCCTGCTGCCGATGATCGTGGCCTGGCGTCTGCGGCCCGCCCTGTCGCAACCGCTGGCCGGCAAGCGCTGGCACGTGCCGGGCACACGTGGCGTGACGGGTGAACTGATCATCGGGGCGGTTCTCTTCGGTGCCGGTTGGGGCATCGCGGGTCTCTGCCCGGGGCCGGCCATCGCGAACCTCGCGGTCGCACCCTGGGCGGCCCTGACTTTCCTGGTGGCGATGGTGGCGGGCATGGCGCTGCACACCTTCGCCGGGCGGCTCGGGCGGGCGGCGGGAGGGGGCGGTGGCCACCCCTGAGCAGCAGCATGTGTGTGCCCGTGAGCGCTGCCGCTGCGGGCTCGGGCCGCTGCATGGTGCGGCAGGTGCCCTGTTCGGGGTCCTGCTGTTGCTCGGATTGCTTCCCGCGCAAGCCGAAGTCGTCGATCCGCCCCCCTTGAGCCCCCCGGCCTCTATGCCCCCTGCTGCAGGACTCATGTCGGTGGGCTCGACCGCAGCAGCCGAGCCGGTCACCGATCCCGCCGTACTCGAACGCTCGCGTCGCCTGGCAGACACGTTCATGGGCGAGCTGCAGGCCGCCCTCGGCGAGGCCGTGGCGAAGGGGGGGCTCATGGGGGCCGTCGCCGTGTGCCGGGAGCGCGCGCCGGCCATCGCAGAGCGGCTGTCGCGCGCGAGCGGCGCGCTCGTCAGCCGACAGGCCCGCCGCAACCGCAACCCGGATGCAGCGCCGGACGCCGTCACACTGGCCCTGTTGCCAGCCTTCGAGGCAGAGCCCTTGCTGGCCCCGGGCAGGCCGCGCGAGCAGCTCGTGGCCTACGCGGGCCCCACTGGCCGGCACCTCCGCTACCTGCGCGCCATTCCTACGGCGCCCACATGCCTCGGCTGCCACGGCACGCAGATCGATACGGCCGTGCAGGCGGCCATCGACGCCCACTATCCGCAGGATCGTGCCACCGGCTTCGCCGTGGGCGACCTGCGCGGTGTGTTCGCCATCGATTGGCCCCCCGTGGCTGCCGATCCGGAGTAACCCGAGTGATGCACGCGGGTGCGTGGCGGCGGTGGTCACTGGCCCTTGCGGCTGGCGTGTTGTGCGCCGGTGCCGCGCAGTCGGAACCCACGACCATCGAAGTGCGGGTGCTGAGCGAAGGCGCGAAGTTCATGGGCGATCGCACCGGCGGGGCGCGCGTGACGCTGGTTGATGTCGCCCAGGGAAGGGTGCTTGCCACGGGCGTCACCGCCGGCGGCACGGGCGATACCGAACGGATCATGCAGGCGAGCGGGCGCAGCCCCCATCTGGTGACGCCCGAGACCGCCGTCTTTCGCACCGTGCTGGACCTCACGGCCCCGCTGCGCGTGCGGGCAGAGGTGGAGGGGCCGCTCGGTCTGCCGCACGTGGCGGCGCGGGTGACGGCGGAGCGCTGGATCCTGCCGGGCCTCGGGACGGGGCCGGGCAACGGCTGGGTGCTGGAACTGCCCGGCATGGCGGTCACGATCATTCATCCCGCGCCCGGGACGCACCTGTCGCTGCCGGCCGACGAGGCCATCGAGGTGGTCGTGGAGGTGATGATGCTCTGTGGCTGTCCGTTGAGTCCGGGCGGTCTGTGGGATGCCAATCAGCAGCGGGTCGAGGTATCCGCCGAGGCACCCGAGAGCGGTCCTCCCCAGCGAGTGACACTCGCTTACGCGGGGGAACCCAACCGCTTCTCCGGTCGCCTGCCGCTGGCTGGGGCGGGGCGCTGGACCCTCACCGTCACCGCCTTCGACACCCGCACGGGTACCACCGGTCTGGCCCGCTGCGAGATCCTGGTCGGCGACGAGGCGCACAGTTCGCGCTGAGCGGAGATGTCGGTCAAGCGCAGGGCTCGCCAGCCGCTGTCGCGCGTGCCACACTCAGCGCCCCGGATGCAAGGATCTTCGCACCTCCGGGACGAGTCCTCGGCGGCGGTCGTTCCGGCAAGCATGCCCGAGGCCTTCTTCGTCACCTCATGAACGGTGCCTCCGCCGAGCGGAGCCGCTGGGGCCGGTGTGCTTGCTTGAGTGATCCCGAAGAGGTCCAACACCCCCGCACCCTGAACGGGTCTCCGGCGCGCGCGGTCCCCTCCGGTGTGCTCCGGCTGCTCGTGAGCGACACCGGTCGGGTCGACGGGATCGACGTCATGGGGGCAGTGGTTGGTGTACCGCAGCTCGGCGCGCCCCTTATCACGGGCTATCACCCGGACGACATCGACACCATCAGCGGCCATCTCGGCCGTCTGACCGCGCGCGATGGAGCGGTGGCGCACTGGGATGCACGGGTCTTCCACCGCGACGACTGGCTCTGGGTCTACGAGTACGCCATCGGGCGTGGATTCGGCGGTATCGACCTCATCCGCGTGTTTCCCGGTCGTCCGACTACCCAACACCGAGCGGTCGCGCCGGGCGATGGCACCGTCCTCACGCAGGTCGTCATCGTGGTTCGGAGCAAGGTCGATGAGCCACTGCATCCGTCACTGACGCGCGGCATCGAGACGATCCTCGATGGCTGGACGACGGTGATCGACGATTGGGTCACAGCGCCTGATGGTGGCTACCGGGCCGTGATGCGCAATTGCGGGCTTGCACAGGGTGAGGTCGTGGCGGGGGAATTGCGAGCCGCGCTGGGGCGCTCCCTGGGTGCCGCGGCCGAGGGGTTGTCACTGACGGTGACCGAGGTCGATCAGGGTCATGCCGGCACCGTCCTCGCTGAGGCGTGGCCTCCCCTGCAGCCGGTCGGTCGGACCGCGAGTCAAGCCGTCAGCCCCGGTGTCCTGCACGAGTATTCCGCAGGACTGCTGCCGGCACTCAACGAGCAGCGTCTGCTGCTCCATATCCAGCCGATTACCCGCATCGGCGCTGACGCGGAAGAGCCGGTGGTCGCAGCCGAATTCCTGCTGCGGGTACGCAACGGCGACGGTCTGGTGGAAAGGCCGGGTCTGCGTCTGCTGGAGACGGAGCGTACCGGTGCCATGCACCGGGTGGATCGCTGGGTAGTGAGCCGCGCCTGCGCGTTGCTCGCCGAATGGCCGGAGGCCCTGTCGCGACTCGACTTCGTGACCGTCAATCTCTCGGGCCCCTCACTCGGGCAACCGGATTTCCTCGCGCATGTGCTGCGGCAGTTCCGCGCGACCGGTCTGTCACCGGAAAAACTCTGCTTCGAGATCACCGAGACGGCCGCCATCCCCGACATCCGCCAGGCCTGCATGCTCATCGAGGCCTTGCAGCGCCGCGGTTGCCGCTTTGCCCTCGACGACTTCGGTGCCGGGCTTGCGTCCTTCCACCTCTTGCGCTCGCTGCCGGTGGATCTGCTGAAACTCGATGGGCGACTGTTCCGCGAGCCCCTGCGCCAACTGGGGCTCCTGCGGCAATTGCAGCACCTGGGTGAGCGTCTCGGCAAGCGCACGGTCGCCGAGCACGTGGAGACGGAGGGCGTGCGCAACGCGCTGCGTGAGATCGGCGTGGATTACGCGCAGGGGCACCTCTTCGGCGAACCCGAGGCCCCGGAGGCCTTCTTCGGTCGGCTGACACTGTCCAACTGAGCGCCGGAACACCCGGTGCGAGCGACCCCTGGCTCAATCGCGCCCGGGTCGCGGCCGCTATCCCTGACGCAGCCCTCGCCACGGATCGCTCGCCCCATGGAAGCCTTTGCCCTCGAACCCGCCGCCCGGCGCCGCTTCGCGCGTCATCGGGTGCATTGGCCCGCCGTGCTGACGCTCGAGGGCGGGGAGCAGTTGGCGGGCATCGCGCGCGACTACTGCGTCGGCGGTGCCTATCTCGCCGTGGGAACACGGCCCCATTCACACGCCCTGCCGGGTGCCGGCGCGCGCGGTCGGCTCCGCATCAGTCCGCCTGGCAGCCCGCCGGCCAGCATCACGGTGGAGATCCGCCAGACCAGTGGCGAGGGTGTCGGGCTGATGTTCCTCGACGCGGCCGCCGCCGACACGCAACGGCTGCTCACCGAGGCGACGCGCCCGCCGGCTCCAGCGGCAGAGTCGCCACCCGAGCAGAAGGAACTACGGGCCACGTTGCGCGCGCAACTCGAGCGGAACCTCCAGCACTGGGGCCCGCTGTGGGTGGCGGCACTCAAGCAGCGTCTCTTCCGCATCGCCGCCGAGGCGCCCTCCAGCCTGCAGCATCGGCTGATGGACGTGCATCAGACCTTCGAGCGTGAAGCGCCCCAGTGTCTGACGCGATCACTCGAGCAGGTACTGGCGCGCTTCGATGACCCCACGCTGCGATCGGGCGAGGCAGAGCCCACACCGATGGCTGCCGCTGCCGGCGGCGAGTTGACGCTCAGCCTCATCGACAACGACGCCTTCGAGGACTTCCTGGCCGAAGCGGACCTGGCCTCGCGCATCGAGGCGGCCCATCGCAATCTGCTGTTCCGCCTGAACGCGATGCTGGTGGCGGCGCTGGGCCCAGCGTTCGACGTCAGCGAGGGCCCGCTGTCGCCGCGGACACTGGTGCGCGCCCTCTGGTCGATGGTGCAGGCACAGACGCGCGAAACGGCGGTGCGCCAGATGGCGCAATCGATCTTCAACGAGCTGTTCGTCAGTCGTATCGGTGAGTTCTACGCTGATTGCGCGCGGCGACTGGTCGAGGCCGGCTTCGAGGCAGAGGCCGAGCCGCGGCCCCTGCCGCGGCGCACCGAAGTCAGGGTCGTAGCGGAGACCGGCGACCCGCCGCAGGAGGACCCGCCGCCGGAACCGGTCCGGCCTGCCGCCAGTGGCCCGGTATCGGTCCCGGGAATTGGGGCAGGCCCGGCGGCCGCTTCGACCGGGGCCGTCCCGGCAGCGATGGGTCCGGTGTCCGGCCTCATGCCCGGGCCATGGCCGGCAGCACCCGGCAGTGAATCGCCCTTCGAGCGCACGCTGGGTCAGCCGGGGGTGGGGTTCATGGGCCTGGGCGAGGGTGCTGCGCCAGCTTCCATGGCCGTGGGTCAGGTGCAGGCCAATGCCCTTGCCCGCCTCTACAGCCGTCTCGTGCCGGATGTGCCCGGGGCCAGTGCCTGCGGAGTCAGCGGCCACGCGCAGCAGCTCACGCGGCCCGAGGCAGCGGTGGGGCCGGGCTGGCTGGATGCCCCCCGCAGTGCAACCTTGCCGCCCGCGTACGCGCAGACGCAACCGACGGCCTACGGGCCTGCGTTGTTCCCGTTCGCAGGTGGCATTCGGGCCGCAGCCGCAGAGTCCGACACCGTGCGCGTGCCCTACGGTGATCTGCCACAGCCCGCTGCTGCCGTGGCCGGTCATTTCGTCGAGGATTTCATGGCCGGTCTCGTGGCCGATCCACGCGTGGGAGCGGCGCAGCGCGCGGCGCTCGGCTCTCTGCGGGGCAGCGTGCTACCCGCAGTCGCTCACGACCCGAGTGCCCTCACCGATCCGACCCACCCCGTGCGTCGGCTGGCCTCGGCCCTGAGCCGGCTCGTCTGGGTGGAGGGTGAGCAGGCGGTCACGCCCTGTGGGCTGTCGGTCGGCGAACTGCTGGAGCGTCTCACCGTGCCCGGTCAGGCGAGTCCGGCGATGTTCCTGGAAGTCGCCCGAGAGATCGAGGCCACGCTGGTCACGCAACGCGAGGTCGTGGCCGCCGCCAGTGCGTCGCTCGTGACCCAGCACGCAGAGGCGCTCGCGCTTGTGCAGTCGCGACGGCGTCCTGAAGAGGAGCATGGGTCACTGTCCGAACAGGTGCCGGAGGCGCTCCTGCCCTGGTTCAGCCGCGCCCGCGCCCTGCAGGTGGGGGATGAGGTGCTGCTGCGACGATCGAAACAGGCAGATGAGTTGCTGCGATTGGTGTGGGTAGGCGATGAACAACGGCAGTTCGCCTTCACCGACCCGGTTGCCGAGCGTTTGCACGGCATGACCCTGCGCGAACTCGCGTTGCAGCTCATGCGCGGGCGGATCGTGCCCGTCGCCGCGACCGAGGAGCCGGTCGCACAGGCCCTGCTCTCGATGGTGGATGTCGCTGCCGAGCGTCTGCAGGCGGCGGTGGCGATCGATGCAGAGAGTGGGCTGTTGAATGAGGTCGGTCTGCTGCGCGAGCTCGATGGTCTGGTGCCGCAGCGTGGCGCGGCGGGCGCACCGCTCGACGCGCAACTCGCCCGCTGGCGTGGCCTTGGCGAACCGGCGAGTGACTACCGCGGCGTGCTCGACGTGCTGCGTTCCTCGTTGCCGGAGGGCACGCGCTGCGCCCGCCTCGAGGACGGTGATCTGCTGGCCTGGGCGCCGCCCGGTTGCAGCGAGAAGGGTGCCTGGAAGGCGACCATGCGCGCTGTGGCCGGACAGCTTGAGGCCGACACTCGGCTGCCCCGCCTGCGGGTGGCGCTACGCCACTTCCGACCCGGCGCAGAGCAACCTCAGGCCGTGCTTGAACGGCTCGCCATTGCGTTGGCTGGGGGCGAGCCGGATCGCCAGCTCATTGCGGATCCGGAGGTACTGCGGGCCGCTCTGGCTGGTGGTGCCGAGTACGGCCTGGTGAGCGATCTCGTGCCCGTGAGGATGGGCAATGACGGCCAAACCGCGCCGGTTGCCCTCGCCCTGGTGCCGCGGCTGCTCGATGGGTTGCAGGTGGAAGCGGCTGGCGTCAATACCGACGCGTCGTTGGCACGCGCCTGGGACCACTGGATGATGGAGGAGGCCATCGCCCGGGCAACGGCCGCAGATGCCGACGCGCAGACGCTGTGGTTCGTGCCCATGAGTGATCTGGCGCTGGACGACGAGACCTTCGTCGAGCACGTCGGGGCGCGGCTGTTGGCCAGCGGTGTGAGCCCCTCGCGCCTCATGCTCGAACTGGGCCTCACTCACGAGGGTCAACACGAAACGCTGCAGAATAGGGTGGCCGGGCTGCGGGCCTTCGGCTGTGGCGTGGCGCTGCGCTTCCGGCATGGCACGGGGCTCACGGCTGCCCTGCTGCGGCGCGCCGGGGTGAGTTGCCTGCATCTGCCGGACTGGCTCAGCGAGGCCGGCCCGAGGTCGCCGGAGCGTGCCTTGCTCATTCAGTCCCTGGTCGACCTTTGCCGCTTCATCGATGTGCCTTCGCTGGCGGTGACACCGCCGGGCGAGCCAGCGGATGCAGAGCTGCGGAGCCTGGGTGTGGACTGGCTGCTGCCGCTCGCGGCCACTGCCGATGGCACCGTGCGGCTCATCCGTCGCGAGGATCCGGCCACGAATTCCTGAGAAAGTCGCGCCAGTTGCCCGGCCCGTATCGCCACCATTCCGCCTAGGCTGCCGCTCGGTCACGGGCCCCGGGCCTCTCTCGCCGCGAGCGAGCGGTCGGGGTGAGGTTCCGGAATCCCACGACGCCTCGCCAAGCCCCACAAAGCCGACTGACGAACCCATCAGGAGGGGTCATGATTCGCGTACTGCTGGTGGATGACCAGCGTCTCATCCGCGCCTGTGTGGCCAGTACGCTTGCCAAGAGCGGCGAGGTGCGGGTGGTGGCCGAGGCCGAGACCGGGGAACAGGCGCGTCTGCTGATGCGTCAGCTCGGCGTGGATGTCGTGTTGATGGACCTCAGCATGCCGGGCATGGGTGGTGTCGAAACCACCCGGCGTCTCATCGCCCAGCGCCCGGGTCTGCGCGTGCTGGGGCTGTCGCAACATGTCGATGGCGTGCTGCCTGCGCGCTTCATCGAAGCCGGTGGGGCTGGCTACGTGAGCAAGCAGGCCTCCACGGAAGAAATGCTGCTGGCCCTGCGGCGGGTACATGCCGGGCACCGTTATCTGAGTGCCGATGTGGCGGCCGGAATCGCCGTTCGCCGCAGCGACGCGGGCCAGACCAGGCGTCGGCCCACCCGCCGTGAACTTGAAGTGCT
>DBNU01000020.1 GCA_002299125.1 Proteobacteria bacterium UBA664
CCACGCCCACGGCCACCCGGCGTGGCTGCGCCAGATGCGAGCCGTCCACCAGCGCCTGCACCTCCACCAGGAGCGGGCGCGTGCCTTCGCGGGTGACCGTCACCGCGGCACCAGCGACCGGGCGCTCATGCCGCGAGAGAAAGAGCGCCGAGGGATTGCTCACCTCCCTCAGGCCGCGCTCATCCATGGCGAAGACGCCGAGTTCGTTCACCGCGCCGTAGCGGTTCTTGATGGCGCGGATGCAGCGGAAGCGGGTGCCCGTGTCGCCCTCGAAATAGAGCACGGTATCGACCATGTGCTCGAGCACGCGCGGGCCGGCCAGCGCCCCGTCCTTGGTCACATGCCCTACGAGGAATACCGCACAACCAGTTGTTTTTGCGTGTGCTACCAGGCGGGCGGCGCATTCACGCACCTGCCCTACCCCGCCCGGCGCGCCACCCAGTTCGGCCGCGGCGAGGGTCTGGATGGAATCCACCACCAGCACCTGCGGGCCCTCGCTACGGGCGCTGTCCAGGATGCGATCGACGTCCACCTCCGCCAGCAGCCGCAGATCGGCCGTCGGCAGATCCAGCCGGCGGGCACGCTCGGCCACCTGCGCCGGGGATTCCTCACCGGTTACATAGAGCGTCGCGAGACCCGCGCCGGCGAGACCCGCCAGGGTCTGCAACAGCAGCGTGGATTTCCCGATCCCGGGGTCTCCCCCCAGCAGGACCACCGAGCCCGGGACCAGACCACCGCCCAGGACCCGATCGAATTCGGCCAGGCCGGTCGAAACCCGGGCCGTCGCGCCCGCGGCCACTTCCGACAGCCGCTGCACACCGGCGCGGCTGCCCGCGTAGCCGATGCGTGCGGATGCGGCAGTGGCACCACGGCCCGCGATGGCAGGTCGGAGGACCTCCTGCAGCGTATTCCAGGCACCGCAATCGGCGCACTGCCCGGCCCACTTCGATGCCATGGCACCACAGGCCTGGCACTGGTAGGCAGAGCGCGGGCCGCTCATGCCTCGCGACTGCCGGTGAGCGCCCGCAGGAAGGCGGGGCCCTCGTCCTCCAGCGGCCGGAGTTCGGCCCGTGGAACCCGTAGGCGCGCTGCGCAGAGCAAGGCCCAGGGCAGACTGCCGGCGTGGCGAGCCACCTCCGCCACCGTGATGCGCCCGCCCCAGACTTCCACCGGATCGCCCTCGCGGGCAGGGGGCAGCGGCCCGAGATCGACGGTGAGCATGTCCATGGAACTGCGCCCGAGTACCCGCGTGCGCACGCCGTTGACCACGATGGGCGTACCCGTGAGATCGCCGGTCGGGTAGCCGTCGCCGTAGCCGGCCGCCACGACACCGACATTCATGCTCTCAGGGCAGATGAAGCAACCTCCATAACCGATTGCCCCACCAGCAGGAATTCTGCGGACCGAGATCAACTCCGAGGCGAAGTGCATCACCGGCACGAGGCCCGGCGGCGGCGCGTCCACACCTTCGAAGGGTGACACACCATAGAGGGCGAGCCCGGGCCGCACCCAGTCGCGATGGGTATCCGGCGCGCTGAGCAGCGCCGCCGAGTTCGCGATGCTGCGTTCCCCCGGCAGGCCCTCCGTGACGGCATCGAAACACCGGACCTGGGCCGCGACCGACGCCTGATCCCGCGCCTGCGCACTGGCGAGATGGGTCATCAGCACCGGATCGGTGGCCACCGCGGCACAGCCATGCAGGCGCTGCCAGGCCGCGCGGAATTCCTCGGGCAGGAAGCCCAGGCGGTGCATGCCGGTGTCGGCCTTGAGCCATACGGCAAAGGGCGGACCGGACCAGGCCTCCAGGGCCTCGATCTGTCCCGGCCGATGCACCACCAGGCTACAGCCGAGGCGCGCGGCGGCACCCAGATCACCGGCGCGGTGCACACCCTCGAGCAGCAGGATGGCATCGCGCCAGCCGCAGGCGCGCAGCGCTGCGGCCTCGTCCAGTGAGGCGACTCCGAGCGCGTCCGCCGCGCGCAATGCCGCGGCCATGGCGGCCATGCCGTGGCCATAGGCATCGGCCTTGACCACCGCCAGCACGCGTGAACGCGGTGCCAGCGCCCGCAGGGCCGAGAGGTTGCGACGCGCCGCCTCGCGGTCGATGAGGATACTGGCAGGGCGGCTCATGCGTGGCAGCCACCCCGGGCGGATCGGGACGAGTGGCTCATCCGTAACTACCGCCGCTGCCGTAATCGCCGTGGGCGAGGTTCTCGAAGCGGGTGTACTTGCCGAGGAAGGCGAGTTTCACGAAGCCGATGGGTCCGTTGCGTTGCTTGGCGATGATGATCTCGGCGATGCCCTTGTCCGGGCTGTCTTCGTTGTACACCTCGTCCCGGTAGATGAACAGGATGAGGTCGGCATCCTGCTCGATGGCCCCCGACTCGCGCAGATCGGACATTACCGGACGCTTGTCGGCGCGCTGCTCGAGGGAGCGATTGAGCTGCGAAAGCGCGATCACCGGGACTTTCAGTTCCTTCGCCATCGCCTTGAGGCTGCGGGAGATCTCTGCGATCTCGGTGGCCCGGTTCTCGGCCGTTCCCGGCACCTGCATGAGCTGCAGATAATCCACCACCACGAGCCCGAGCCCGTGCTGACGATGGATGCGCCGGCAGCGGGCGCGCAGTTCGCCCGGGGTGAGCGCCGGGGTGTCGTCCACGAACAGCCGGCGGTCCTGGAAGATGGAGACGGCCGAGGTCAGACGGGGCCAGTCCTCGTCCTCGAGGCGCCCGCTGCGCATGCGCGACTGATCGATCCGGCCCAGCGACGAGAGCAACCGCATGGCGAGCTGTTCGCCCGGCATCTCCATCGAAAAGACGGCCACTGTGGCGTCGCCGCCGATGGCCG
>DBNU01000175.1 GCA_002299125.1 Proteobacteria bacterium UBA664
GCGGCGCAGGAATGACCGGCACTGTCTGGGACGCGTCAGCGGTGCTCGCCTATCTGCGCCGCGAGCCGGGCGTGGAAGCACTCGAGGCGCGGCTGAAGGCGGAGGACTACCCTTGGATTTCCGCCGTCAACCTGGCCGAGATCTGGAGCTGGCTGAGCGAGCGCGGCATGCCCCAAACCATCCTGGCGGCCGCTCTTGACGAGCTCGCGCTGGAGGTCGTGGCCTTCGACGAAGCTCAGGCAATGACGAGCGGCATACTGCGCACGGCGACTCGCGCGCTGGGGCTCTCCCTCGGCGATCGCGCCTGCCTGGCCTTGGCCATGGAACGAGGTGCCAAGGTGCTCACCGCGGATCGCACCTGGGCAACGCTCGATCTCGGTGTCTCCATCGAGTGCATCCGCTGATGACGTGGCTGGAGGCTTCCCGGCTATTCATCCAGCAATGGCTGGATCCGATTGGTGTGGTGGTCGGGATCGTACTGGCTGTTCCTGTGGTCTGGACGTGGTGGGATGTCGTGATCGGTCGCCGACGGCGGATGCGGCAGTGGCATCGGGATGCGCTACGCGCGCCTGGGCGTAATCCCGGGATCCTCATCGTGGATCTGCTCACGGGTAAGGACATCCGCACCACGGTTGATCGCTTCCGGCAACAGGACGAGGTACTCCGATCGGTGGGCACGGATCGCATCGTCTCCGTCTTACGCGAGGCGCGCCTTACCCCCACCGACATGCCGGATTTACTTCAGGATCTGCGCTCTGCCGTGGCGACACTCACCGCGGCGGGCGTGGATACCATCCATTACTTCCACTCCGGGCCCTCGGCCGTGGCCGCCTGCGTCGGAGCAGAGCTTGCAAATGGCTGCCGGGTACTGCTCTATCAGCATGATGCCGGTGGCTACCACAACTTCGGACCACTGCGTATGGAGGCCTGAGCCGTGCAACTCGACACCCACGTGTGCCTTGTGTCGGCACAGCCGACACCCAACATCACGCCGGTTGCCGACGCGCAAACGCGACCCAGGCGGGTGATCCTTGTCGTGAGCAACGACATGCAGAGCCGGGCCGAGTGGCTGGGCAGTGTCATCAAACAGCGTGGTGTGCGCGTGGACACATGGTCCATTGATGATCCCTGGGACGTCGAGCATGTCCAGTCGCGCCTGATGGAACTCCTCGAGCGAGAGCAGGAGATTGTGGCCAGCAAGGCCATCGCGCTGAATGCCACCGGCGGCACCAAGCCCATGAGCATCGCTGCCTATGAGACCTTCCGCGCCTATGATCTGCCCATCTTCTACGTACACCCGGAGCAGGATCGGCTGATCTGGATGCACCCTCCGCATAGCCCGGCACTGGTCCTGGAAGACACCATCAAGCTCGGCCCCTTCCTCGCTGCCCACGGAGCCATCGCACGGGAGCCTATCGAGAGAGAACCACCCGCACAGGCGGTGATCGATTTCGCAGTCGATCTCGTGAAAGACCTTGATCGCTATGCCACGGCGCTCCCTGTGCTGAACGCGCTGGCGGCATCCGCGCGCAATAGACGCGGATCCGAAGCCCTCGAGCGCAATGACCCGGGCAGCACGCTGGATGAACTGATAGACCGCTTTGCGACTGCAGGTTATCTTGCACGACAGGGCTCTGCGCTCAGCTTCCCTGACGAGGCGACTCGCGCCTTCGTCAACGGCGGCTGGTTCGAACAGTACGTATTTCATCGAGTGAAGAGGCTGCATGCGGCAGGTGTCCCCGTGCAGGATGCTGCGTGCAACCTGACCGTGGAGCGTACCGTGCGCAAGGATCTCGTGACCAACGAGCTGGATGTCGCCCTGCTCGCCAGGAATAAGCTTTACGTTATCGAGTGCAAGACCCGCACGTGGCCTGACCGCCCGGATGGAAGCAGCGGAGCTGATGCGCTCTACAAGCTCGATTCCCTCGTTGATTTGGTGGGCGGATTGCAGGCCAGTGGCATGCTGGTGAGCTATCTACCGCTGCCCGACAAGGACAAGCGCCGCGCCGCCGATCTCCGTATCAAGGTTTGCGAAGGCCGCGAAGTCGCCGAGCTGAGCAGCCGGCTGGCGCACTGGATCGGCTGACCACGCAAGCTTGCGGGCACTGATCTCCACCCGGCGGAGGTGTTCAATGCACCCATGCCGGAACGTGACCTCTACCTCGCTGCCTACGACATCGCCGAACCCCGGCGCATGGCCGCCATGCTCGATCTGGTTCGCGGCCATGCTACGGGCGGGCAGAAATCTGCCTATGAGATCTTCCTGACGCCTGCGGAGAAGTCCGCACTGTTGCATCAGGTCGCGCTGATCATCGACGAAGGCACGGACCGCTTCTTTCTCCTGCGGTTGGACCCGCGCGCCAGATATCACGCGCTCGGCGTCGGCTCAGCGCCCCAGGACCCTCCGTTCTTCTACGTGGGCTGAAATCATGGCCACCCTCTACCTCGATCACAAGGATCTGGAGCTGCGCAGCAACGGCTCCACCATCGCGCTCTACCGCGATGGTGCCGCCAGTGGGCATGTTCCACTCAGGCTGCTGGACCGCGTGGTCATTCAAGGTAGCCAGACTCGCCTCGACAGTGGCGTGCTCCTGCGGCTGGCGGAAAGTGGTGCCGCCGTGGTTTTCCTGAGTCCCCGCATGGGCCGACGGGTCGCTACTGTGCTCGGCCCCGCCCACAATGACGCAGCCGTGCGCCTGGCTCAGGCACAACGGGTGATGGACCCCGATTTCTGCTTCGACTTCGCCCGCAGCATCGTCGGCGCCAAGATTCGCCGCCAACGTCGCACACTCGACCGCCTGCTCACCGCGCGACCAGACGCACGCAGGCAGTTGTTCGGCACCATGATGAAGCTGGCCCGCGCCACCAATGCGGCACAGGGCCCAAAGATCACGACGCCAGACGCGCTACGCGGCATCGAGGGTGCGGCTGCGCGTGAGTACTTCCGGGGATTCGCAGCCGTGTTCCCGCCTTCGGCAAAGTTCAACGGCCGTAACCGCAGGCCACCACGCGATCCGGTCAATGCCTGCCTGTCGCTTGGTTACACCCTGCTCCACTCGGATGCAGTGCTTGCAGCGCATGCGGCCGGCCTCGACCCCTTACTTGGCTTCTATCACCGGCCGGCCTTCGGGCGAGAATCCCTCGCCTGCGATCTGATGGACCCCTTGCGACCGGTAATCGACGCCTGGGTATGGGCCATGTGGCGCGATCGCGATCTGCGCGAGGAGCACTTCACCCTGACCAACGGCGCCTGTTTGCTCGCAAAGAGTGGCCGCCAGCACTTCTTCGCAAGCTGGGAGGACAATGCACGCTGGCACCGACGCTGGCTTCGTCGCCAGGCATCCGCCATGGCGCGGCAGTTGCGCGCCGAGGGGCTGCCACTGCTCGACGGAGGAGACGAGGATCCCTTCTCGTGAGCCAGATCGCGCCTGAGTTCCAGTTATCGGTTGCGATGGAAACGCCTCGCGCTGCTATTCGAGCAGCACGCCCGGCTTACCTGCTGCCAAAGGAGCGCATCGAGGTAAGAGCAGAGCACGCTGCGCTGGTCGTCGCGCAACCCCCGGCGCCCCCACGGTGGATCCCCATCGGGCGCATCGACCGCATCGTCTGCAACCAGCATGTCGACTGGACGGGTAGCGCGTTGCAGCTCTGCATGGCACGCGGGATCACCATCTCATTTTCTGGCCGAAGAGATCAGACCGCTGGCTACCTGCTTCCGCACGTGGCGGACGAGCAGACACTCAACGCCTGTCTTGAGCGATTTGTCTCCCAGCCAGGAGCCGGTAGCAGCCTCGACAACTGGCTACGCCACCGCCGCATGCAGGTACTCCGGGAGTGGGCCCACAAGCGAATCTCTCACGGACACAGTGTGGGCACCGCGGAGTTCTGCGATCTAAAGCGCCGCTGGGTGTATCGGAGCGAAGTAACTCCGATGCTGGCACCACACATGGTGAATGTCTGTCGCGCGGCCGTACTCGCGCGACTCCACGCTGCTGGAGCTCTACCGAGCTACGTGACAGCACACGGAAAGACCTACCCGCTGCTCGAGATGCTCGCTCAACTCGTGTGGGGAGAGATGAACCTGGATGCCGGCATCCTCGCCGCCAGTTGCAGTGATGAGTGTGCCCAGCTCGTCTTCGTCGAGGGCTGGATCTCGAACAACCGGGAGAGCGTCGCGAAGCACCTGCGCGCACTGGCCGTCTTCGTCGGTAAGAAGTTACACATATGGCACTGAATGAGCGGCGCGCATGGATCATTGCCTACGATATCCGCTGTCCACGGCGGCTCAGTCGCCTGCACCGGTTCATCAAGCGTGAGGCGGTACCGGTGCAGTACTCGATCTATCTTTACGAGGGAAGTGCGGGTGACCTGGGGGGCTTGCTCATGAATCTGCGTGGCTACATCGACGACGATGAAGACGACGTCCGCGCCTATCCGATACCGCGCAACCCGGAAATCCACCACTTGGGCATAGGGTCCCTGCCCCCGGGGGCCCTGCTCCACTCTGCCGACATGGGCGACGCCGTGTCCCTGCTCGGCGCCACGGCCGAATGATGGAGGAACTTGGCAGTCAGCCCCCGACGATCCACCGATCTCCGTCAGGGGGCCTCGTAACACCCGGATTTCCGGGCACAATCGGCAAGGAAGACTCAGAAGGAACGCCCTGATAACGAAGGGATTAAGACAGATCTCGGACCACGAGGGTCCATTGCTGATACCTCAGAAGGAACGCCCTGATAACGAAGGGATTAAGACGCGCGACAAAGCCCCCCCGTCGCCCCCCTGCCCCCTCAGAAGGAACGCCCTGATAACGAAGGGATTAAGAC
>DBNU01000167.1 GCA_002299125.1 Proteobacteria bacterium UBA664
TCGTGCTCTCCATGCACGACGATCTCACGATTGTCACCCGGGCCCTGCGAGCGGGCGCTCGGGCCTTCGTCACCAAGACCAGCCCGCCAGAGAGTCTGGTCGAGGCCGTGCGGAGGGTTGCAGCCGGCGACAGTTACCTCAGCCCGGATATCGCAGGGCGTCTCGCCCTGAGCGAGGTGAGTGTCAGCTCTGATCCGCTGTCCGTTCTCACCAAGCGGGAGTTCGAGGTCTTCCACATGCTCGTTCGCGGTCGCCGACCGGGGCAGATCGCGGAGAGTCTCTCGCTGTCTGCCAAGGCGGTGTCGAACTACCAGCAGAAGATCAAGGCGAAACTGCGCGCCAACAACGTCGCCGAGTTGGTGCATATCGCCATAGAGTGTGGCCTCGAGAAGACGCGGGCCTGAAGTCAGTGCTGCCGCCTGCATCAGCAGGATGCTGCACCGGATGTCTCACAGTCAGGGAGATCCCATAAGCACCGAAGCAGATGGGAGACCATCCCGGCAACAGCCGCTACACATCCCGCCCCCAGAGGTCCGCCCCGGGTCAGCGCGGATCGTCGCCTGACGGCGGCCGGCTGTCGTCTTCCAGGGGTAGACGCGCCGCCTCATCGAATTGCTTGGTTCGCTTTGGATTGAAGACCCAGACGATGATGTACAGGAAAGCGACCAGGGCGACGACGGTGTAGATGCCCTGCCAAAGTCCAAAATCCATGTGCTGCTTCCCCGCTCGCTAATCTGGAAGGGCTCTGTCGGACGAATTGCGCGACTGCCTCCAGCGAACTCCCCGGTGACCGACTCGGCCACCGGGGAGGAGTATACGTTCGCGGTACCGGCTTGGCCTTTCAGGCCTCAATCTTTCAGCGAGTCGGCCTGATGGCCGTACCCAGACCCTGCAGGTAGGCGACCACGGCATCCATCTCCGTCTTGCCCGCGAGTGCTGCCGGGGCCGCTTCGATCTGCTCGTCGGTGTAGGGCACACCGATCATCTTCAGTGCCCGCATGTTCGCCCGGATGGCATCCGGATCGAGCTGGGTGGTCTCGAACCAAGGGTAGCCGGGCATGATGGACTCGGGCACCACGTCGCGCGGATTGATCAGGTGCACGCGATGCCACTCGTCGCTGTAGCGGCCGCCGACACGCGCCAGATCCGGCCCGGTGCGCTTGGAGCCCCACAGGAAGGGGTGGTCGTAGACGAACTCGCCGGCCACGGAGTAGTGCCCATAACGCTCCGTCTCCGCGCGGAAAGGCCGGATCATCTGCGAATGGCACAGCGAGCATCCCTCGCGAATATAGATGTCACGCCCGGCAAGGCGCAGAGGCTCGTAGGGCACTATGCCCGCAACCGGCTCGGTAGTCGCCTTCAGGAAGAACAGCGGGACGATCTGCACCAGACCACCGATGCTCACCACCAGCAGGATGAGCACGGCCATGAGGCCGATGTTGGTTTCGATGACTTCGTGTTGGGATGCCATGAGTGGACTCCAGGAGAGGCGCAGGGCGATTCAAGCCCCCCCGGGCCCGACTGGCCGTTGGGGGGCTGTGGCGTCAGGTCAGTGGGCCGGTGCCGGCTCCAGTACCGGTGCCTTGACGGCGCGGGCACCCGCCACTGTCTGCCAGAGGTTGTAGGCCATGATCAGTGTGCCGAAGAGGAACAAGGCCCCACCCGCGAAACGGATGACGTAGTAGGGATGCATTTCGGCGACCGACTCGACGAAGGAGTAGGTGAGCAGGCCATCATCGCCCGCAGCACGCCACATCAGGCCCTGCATGATGCCGGACACCCACATTGCGGTGATGTAGAGCACGATGCCGATGGTGGAGGTCCAGAAGTGCCATTCCACCAGCCTCAGGCTGTACAGCGGGCGGTCGTAGAGGCGCGGGATGAGGTAGTACATCGCGCCCAGGGAGATGAGCGCCACCCAGCCGAGGGCACCGGAGTGCACATGGCCGATGGTCCAGTCGGTGTAGTGCGACAGTGCGTTGACCGTCTTGATGGACATCATCGGGCCTTCAAAGGTGGACATGCCGTAGAACGACACCGCCACGATGAGGAACCGCAACACCGGATCCGTGCGCAGTTTGTCCCAGGCACCCGAGAGGGTCATGATGCCGTTGATCATGCCGCCCCAGGACGGGGCCAGCAGCACCAGCGACATCACCATGCCAAGCGACTGGGCCCAATCCGGCAGGGCCGTGTAGTGCAGGTGGTGAGGGCCAGCCCAGATGTAGGTGAAGATCAGGGCCCAGAAGTGCACGATGGAGAGCCGGTAGGAATATACCGGGCGCCCCGCCTGCTTCGGGATGAAGTAATACATCATCCCAAGGAAGCCGGCAGTGAGGAAGAAACCTACGGCATTGTGACCGTACCACCACTGAATCATGGCGTCCTGCACGCCGGCGTAGGCCGAGTAGCTCTTGGTGAACGAGACCGGGATGGCGGCGGAATTCACGATGTGCAGCAGCGCCACCGTGAGGATGAAGGCCCCGTAGAACCAGTTCGCCACGTAGATGTGCTTCACGCGGCGCTTGACGATGGTGCCGAAGAACACCACCGCGTAAGCCACCCACACCAGGGTGATGAGGAT
>DBNU01000221.1 GCA_002299125.1 Proteobacteria bacterium UBA664
TGAGACGACCGGTCTCGCGGGCGTGGGCTCGCGCCACTTCGATGGCGGCAGGGGAGGCATCGATGCCGGTGACGCGCGCCCCGGCCGCCGCGAGTGCCTCGGTGAGGAGGCCACCACCGCAGCCGACATCGAGCACCCGGGCACCCGCGAGGTTCGCGACCTCAGCAATCCAGGCCGCACGGACGGGGTTGATGTCGTGCAGGGCACGGAAGTCGCCGTGTCGGTCCCACCAGTGGCTGGCAGAACCATCGAAGCGCTCGACTTCTGCTGGGTCGAGGTTGGGAGATGCCGGCGAGCTCATCGGTCGGAAGCTTCCTCTTGAATGGATTTTTGGATTTCCAGAAGCAGGGCGCCCGGTAGCATCGGTATGTCCGCCACCCTCACGAGGCGTTTCGAGATCGGGCCGAAGCCTAGCACGCGACCTGCAATCTCTGGTGCCTGCCGGGTCAGCGACGCCGGAGGATGAGGTGCTGGCCTGGACAGGCCAGGCGCTGCTCGGAGAGTCAGCGCGTGAAGGTGATGAACGCCATGAATGCCGCCGTCGCCAGTGCGACCGATAGCCCGAGTGACGCGAGCACCCGCAGCAGGAACGACCGGCGCGCGGGCGCGCGCCAGCGCGCCGGCAATGGCTGGGTCGCCAGGAAGGCGGCATCCGGCTCCGTGCCCGCGACTGCGGGGGCGTCGTCATCTGCCCGCAGTCTGCCGGCGACGACGGCCTCGATGAAGGCTCGCCGGGCGGCCCGATAGTGGACGGTGCCGAGTTCGCCGCGGGCGTACCGAGCGCTCAATCGGCGCAGACCGCCCGGGGGCAGTTCGTCAGCGCTCATCGCTATCTGCCTTCACTTTCGGTGGCCGGTCCCGCCAGAGTGCACTCGCCTCCGCCCGGAAGGCGATGGCCAGGGTCGCATCACCGCGCATCCCGGCCTCGGTGGCGCGCTGCAGGGCACGCTCGGCTGCGGCCATGCGTTCCTCGAGGCGTGTGGCGACAGCCACGGCATCGGCCTTGGTGCGCGCGGTGGCCGGCAGCGTAGCCAGCAGCGTGTGTGCCGCAGTCAGTCGGCCCTCGGCCATCTGTTGTTGCAGACGAGCAAGGGTGGCACTGACGATGCGCGGATGTGCCGTCGGTGCCATGGCTTCGGTGACCGGCATGGCCTCGATGGGGGCAGGGGTCTCGACACCGGGGCGCAACCACAGCACGAGCAGCGCCACCACCAGCCCGCCGGCCAGCGCGCTGGTGGTGCGCCGCCAGCGCGTGAGCATCAGAGCCAGGTCGTGCAGGGACAGGCCGGGCACGGGATGCGGACGCAAACCGTCGATGAATTCGCTGACGCTCTGGCAGCGATCCTCGCGCCGAAAGGCCAGACCGCGTGCGAGAGTTGCGTTCTGCCGTGGGCTCAGACCGCGCACCGGAGGCGGGACCAGGCCCGCATCGCGCGCGCGGTTGGCTGGCGTCTTGTTGAAGGGGTGCCGGCCCGTCAGCAGTTCGTGGGTGACACAGGCCAGCGCGTAGATGTCATCGCGGGTGTCGGAATCCTGCCCGTCGAGCATCTCGGCACTGGCATAGGCCGGTGTCAGCGCACCCCATTTCCCCGGGTCATAGAGTGTCTTGGCCATGTCGATCTGCCCGGGTGTCTTGGCAGCCCGCGCGATGCCGAAGTCGAAGACCTTGATGCTGCCGTGATCGGTCAGGAAGCAATTGCCCGGCTTGAAGTCTGAATGCACGATCTGGCGCTCGTGGGCGTAGGAGAGCGCCGCGGCCATGCCGGCCAGGATCGGCAAGGCCTCGGCAAAGGGCAGACCGCTCCGGGGCTTCACGACCTTGCGGATGTACTGATCGAGCGGCGTGCCGACCAGGAGCTCCATGGTCATGAAGACAGTCTCACCGGCCCGATCGAAGTCGTAGACGGTCGCGATGTTGGGATGCGCCAGCTTCTGTTGCCGGCTCGCCTCACGGGCCAGTGCGATGTAGGCGTCGGGGTAGCGCTGGAAGTCCTCGTTCAGCACCTTGAGTGCCACCCATGGATTCTTGTCCTCGACCTCCACCTTGCGCAGGTCCCGGCCCTTGAACACCGTGCTCATACCACCGGTGCCGATGACGGCGTCGAGGATGAAACGCTCCTTCAGGATGGCCCCCGGGCCGAGGACGAGCTGCTCGGCGGGCGCAGCCGTCGCCAGGGCGGGAGTGCCGTCGGCCGCCCTGTCCGGAGCGGGCGGGCGGGTGCGCTCGCCGTGCAGATTGAAATCCACCCGACGCCGCGGATCCCGGGCAGCCTCGCCGGCAATCGGACGGGCGATGGGGGCGTATTCGGGGGGGGAGCGGCGCACGTGGGCACGGATGTGGGCCAGGTGCGCGGCGCTGATATCGCCACGGCCGTAGGCGGCATCGAGACGCGCGAGCACCTCGCGGGTGAGTCCCGGGGCTCGCTGCAGGGTGCGGTCCAGGTTGTGCAGGATTGCGCCGAGACACACCTTGCCACGACCGAGTGCGCGCAGGGTTTCGTCGAAGTTCGCCATCGCCGCGACTGACTCAGGCAGCCGGAGCCGTGGTGATGTCAACCACAAGACAAGTGATGTTATCGCTTCCCCCCAGCGCGAGACTTCTGTCCAGCAGGGCCTTGGCGCAGGCCTCCGGGTCGTGGATCGCGGCCAGGAGGCTGGCGATTTCCTCGTCTGCGACATGGCGATCAAGGCCATCGGAGCAGAGCAGGAAGCGGTCGCCCGCGCAGATGGGCAGCAACTCCATTTCCAGGTGCAGCGTGTCCCCCGCGCCGACGGCGCGCGTGATGCGGTTGGCAAGCGGATGATCAGCGGCAGCCGTGACCTCCAGCAGACCCTGGTCGATGAGCGACTGCACCACCGAGTGATCGTGCGAAAGCCGGTACATGAGGCCATTCCGCAACTGGTAGGCACGGCTGTCGCCGGCCCAGATCACCACGGCGTGCCCGTCGCGCAGCAGCAGGGCGATCACCGTCGAACCAATGACACCACCGACTGCGAGACCACGCTCCCGCAGATGCTGATGCACCGACAGCAGGGCGTCCTCGGTGGCTTCGACCAGTGCGGCCAGATTGCCTGCAAAGGTCAGGGTTTCCAGGCTGGCCGTGACCTGCCCGCTCGCGTAATCGCCCCGCTCGTGTCCGCCCATGCCGTCTGCCACTACCCAGACACCGAGGTCGGGACGCAGCAGACAGGCGTCCTCGTTGTGGCTGCGAATGTGGCCCCGATGGGTCGCGGAAGCACTGCGGCAAGCGAATCGAAGCGACGGGCCGCCCACTCCCTCGGGAAGGTGTGAAGGGCGATTCACTGCACGATGTCGAAGGTGATGATGCCGGATGGACGTTCGTGGAAAGGGCGCCCCAGGCTGATCTGGCCGCTGCCACTCAAGGCCATTTCCTCACGGCGCAGGAAGTGTTCGTCGCCATCCTGCAGCAGATAGGTCCCATTCAGGCTCTGGTCGATGAGGAAGAAGCGGCCGCGACGGAACTCGACCACGGCGTGCTGGCGGGAGGCGAGGCTTTCGTCCACGGCGATCTCCGCGCTGGAGCTGCGCCCGAGCACAGTACGCGTGCGCTCCGCGTTCACGCTGTAGGTCTGGCCACGATAGGCGAGGGTGAGGCAGCCGGGCTCGGCACCCATGGTCTTGAGCACGCCGCTGCCCATGCGGGTGGCGTCGTCCTGCAGCCAGAGCAGTTCGTGCAATTCCATCGTCTCGCTCTTGCCCTTGATGTTTTCGCGGGCGATGAGCCGGCAGGAGGCCTGCAGGATGGGGCCGAAGCCCTCGAAGGTCTCGCGCGTGGTGATGATCTGCCCGGCCTTGGCCTGGGCCGCCATGCGGGCAGCGATGTTCACCGCATCGCCATACACGTCACCGCCTTCCAGCAAGGCCGGCCCGAAGTGCAGGCCGACGCGGATCGCCAGTTGCAGCCCCTCGGGAACGAGGTCGCCGGTGTCGAGTTCGGCGATGGCCTCCTGCATGTCGCACACGGCGATCCCGGCGGCATCCGGCTCGTGGAAGGTACACAGGGCCTCGTCACCGATGTACTTGATGACCGTGCCGGCGTGCCTCAGGGTCACGTCGCGCAGGGCATCCAGGCAGCGGGCGATGACCGCGCGCGCGATGTCGTCACCATGGCGCTCGTAGAGTTGCGTGCTGCCCGAGACGTCGGCGAAGACGATCACGAGGTGCCGGCTTACTGGTGAGCTCACGCAGTGCTCCGTGGACGCCCGGGCACCCGGGATGTGCGGGAACCACTGGGCCCGGGCGGGGCCAGCGGTGTCTGCTCAGGGCGGGAAGGGTGTTGAGTGGGCATGTTCGGGCGGTCTGGGATTCATGAAGTGCTGCCTCGACGGTGCCCCGGAAAACGTGCCCGCCAAGCGTATCCGCAAAGGTGGAGAGGGGCCACTGCAATCAGGGTCGGTCAATCTGAGCGGTGACAATCGGTGTCGGGAGGCTGCGTGCTACGCTGCGCCTGGACGCGGCTTGTGTGCCAATGCGTGGTGAGCACGCCGCGCGTATCCAGGCCTCTGGTTATAAGAATCGATTTCGGGATTCGTAGCATGGGAAACACCCACGTCTTATCGGCCATCATCGTTGCCACCGCAGTGGGGTTTGCCGCTGGTGCATGGCTCGGTCTCGGGTTGGCGGATGGCCCACCCGCAAATGAGTTGCCGGCGGCGATTCCCCTGCATGCCGGCAACGGCGCGCCGGCAGGGCAGACAGCCCCACAGGTTGCGCTCGCTGGCCGGCCCGTCGTTGCCGCTGGCGTGCCTGCTGCGGGGGAGACGGCATCTGCGCTCGCACGCGCCCCGGACGATGGCGCTGCGGTCGCGGCGACGGCTGCCGTGCCCGCCCTGACGCTGGCGGACATCGAGGCCCTGCTCGGGGCCCTGCCCGCGAACGAGCGCGACACCTGGCTGGCCGATGCCGAGGCCCTTGGTCGACTGGTGGAGGAGGAGTCCGCCCTGCGCTCGGTGCTGACCGCCGCAGAGGTCAACCGCGCCCTCGACGATTCCCTCACGGCGCTCCTGGTGCAGCGCGCCCGCGATCGGACCCTGGTGGACCTCTACCTCGCCCGGGTCGTGCGCGCGAACCTGAGCCCCGACTGGCCCGCAGAGGCGGATGTCACGCGGCTATTGCGCGAACAGCCCGAGCGCTTCCGTCTGCCTGAGCGGGTGCCGGTCTGGCAGATCTTCCTGCCGCTCGAGCCGGGTGCCGAGGCCGACAGCGAGGCGGCCGTGCTCGCGCGAGCGCGCGAGCTCGCGGGCACCTTGCGCAAGGGCAAGGCGGAGTTCGCCGTGCTGGCCGGGCAGTATTCCGCCCATGCGGCGAGCCGTGCGGCAGGCGGCTACATGGGCCTGCTCGCGGTGGCCGACCTGCTGCCGGAGCTGCGCGCGTTGCTGGGTACCTTGACGCCCGGCACGGTAAGCGAGCCCGTGCAGAGCCCCCAAGGCTTTCACATCGTGCGTTTTGGTGAGCGATTGTCGGAGCGTGCGCTGCCCGAAGCGGAGGCGAAACCGCTCGCCCGGGAGCTGCTGGTGCGCGACGCGACGGTCGCGATCCGCGAGGCGGCGCTGCAGAAGATCCGCGAGACCCATCCAGTGAGTGTCAGTGCGGATGAGATCGACGCGTGGCATCAGGCCCTGTTGTCTCGTGACTGGTCCGACAGTGAGCCGGATGCGGGGATCACGCAGCCAGCCGACGGCGAACAGACACCAGCGGTCGAGGTGGATGCGGCCGGGTCGCTGGCGCGACCGAGTCCCTGACAGCAACCGAGAAGCAGTCTGAGACCCTTCGCCCGAGGATCCGCCCATGAGCACGCCCGCCCCAGTCAATCCCCTGTTCTATCGGCAGATCGTCCCGGTCTCTGCCGAGTTCCACCGCGACCTCTTTCTCGATCCGGCCGCAGGCTTTGGCTTTGCGAGCGAGACCAACTCCGTTTATGTGCTGGCCGGGGAGTTCGCTGCTGCGGCGCGTGAGTACCCCATCGTCTTCGCCGACGGCGGCGAGCGCCGTGCCGTGCCGGTGGTCATGCTGGGTCTGCGACCACGCCAGAACCTCTATCTCGCCGCTGACGGTCGCTGGCAGGCCGACTATCTGCCGGCCTACGTGCGCCGCTATCCCTTCGTGCTGGCGAACGCCGCCACCGCCACCGGCGCGGGCGCGGAGGCGCGCTACACCGTCTGCCTCGACAGCGCCTGGCCCGGATTCAACCGTGAGGCGAGGGGTGAAAGGCTGCTCGCCGCAGACGGTTCGCCCGGCCCGCTCATGGAACGCACGCTGAGCTTCCTGCAGGAATTTCAGGCCCAGTGGCTGCTGACCGAGGCCTTCTGTGAGCGCATCCAGGCCCTGGGTCTGCTGCAACCGATGACTGCCAATGTGCGCACCGCGGCCGGCGAGGAGTTCTCCCTGTCGGGTTTCTCCTGCGTGCAGCGCGATGCCGTGCGCGCGCTCGACGCGGCGACGCTCAAGGAACTGGTCGCCAACGATTATCTGCAGGCCATCCATCTGCATCTCTGGTCGCTGGACAACCAGCAGCGGCTGCTTGCACGCTATGAGCGACGAGGCGTCGTCTGAGCGAACGCTGGCTCTGGTGGGCGTCTAACGCAGTGCTGTGGGGTAAGGAGCAGTTCGACGGATTCATCGGGAAAGGTATCTCGTGCGCATCAATGACTCGCGCGGCATGAATGTCCCGCCGATGGGGCGGCACCCACCGGGCCCGGGCCGCAGCCTGTTGCCGCCGGCAGCGGTGGCCGCGTCCGGGCGGGACGGGTCCGACGTGCGTGCGGGCCTTCGGCAGCCGGCGGCTGCGGCCGCACGCCCGGAATCAGGCCCGCAGCGAACGGCGAATGCGGGCAGTTCCTTGCCAGGGCCGGCCGCAGACGGCAACCGCCGCGCCACCCGAGCTGACGCTGCGTCGGTCAGGGGCCTGGACGTGACCCCGGGCGCCGAGCGGGTGACTCCTTGGCGCTGGAATCCTCACCTGGATGCGGCAGCGCTGGGCGATCTCTTCGCCCGGATGGTGGGGGAGGGTGCCCGGGTCGGGACGCGTATCGACGCCTTCGCGTGAGCGCGAACGGGGGTTGCGGCGCGCGCGAATGTCTCTCGCCTGTAGTTATCTGGCCGGGCGAGACGGGCGGTCGAGGTGCAGGCATGGCGATCGGGCACATCGGCACTGTGGTCCTCAGGCCAGCGCAGATAGCCCGCCATCCACCCGCAGGGTCTGGCCGGTGATGGCCGCAGCCTCGGGCGAAAGCAGGAATGCCCCCGCCTTGCCGACCAGCTCGATGTCCAGACCGCCGGCCAGGGGAGCGCGCTCCGTGGCCGCCGCGAGCAGGGCGTCGAAGCCGCTGATGCCGGAGGCAGCGCGGGTTGCAAGTGGTCCGGGCGAGAGCGCGTTCACGCGAATCCCGACCGGCCCAAGCTCGCCTGCCAGCGCTCGTACGCTGGCCTCGAGGGCAGCCTTCACCGGCCCCATGATACCGTAGCCGGGGACGGCCTTCTCGGCACCGTAGTAGCTCAAGGTCAGGATGGACCCGCCCCCGCCCATGAGCGGCAGGGCAGCACGGGTCAGACGCATGAGGCTGTGACAGGAGATGTCCATGGCCTCGGCGAAACCCGCAGCGGACGAATCGGTCACGCGACCATGCAGGTCTTCGCGTTGCGCGAAGGCGATGCTGTGCAGCAGGGCGTCGAGCCCACCCCAGCGCACGCTGAGCGCGTCGAACAGCGCCGCCTGCTGCTCCGGCATCTGGACGTCGAGTGGCATGAGCAGCGCTGCGTTCACGCTCTCGGCCAGCGGTTCGACGAAGCGACGCGCCTTGTCGTTGAGGTAGGTCAGCGCGATCTCGGCACCGCGTGCGTGCAGTGCGCGCGCGATGGCCCAGGCAATGGAGCGATCGTTGGCCACGCCGACGATGAGTGCACGCAGCGGCCGGGAGGTGTTCATGCTGGATTCTCCGCGAGGATGTGGAGCGCATGTCGCGCCATCATGCGCTCTTCGTCGGTCGGGATGACGAGAACGGTGGGGGTGATGAGGGGTGCCAGGCGCTCACTCACCCGGCGGCGCACCTCGGTGGCGTGGGTGCCGATGCCGGCGGTGAACACCAGCGCGTCGAGTCCACCCAGGGACACGGCCATCTGCAGCGTGTACTTCGCCACTGCGAGCGCGTAGTAGTCGATGGCGAAGGCCGCGCGCGGCGAGTCACTGGCCAGCAGGCAGCGCATGTCGGAGCTCTCACCCGAGAGGCCGAGCAGGCCCGACTCGTGGTACAGCAGGCGGCGCAGTTCGGCCACTGTCAGGCCGTGTTCCTCCTGCAGGTAGAGCAGCGCCCCGGGGTCGATGGCACCGCTGCGGGTACCCATGGGCAGGCCGTCGAGCGCCGTCATGCCCATGGTGGTGTCGATGCTGCGGCCACCCGCAAGGGCACAGAGGCTGGACCCGTTGCCGAGGTGGGCAACCACCACCCGACCGGCGTGCAGCGCCGGGTAGTCCTCGCGCAGGCGCTCGGCAATCCATTCGTAGGAAAGACCATGGAAGCCATAACGGCGCACGCCACGCGCAGTCCAGGCCTCTGGAATGGCGAATTGCTGGAAAAGTGGGGCGTGATCCGCGTGGAAGGCCGTATCGAAGCAGGCGATCTGGGGCACATCCGCAAGCGCTGCACTGGCTGCCGCCAGCAGCGACAGGTTGTGTGGCTGATGCAGGGGTGCCAGGGGAGAGAGTGCGGCGAGTTCGGCGTGGATGTCGGGTGTGACCCGTACCGGAGCGCGAAAGCGCGTACCCCCGTGCACGACGCGATGCGCCACTGCCGCGATCTGGCAGTCGAGATCGCTCTGGTCGAGCCAGTCGAGGATGACGCCGAAGGCCTCCGGTTGGCGGGTGGTGGCAGGTAGCTCCCGGCGCTCCTCGCGTGCAGCCTGCGTGCGCGCCTGGAAGCGTGGCTCGAGCCCGATCCGCTCGACCTGCCCCTCGGCCAGCTCGGCGAGTCCATCCTTGGCGTAAAGGCTGAACTTGACGCTGGAGGATCCGGCGTTGATGACCAGCAGCGTGGCGGTCACTTCACCTGCCCTCTGCGTCGGGCGTCGGCCATGAGTACTGCCAGCGCGCAGGACATCAACCGCGTATGTCGGTTGTCGGCCCGACTGGTCAATATGATCGGTACCCGCGCGCCGAGCACGAGGGCTGCGGCGTCGGCATGACTCAGGAAGGTGAGCTGCTTGGCCAGCATGTTGCCAGCCTCGATGTCCGGCACCACGAGGATGTCGGCGCTCCCCGCTACTTCCGAGATGATCCCCTTGTCGGCCACGGCCTGCGGACTGATCGCGTTGTCGAAGGCCAGCGGCCCGTCGAGCAACCCCCCTGTAATCTGACCGCGCTGGGCCATCTTGCACAGGGCGGCGGCATCCAGCGTGGCCGGCATGCGCGCGTTGACGGTCTCGACCGCGGCCAGTACCGCCACCTTGGGGGGGCGTTCCGTGCCGTAGACCACCCGCCAGAGATTGATCGCGTTCTGGATGATGTCGGTCTTCGCGGCCAGATCGGGGGCGATGTTGATGGCGGCGTCGGTGATGAAGAGCGACTTGTCGTAGGTGGGCACATCGAGCACATACACGTGCGAGATGCGGCGCTCGGTACGCAGCCCGGATTCGCGGTCCACCACGGCCGAGAGCAGCTCATCACTGTGCAGCGAGCCCTTCATCAGGCTTTCCACATGGCCATCGGCGGCCGCGCGGGCGGCGAGCATGGCGGCCTGATGCGAGTGCTCGGTGTCGACGAGTTCCCACCGGGAGATATCCACATCGGCCTTGTCTGCCGCGGCCTGGATGCGGGCCCGGGGCCCGAACAGCACGGGCTCGATGAGACGCTCGCGCAGGGCCTCGTCACAGGCCTCGATGACAT